>DASXJJ010000061.1:0-93356 GCA_036497465.1 Pseudonocardia sp. | reverse complement strand
AGGCCAGGCCGACGAGCCCACTGTGATGGACCACCTGGGCGTCGAGGTCGAGAGCAGCGCCGAGGTCGAGGCCGCCACCAGCCGGCTGAGCGAACTCGGTCTGTTCATCCAGGTCGAGAACGACACCAGCTGCTGCTACGCCGTCCAGGACAAGGTCTGGGTGCACGGCCCCGGCGCGGAGCCCTGGGAGGTCTACACCGTGACGGCCGACGCGCCCGACGCAACCAGCATCCATCCCGTCGGCGTCGGTCCCACCGCGTCCGGCGACTGCGAATGCGGCACCCCGATGACGACACAGATGACGACACGGGAGCCCGAGGCCGGCGACGCGCCCGACCCCTGCTGCGCTCCAACCGCGGCAGGCTGATGCGTCCTTGCCTCCGGTCTCAGCCTCGGTCATCATTCGAACATGGGTTCGACCGAATGGCAGCAGGACGAGGGTGTCCCTGCCCAGCGAGGACTGGCACGGCCTGTCTGGGTCAAGCTGGACCGGCTCGTGACCCCCGAAACCGAAGCGCCCGATCGAGGGCGCGCTCGACCTCGAGGAGGAGGCGGCCGGCCCGCTCCATGAGTGGGTCCGGTCGGGCAGGGGAGACTGGCTCGGAGTCGTCACCGTCGAGATCCCCGTCATCGAGGGTGACGCCGGGACCTTCACCGCAGAGCGAAAGCTCGTGCCGGCGTACGCTCTGCGCCGCAGAACGCGTCCGTGACGTCCACCTGCGGGGCCTTGGCCGGAGATTCGCGGAACAGCTACGGAACAGACTGGCGGCACCGAGGCGTAATAGTCGTTGTTCCTGCTGGTCAGCGCTTTGACGCAGTTGTTCGGACATGTCCTGAAGAAGGACGTCCGCGCCAGCTACTGGGACGGCCGCGACCGCCAGACCGTGTGATCCGACCGCGCACGGACGCGGCCGGGGAGTTCGTGGCACCGGCGCGGGTGAGAGGTACTAGAAGGGAGGAAACCCGTGAGGCCGAGGATTCAGATCGCCTTCGACGCCGCCGACCCGCACGCCCTGGCCCGGTTCTGGGCGGCGGCCCTGCGGTACGACGTCGAGGATCACACGGAGGTGGTGTCCCGGCTGCTGTCGGCCGGCCTCCTGCGCGATGACGAGGTCCTCGTGGACGGTGACCGTCGAGCGTTCGCCGACGTCGCGACGTGTACCGACCCGACGTCGGCCGGACCGCGCCTGTTCTTCCAGCGCGTGCCGGAGCCGAAGTCGGCGAAGAACCGGGTGCACCTGGACCTGCAGGTCGGCGAGGAGGCGGCTCCGGGGGAGGTCGAGCGGCTCGTCGAGCTGGGCGCCTCGGTCGCGTGGACGACCGCCGACCGGGGCCCGGTCACGGTGACCCTCCGCGATCCCGAGGGCAACGAGCTCTGCGTGAGCTGACGGCACCGGGGTCGGGTAGCCACTCGCCCAGCCGCCGGTCGAACCCGGCGGCGACGCGCAGCCCCCGTCCGGTACCCGGGCTGAGCCAGCCGAGCCCCACCAGCCGGGCGGTGATCGCCGAGGGGAGCGCGCCGGCGAGATGGGGGCGGCGTTGCGTCCAGTCGACGCAGCTCCGGGCGAAGACGCGGCGGGCGGCCTCGGCGGCACCGACGTCGACTCCGATCTCGCGCATGCGCTCGCGGCCCGTTGCGGTGAGCCGGTGATCCCGGTCGTCGCGGCGCAGCGCGTCCGCCGCCAGCAGCCGATCGCGGAGCTGCACGCCGCGCCGTCCGGCGAGGTGGTCGTAGCAGGTGCGGGCCTCGCCGAGGGAACGCGCGGCCCGGTCGGCGGGCAGCGCGTGCCCCTCCGCGAGGGCGGCCAGCATCGCGGCGCGGGTGGGGTCACCGATCAGGACGGCGACCGGGGCCAGGTCGCGGTCCCGCAGTGGTACCGCGTCCGGCTGCTCGGTCATGCCGCCAGGCTGCCACAGAGACGCTTTGCCCGGGGCCAAAAGCGTCGCGCTCCTACCGTGGGAATCGTCCCGCCCCACCCTTCCGGACAGGAGCGAACCGCGACATGACCGACCACGACATGAGCGACCACGCGACCGCCACCGACGAGCGGATCGAGCACATCGTCACCGCATGGGACGGCGCTCTCGGAGCGCACGACCTGGACGCCGCGATGGAGCTGTACCCCGCCCGACGCCACCCTGGAGAGCCCACTGGTCCGCCACCTGCTGCGCACCGACGAGGGCGTCGTCCGGGGCCGGGACGACCTGCGGGAGTTCGTCCGGGAGGTCTTCGCCCACCAGTCGGCCGAGCGCCGCCGCTACCGGACGGGACTGTTCACCGACGGTGCGCGGGTCACCTGGGAGTACCCCCGTGAGTCCCCGGACGGCGACCAGATGGACATCGTCGAGGTCATGGAGATCCGGGACGGGCTGATCGCGCACCACCGGGTGTACTGGGGCTGGGTCGGTGCCGGCATGCTGAGCAGCGGTGAGCAGTCCCGGTAGGCGCCCGACCCGACCCGACCCGACGCGCGCCGGGTCGGGCCGGGTCGTGCCCGGTCGGGTCGGGCCGGTGCTCAGCCGGCCACGGGCTTGCAGGGCATCCGCTTGACCACGTGGAAGAAGTTGCCGGGCGACAGCTCGGGCTCGCCGGCGACGATGTCCGGGCAGCGGGTCAGCAGCTCGGTGAACAGCGCGCGGATCTGGAAGCGGGCGAGCTGGTTGCCCAGGCAGTGGTGGATGCCGCCGCCGCCGAAGGAGATGTGCGGGTTCGGGTCGCGGGACAGGTCCAGCTCGTGGGCGCGGTCGATGGCCCGCTCGTCGCGGTTGGCCGAGGAGTAGAACATCACCAGCTTGTCGCCCCGGGTGATCCGGACCCCGTCCAGCTCGCAGTCTCGCGCCGCGGTCCGCCGGAAGGTCATGATCGGGGTGGCCCACCGCACCATCTCCTCGACGGCGGTCCGCATCCGTCCCTCGAGGTCCTCGGCCAGCCAGGCCCGCTGGTCGGGATGGGAGGTCAGCGCGCGCAGCCCGTGGGCCAGTGACTGGCGGGTGGTGTCGTTGCCGGCGACGGTCAGCAGCACGAAGAACGACCCGATCTCGTGGTCGGTGAGCTTCTCCCCGTCGACCTCGGCCCGCGCCAGCGAGGTGAACAGGTCGTTCGTGGGGTTCTCCCGCCGCTCGGCGACCGTCTTCAGGGAGAGCTCGTGCATGAACGTCAGGGCGTTGAAGATGGCACCGAACTTCTCGTCCCTGGTCGAGCCGGTGATCTCGTCGTCGCCCCAGGACATCATCACCGACATCTCGTGCGAGGTCTTCTGCCGCACGCCGTCGGGCACGCCCATCATGTCGTTGAAGTTGTGCATGGGCAGCAGCCCGCCGCACTCGGCGACCCAGTCGACCCAGCCGTCCGGCGACTCCTGGGCCTTGGCGATGAGGTTGTCGACCACCTTGGTGGCGTTGGCCTTGATCTGGTCCTCGATGCGGCGCATCTGCTTCGGGGTGAACGCCGAGCCCACCAGGCGGCGCAGCATGGTGTGCCGGGGCGGGTCCATCGCGATGATCGACTGTGCGGCCTCGAGGAACTCGGTGGGCAGGTTGTCCATCACGATGCCCGGTCCGGACAGGAAGTCGTCGGGTCGCTTGGTGACCTCGGCCAGGTGCCGGTGCGTGGTGATC
The DNA here is from genome assembly GCA_036497465.1 of Pseudonocardia sp. Taxonomy (GTDB): domain Bacteria; phylum Actinomycetota; class Actinomycetes; order Mycobacteriales; family Pseudonocardiaceae; genus Pseudonocardia. Next base: position 89,738 of record DASXJJ010000061.1, on the reverse strand, counting down.
GCCCAGTAGCCGTAGTCGTCAGCGACCGGCATCAGCTGGTCCTCGAACGGGCGCTGCCAGGTGATCGGCCGCTCCCGCCGCAGCACCGCGAAGGACTGCTCCCGCTCGTCCATCGTCGCGGACCAGAACGCCTTGGTGGACAGGTCGACCTCGTCGTAGGGCCGGTCGGGGTTGCCGCTGGCGTGCTGGGTGAGCCCGGTGCCCTGGCCCTCGAACCTGCTGGCATCCCGGTTGTTGGTGGTGGTCATCGGCGCGTCCTCCTCGGTCATCGTCTCGTCGTTGAGCGACCTGGTCGCTGTACAGAGGATGACAGCCCATGCCGAAGCTGCACAAGACTAGATTTTTGTGCAATTACGATCCCGGACACGGTTCTACGTGCAGAGCTTGCCGCACGCGCCGGAAGTGGTCGACACTCTGCGCATGACCGCGACGTTCACCGAGCGTGTCCGCCGCCAGCTGCGCGACGAGGTGCTCGACGCCGCGTCGGCGGCGGTGTTCGCCGGCGGCTGGCAGGGGCTGCGCATGCAGGCGATCGCCGACGAGGTCGGCATCAGCCGGCGCACCCTCTACAACGAGTTCGGCACCAAGACCCTGCTGGCCGAGGCACTCGTCCTGCGGATCACCGAGCGGTTCCTGGACGGCGTCGAGGCCGCGATGCTCGCCGCGACCGACCTGGCCGCCGGGTGGGAGGCAGCCGTGCTCTCCGCGCTGCGCGCCGCGACCACCGACCCCGTGCTGAGCACCGTGCTCACCGGCGCCAGCGAGGAGTTCCTGCCGCTGCTGACCTCGGAGGGGACCCAGGTCATCGAGTACGCGACCGTGCGCATGACCAACGCCGCCGGCCAACGCTGGCCCGACCTGCCCGAACGCCCCACCGTCCTGGCCGCCGAGGCGACCGTCCGGCTCGCCCTGAGCCACATCGTCCGGCCCGGGCCCAGCGTGGAGGGCGCCGCCCGCGACATCGCGGAGCTCGCCATGGGCTACCTGCACCACGCCCGCGCCGCGGGCTGACCGCCGGCGCCGGCGGAGCTACCGGGGCGGGTCCTGGTCACCGCGCGACCGCCCGCCCTCGAGGATGGCGCGGGTGTCCGCGGTGCGCGTGACGATCTCGCGGGCCAGGTCGGTGAGGCGCTGGTTGGTGCTCCGGGCGTGGGCGCGCAGGAGGGTGAACGCCTCGGCCATGTCGAGGTTGCCCCGCTCGGCGAGGATCCCCTTGGCCTGCTCGATGATCACCCGGCTGTTCAGCGCCGCCTGGAGCTGCACGGTCACGGTCTGCTGGGTCCGGATCGCGCGCTCGCGCAGGATCCCGATCGCCGCGACGTCGGCCAGTGCCTGGGCGGTGTGCAGGTCGGCCCTGGGCAGGTCGCCGGGCGCCACGGTGAACATGTTCAGCGCGCCGACGGTGTCCTCGCGCAGCCGCAGCGGCACCGCGTGCACGGCGTGGAAGCCGGCGGCGAGGGTGCGCGGGACGAAGCGGGGCCACCGGTCGCGGGCCTGCTCCAGGTCGGCGGTGAGGACGGCGGTGCTGGTCCGCAGGCAGTCCAGGCAGGGGCCCTCGTCGGCCTGCAGCTCGAACATCTCGACCAGGCGGGCGTCCTCGGTGGAGGACGCCACCACGCGCGGGGCGCCCCGGCCGTCGGCGAGCAGCAACCCCGCGGCGTCGACGTTGAACAGGGCGACGCAGTCATGGCTGAGGCCGGCGAGGCGGTCGATGACGTCGTAGTCGGCCGCCCACGTGTCGGCCAGCTGGACGAACGCGGCACACAGCACGGCTTCCCGCTCGGCTCCGGTGTGCGCCTCGGTCATTCGTCGTCCCCGGGATGGAAGCGCAGGCGCCGCGCCACCACGTCGCGGGCGACGTCGCCGATCGGCAGGTCGTGCACGAACGCGTAGGCGCGCAGCCTGGCCAGGGCGGTGTCGGGGGAGACGTCGAGCTGGGCGCTGACCATCCCGGTGGCCTGGTAGACCTCGGTGCGCTCGAGCGGGAGCCCGGTCAGCCACCCGTGCGGGTCGGAGGCGTTGCGCAGGTCACCGACCGGCATCCCCTCGTCGTCGAGGGAATGGCCCCGGCGCAGGCCCAGTAACGACCAGAACGCGGCGTCGGCGGCCCGGCTCGCCGCGGCGAGCTCCTCGGGTTCGAGCAGCCCGGGCCGGTCGCGGTAGAAGTCCAGGACCCCGACGTACAGCTCGCCGGTCCGCAGCGGGAGCACGATCATCCCCCGCGCGGAGGTCTCCCGCGCCGCCGCCGCGAACATCGGCCACCGGGTCTCCGCGACGTCGGCGATGTCGGCAACCAGCACCGTCCGCCGGAGCATGAACGCGTCCACGCACGGCCCCTCGGCCAGCCGGAACTGCAGCTCGTCGATCCTCGCGGCCACGCCGTCCGACGCCCACACCGGCTCCTGGCGGTTCGGGTCGGACATCACGGTGATCCCCGCGCCGGTCACCGGGAGCCGGGCCAGGCAGACCTCGACGATGCGGCGAGGAGCATCCCGCCCTCCGGCGGCCAGCGTCGCGGCGAGCTCCTCCTGGAACCCACGCAGGTCATCCACGGCGGGACCCCGTGAGCCGGTCGCCCGACACGTGGACCTCGCGTCCCCCCGTCGGCACGATCCGTCCGCACCGCGCGACGATCAGCGGTGACGGTGTCCGTTCGCCAAGCTGTGCGAGCACCAGAACTCCCCGGAACGAACGTGCCGCCCGCCGACGGTCGGGGACGGAGCGAGACTCATGGGCCCGATCGACCGCGGTGGCCGGGGCGTCGAAGGCCATGTGCTCATCGGACCGTGCGCACCCTAGTACCCCGTCCCGCCGGCAACAATCATCGTGGCCGGCACGCGCGCCGCCCCGTGACCGCTCCGGCGGATCCCCGGCGGCCACGCACCGCATCCGTCGGTTACTCAGTGCTCACAAGTTACGCATGTGACACTCGATTGCGGTACCGGTCACCCCGGATATCTGACCGTCCGTCTCCGGAAGTCGGTTTTTCGGGGTGATCGTGCGTTTCTCGCAACTCCACCGGGCGTTGATCCGTACGACGCATCCACGAGCGTCGGCAGGACGACGAGTACCGAGGGGGTTGGTCGAAGCATGTTGATGGCCACGATGCTGGCGCGGATGCCCGATCTGCGCGACCGAGTCGAAGCCGAGCACACGCAGGGATCCGCCGGGCAGTGCCGGGCGTGCGGTCCGGACGTCGCGTGGCCGTGCGACCTCTACTGGATCGCCACGGCGGCGGAGCGGCTGGACGGGTCCGCGCTCCCGGCTCCCCGGGGTCAGGTGGAGTAGCGCCTCGGGGCCGTGGCGACGTCGGCTGTGACCCGGATCGCGTCCGCCGGGGGTTCACCCGGGACCGCGACCGGTCGATGAACGAGGTGAGGCACGCGGGTCGGGCTCCCCGCCGGCGCGCCACCGCCGGGACCGTGCCGGTCAGGTCCGGAGCGTGCGGCTGGGGGGCTCGCCGTAGGCGGCGCGGTACCGGTCGGCGAACCTGCTCAGGCTGTGGAAGCCCCAGCGCCGTGCGATGGCGGCGACCGTCTCCCCGCGCCCGGCGTCGGCGGCGAGCAGGTCGCGGTGTGCGCGCTCCAGGCGGACCCGGCGCAGGTACTCGGTCGGCGTGGTCTCCAGGTGCCGGCGGAACGCCTGCTGCACCGCGCGCGGGGTCACCCGCAGGGCGGCGGCGACGTCGCCGAGGCAGATGTCCGAACCGGCGTGCGACTCGATGAACTCCACGGCGCGGCGCAGCGTCGGGGGCGTGGCGTCGGTCCGGTCGCACGGCCGGTGACCGGGCATCATGGTGTTCGGGAAGGTGGCCAGTGCGGTCGCGGCCAGGTGTCGCGCCGCGGTGCCGATGATCAGGGGCTGGGCCGAGGCCTCCGGGTTGGCGAGCAGCTCGGTGAGGTAGTCGACGGTCCTCGCCCAGTGTCGCCCCGCCGCGCACGTCGCCGGCCGGTAGCCGGTGAACCGGGCGGGGCCGGGCGGTGCGTCCGGCAGGGCACGGGCGAGCAGGGACATGTCGAGCGACACCGCGCGGGAGTGCGTGTCCCGGTAGCGCGCGCGGTAGGGCAGGCCCGGTTGGGTCAGCAGCAGCACGTCGCCCGGTCCGGCCTCCTCGTGCACGCCCCCGAGGTCACGGTGCCCTCCGCCGGCACGCAGCTCGACGATCAACAGCCCGAGCGAGTCGGCGGCGAAGTCCAACTCCATCGGCAGCTCGATGTCGTCCACCGCGAACGACCCGGCGCCCATCCGGCTGTGCCGCAGCGAGCCCGTACCGAGGCCGGTCGTCCGCAGGCTCCGGCCGTACATGTCGGCCAGGTACTGCTGCGCCAGGTCGGCGTCGCTGGTCTCGAAGTCCACCCGGCCGCGCGCCTGAGCGGGGGCCCGCGGGGTCACCGGCGGGTCGACCGGCGCGGGTCGATGGGCGTCCGGGCCAGGTGCCGGGCACAGTGCCGCAGCGCTCCGACCGAGGCGGCCAGCGTCAGGTCGACGAGCAGCCGGACCGGGCCGGCGGCGAGCCGCTCGTCCGCGCACCTCCCCGGTCGCGGGTCGGCCAGCGGGTCGAGCGGGGAGTACGCGGGTCCGGCACGCACATCGGCCGGGGTCCGGCTCGCCGCCGGCGCGGCGGTACCGGACGCGGGTCGGCCCGCCGCCGGCGCGGCGGTGCCGGGGCGGTGCCGGCTTCGGGCGTCGTGGTCGCCGGTGTCGGGCGAGCCTGCGGTCGGGGGCATCCGCCACCTCCGGTCCGTGCCTGGTGGCGATCACACGGCGCAGGCAACTCGGACCCTCGCCACTCGGCGCCAGGCCTTCTCACGGCCGGGAGGAGCACGACGCCGTCCGACGGGGTCCGGGCCGCGCGGTGTCGTCGGGCACCCGGTTGGCGGGTGGGTGCCCTCGTCCACCACGAAGGTAACGCTGATCTCACCCGACGGCACCGCGGGGCCCGCAACGGTCACCGGCCCGGCGCGAACCGACGCACGGTGTATCGGTTCGAGTAGGCCGGCCACAGTCGGGTAGGCACCATGATGGACGGCGACGAAGTGACGTCTGCCCGGAGCGAGGATCTGTTGTTCCTCCGGGCGGGGCTCGCGTTGAGCAACCTCGGTGACGACGAGGCCTGGGTGCAGTACCTGGCGATGGGCGGCGAGCTCGGTCGCCACGAGCTGAGGGCCGCGCTGCGCGGCTGCCGGGACCTTCCGGTGGGTGAGTACAACAGGTTCGCCGCCGCGCTCAACGACGACTTCGTGGATCAGGAAAAGGGCCACCTGGTGCCCTACCTGGGCTCCTGACCCGGCGGTCGGCGGGTCAGAGCCGGGCGAGCTCGCCGCCCGCCGTGCGTGGCCGGCCGGAGCACCGGTGGCGCGGCTCGCGGGGCAGCCGGGCGAACCCGTCGACCCGCCGCGCCGGGGCGCACACCCGGCTCACCATGGTGACCCGCGTGCCGTCCGTGCCCGGCTCGATCCATCGCCAGTCGGTCAGGGCGCCGATCATCTGCAGGCCCCGGCCCCGGTAGCCGTTGTCCTCGGGGACGGGCCGCCACACGCCGCGGTCGGTGACGGTGACCGTCACCCAGCGCGAGCCGTCGCGGTCCTGGCTGAACTCGGAGCCGATGACCACGCTGCCGGGCGCCGGGGCGTCCCGGTAGGCGTGGTCGACGACGTTGGCCACCGCCTCGTGCACGGCCAGCACCAGGTCGTCACGCTGCTCGAGGGGGCATTCCAGCTCGCACAGCCAGGCCGACAGCGCGCGCCGCACCGCTGCGGGTGCGCCGGCGTCGGCGGTCAGCACCTGCTGGGTGCCCATCCACGGAGCGCCTACCACGTGCGGGGACAACCGACCTCCACAGGACGCACACCAGAGTCGGCGTATGTCTACCCGCCGAGGGCACGCCGTAAACCCGGCACGGCGTGTCGCCCGCTACTCGGCAGTAGGGTTTTGTCGCGGACCGGACTAGAGTTGCGGTATGAAACTGAGCACCACGGTGATGTACGGGGGCAACCCGGTCGACACCGTCAACCAGGTCGTCGGTCTGGAGAGTGCGGGTCTGGACCTGGTCTGGTTCGCCGAGGTGTACACGTTCGACGCGCCGACGCTGATGGGCTACGTCGCCGCGAAGACGGAACGGGTGCAGATCGGCTCGGGCATCCTGCCCATCTACAGCCGCACCCCGACGCTGACCGCGATGACCGCCGCGGGCCTCGACTCGGTGTCCGGCGGCCGTGCCGTGCTCGGGCTCGGCGCCTCCGGCCCGCAGGTGATCGAGGGCTGGCACGGCGTGCCCTACGACCGGCCGCTGGCCCGCACCCGGGAGATCGTGGATATCTGCCGCAAGGTCTGGCGCCGCGAGGTGGTCACCCACGAGGGCATCTACACCCTGCCGCTGCCCGCCGACCAGGGCCTGGGCCTGGGCAAGCCGCTCAAGCTGATCAACCGGCCGGTCCGCGAGCGGATCCCGATCTGGCTGGCCGCGCTGGGCGACCGGAACGTCGAGATGGCCGCCGAGATCGCCGAGGGCTGGCTGCCGTTCATGGTCTACCCGGAGAAGCTGGACGCCGTGTGGGGCGACGCGCTGCGTGCCGGCAAGGCCAGGCGGGCGCCCGAGCTCGGCGAGCTGCAGATGACCGGCGGAGGCTTCCTGGCCACCGAGGAGCAGATGTTCGGCCCGGCCGAGCAGGCGGCGAGGGCGATGGCCGCGCTGTACATCGGCGGCATGGGCGCGCGCGGCAAGAACTTCTACAACACCGTTTTCCAGCGCTACGGCTACCCCGACGTCGCGCAGACGGTGCAGGACCTCTACCTGGACGGCCGCAAGGAGGAGGCGGCCGCCGCGCTGCCCGCCGAGTTCATCAGCCACACGAGCCTGATCGGCCCGCCGGAGTTCGTGAAGGAGCGCCTCGCGGCGTTGCGTGCGGTGGGGGTGACCCACCTGCACCTGACGCCGGTGACGTCCGACCCGGTCAAGGCGGTGGCGCAGCTCAAGGAGTGGGTGTCCTGACCGCCCGCGCCACCGGGCCGGGTGCCCGCCGGCCGCCCGCCCTTGCCGGCCGGCGCGCCGGGTGGAAGCGCCGCCGGTACTCCGCCGGGCTCAGCGCGAGCGCCCGCAGGAACGCCCGGCGCATCGCCTCCGGGGTGCCGTAGCCGCAGGCCCGCGCGGTCTGCGCGACCCCGTCGCCGGTCACCTCCAGCCGCCGGCGCGCGGCCTCCAACCGGCAGCGGTCGACGTACTGCCCCGGCGGCATCCCGACCTCGGCGGTGAACGCCCTGGCGAACTGCCGGGGGGACAGGTGCGCCCGCGCGGCCAGCGCCTCCACCGAGAGGTCGGCGTCCGGGCGCTCGACGATCCACCGCTGCACCTCGCGCAGTGGCTCGCGGTGCGCGACCTGGCTGGCCAGCTGCGCGCTGAACTGCGCCTGGTTGCCCGGCCGGCGCAGGAACACCACCAGGTGCCGGGCGATGCTCAGCGCGGCGTCGTGGCCGAGGTCGTCCTCGACCAGGTCCAGGGTCAGGTCGATGCCGGCGGTGACCCCGGCCGACGTCGCCACCCGGCCGTCCCGTACGAAGATCGGGTCGGGGTCCACCCGCAGCCCCGGGTAGCGCGCCGCGAGCTCGGCGCAGGCCGCCCAGTGGGTGGTGACCCGCCGGCCGGTGAGCAGCCCCGCCTCGGCCAGCGGGAACGCGCCGGTGCACACCGAGACCAGCCGCCCGGCCCGGCCGCCGTGCGCGCGCAGCCACCGGACCAGGCCGTCCGGCGGGGTCCGCGAGCCCGCCCCGCCGGGGACCAGCAGCAGGTCCGCGGCGTCCCGCTCGCGCAGGTCCTCGTCCGGGGTGACGGTGAGCCCGGACGACGTGCGCACCGGGGTGCCGCCCACGCTCGCGGTGCGCACCCGGTAGGCCGGCTCGCGGCCGTGTCGCGCGCACCAGGCGCCCGCCCCGTCGAACACCTCCAGGGGCCCGGTGAGGTCCAGGCTCTGAATCCGGTCGTAGAGCACGATCAGCACCTCGTGGGCGGCCATGCGGGTCAGCCTCCCCGAGCCCGGTGGTGGCAGCAAGGTCGCGGTTCCCACCTTTCCTGCCGTCGCCGTCCGGGTGCGCGCTCAGCGGAGGGCGCGGGTGGCGAGCAGGTCGGCCAGCGGGACGGAGGCCGCCTCGGCCACCGACCGCAGCGCGGTGAGCGTGGGGTGCCCGGTGGCCAGCAGCGCGGCGTCGCTGTCCGGCTCGAGCTCGCCGCCGGTCTCCACCAGCCGCACCCGCACCGCGCTGTTCCGGCCGTCCCCGTCGGCGCCCCCGGGCTCGCCGGCCCCGTCGACGAGGTCCACCCGGGCGTGCAGCAGCCCCCGCCGGGACAGCGTCGCGGGCACCAGCGGTGCGAGCCCGTCGGGTTCCACGTTGGGCACGTTGAGGCTGAGCACGGTGCCCTCGGCCGTCTCGGCCAGCAGCCCGAGCACCTCCGGCAGCAGCGTGGTGGCCGCGTCCCAGCGCGGGACGTCGGTGTTCAGGTTCGGCTCCCAGGCCAGCGACACCGCCAGCGCGCGGATGCCGAACCGCCCGGCGGTCAGCGCGGCTCCCACGGTGCCCGAGTGCATCACCGCGCGGCCCAGGTTGGCGCCCTCGTTGATGCCGGACAGCACCAGCGACGGCGGCTCCGGGAACCAGCCGTTGACGGCGGCGAACGCGATGAACGCCGGCTGCGCGGCCATCCCGTACACCGGGACGTCGGCCAGCCCGGCCACCTCGTGGCGGGTGACGGGGGTGTGCCCGTCGACCTGCGTGCCGATGATCGAGGTGCCGGCGCCGCTGGCCTGCTCGGCGGGCGCGGCGACCACGACCCGGTGCCCGGCGGCCACCGCGGCCCTCGCCAGCGCGTGCAGCCCCGGCGCCGCGACCCCGTCGTCGTTGGTGATCAGTGTCCAGCTCACCCCGCGACGCTAGCCGACGCGCGGGCGCCCGGGGTCCTCGCGCTGGCCGCGCCGCCCCGCTCCGGATACGGTCGAGCCCATGGCGAGTGATCGACCGACACGTAGCGGTGCGGTCAGTGCGGTGCGCGAGGGTGACGAACTGGACTGGGCGAGCGTCGGCCGGTGGCTCCGCGAGGCCGTGCCGGAGCTGTCCGGCCCGATGAACGTGCTGCAGTTCCCGCACGGCCGGGCCAACCTGACCTACCTGCTGGAGATCGGCGACACCCGGATGGTGCTGCGCAGGCCGCCGTTCGGCAAGATCGCCCCCGGCGCCCACGACATGCGCCGGGAGTACCGGGTGCTGTCCCGGCTGTGGAAGGTCTACGACCGGGCGCCGCGCGGGTACGCGTTCACCGACGACCCGAACGTCGCGGGCGCCGACTGCTTCGTCATGGAGTACCGCGACGGCGAGGTGGTCCGGGAGGAGCTGCCGGAGTCCCTGCGCGGGTACGACGACGTCGGCCGCCGGATGATGTTCGCGCTGACCGACGCGATGGCCGACCTGCACCTGGTCGACCCGGCCGAGTGCGACCTCGACGACCTGGGCAAGCCGGACGGGTTCCTGGCCCGCCAGGTCGCCGGCTGGACGCGCCGCTGGGAGCTGGCCGCGCCCGAGGACGCCGACCCGCTGATGACCCGGGTGAGCCAGCGGCTGGCCGACACCATGCCGGCCACCCAGACCCACGGCATCGTGCACAACGACCTGAAGATCGACAATTGCCAGTTCGACCCGGCCGACCCGGACCGGGTGCTGTCGGTGTTCGACTGGGACATGGCCACCCTGGGCGACCCGCTGGCCGACCTGGGCACCCTGCTGCACTACACCCCGGCCGACGGCGACGCGGAGAACCTCCAGGGCGGCGTGCGTTACCCGAAGGAGTTCGTGCTGCCCAGCCAGGCCGAGGTGGCGCAGCGCTACGCCGAGCGCACCGGCACCGACGTCTCCGGGATCACCTGGTACCTGGCGTTCGCCCGGTGGAAGACGGCGACGGTGTACCAGCAGCTGGCGAACCGCTCGCTGCGCGGGGAGAGCAGGGACTCCCGCAACGCCGACCTGGGCGACACCGTGCCGGTGCTCTCGGCCAGCGCGAACGCGCTGCTCGACGAGCTGGGCTGAGGCGGCCGGACATGGCGGGGCCGCTGACCTACCGGGCGGTGGCGGACACCGCGCGCGCCCGCGCCGTGGCCGGGACCGGGTCGCCGTTCACCATCGAGGTGCGGTTCCTCGGCGGGCTCACCGAGGGGCAGCGGCAGGCCTTCCGGGTGGCCGCCGATCGCTGGTCCCGGATCATCGTCGGCGACCTGCCGGACGCGACCGTGGGCGGCGAGACCGTCGACGACGTGCGGATCGACGCGCGGGGCGTCGCCATCGACGGGCCGGCCGGGGTGCTCGGTCGGGCCGGCCCGACCCAGCTGCGCCCGGCCTCGGCCGGGGCCTCGGCGTACCTGCCGGTGACCGGGACGATGGAGTTCGACTCGGCCGACCTCGCCGAGATGGAGAGCGGCGGCACCCTGGACGACGTGATCACCCACGAGATGGGCCACGTGCTCGGGTTCGGCACGCTCTGGGCGCGCAAGGGCCTGCTGGCCGGGGCCGGCACGAACGACCCGACCTACGGCGGCGCGGGCGGGGTCGCCGAGTACGCCGCGCTCCGTGGCCGCCCGGACGGCGCCGGGGTGCCGGTGGAGGACTCCGGCGGTCAGGGCACCCGGGACTCGCACTGGCGCGAGGCGGTGTTCGGCGCCGAGCTGATGACCGGCTACGTCGAGCAGGCGGCAAACCCGCTCAGCAGGCTGACCGCGGCCGCCATGGCCGACCTCGGCTACCAGGTCGACCTGGACGCCGCCGAGCCCTACACGCTGCCCTCGCCCTCGGCGGTGCGCCGCCGGGGCCACAAGCGGCACGCCCGGCCGCGCGGCACCGATCCCACCGTGCTGAGCTGACCGGCGCGGTTCCGCGCGGTCGCGCCGTACGGCCGGGGTCAGGCCTTCCCGGCGTCGGTCCCGTCGGCCTTCCCGGGCTCGGCACCGGTGTCGGCACCCGGCTCGGCGCCGCTGCCCGAGGCGTCGGCCCGTGCCGCCGAGGGCTTCGACGGCTTCGCCGGGGGCTCGTCGTCCTCGTCGGGCGCGAAGTGCTCGTGCAGCCGGTTGAGGACGGCCTCGTAGACCTGCCGGATGGCCACCCGCTGGCGGGGCCGCTCGAACAGCGCGCCGATGCCGTCGGGAACCTCCCAGGTGGCCTCGACCCGCACCGCGCACCGGCCCTCGGTGGGGGCCGGCAGCAGGATCCAGTCGGTCACCAGCGAGTTCCGGGTGTCGCGCTCGACCAGCCGGTGCCGGTCGGGCTCGCTCGACTCGTCGACCTGGATCTGGCAATCCCACGGCTTCCACCGGCGCCGCTCGCGCTTCTTGCGGCCCAGGACCATCGTCCAGGAGACCTCGGTGCCGGCGCCGCGACCGCCGGCGTGCAACTCGTAGTCGTGGAAGTTCTCGGTGAGCAGGCTCGGGCGGACCGACTCGTAGTCGGCCAGCGCCTCGCGGACCTGCTCCACGGAGCCGTCGATCATCGCCAGGGCCGACACCGTCGTGTGCGTCATGTACGTGCTCAGACCTTCCTGGCCACCACCGCGTAGCCACCGGAGCGGGCGGCGTCCGAGTCGGGGTCCGGGCGCCACTCGTGCAACGGGACGATACCCGGGGGCACCGGTTCGAAATCCCCCAGCAGTGCTTTCACCTCTTCGGGGGTCCGCATGACCACCGGGGTGGTGGTCGAACGGGACCACTCGAGGATGCGCGCGATCTGCTCCGGCGAGCCGAAGTTGGGTCCGAAATGGGTGATCGCCAGGTAGCTGCCGGGCACGGTGCGGGCGGTGAGCCGGGCCAGCAGCTCGGCCGGGTGGGCCGCGTCCGGGATGACGTGCAGCAGGTAGATCAGCAGCACCGCCACCGGCCGGTCGAAGTCGATCAGCCGCCGGGTGACCGGGTCGCCCAGGATGGCGTCGGGCTCGCGGAAGTCGGCCCGCACGACGCCGCAGCGCTGGTCGCCGTCGAGCAGGGTGCGGCTGTGCAGGACCGCGATCGGGTCGACGTCGACGTAGACCACCCGGACGTCCGGGTTCAGCTCGCGGGCCACCTCGTGCACGTTGCCCTGGGTGGGGATGCCCGAGCCGATGTCCAGGAACTGGTCGATGCCCTGCTCCACGCAGAAGCGGACCGCGCGGCGCAGCAGGTGCCGGTTCTGCCAGGCGGTGCGCGCCGCGCCGGGCAGCTGCTCCTCGATGCGGTCGGCGAACTCGCGGTCCACCGCGAAGTTGTGCGCCCCGCCGAGCTGGTAGTCGTAGATCCGGGCGAGGGTGGCGGTGCTCAGATCGAGGTCGGGGGTCGCCCATTCGGGCCTCGGTTCCGCCACCCGGCCATCATGACACGCGGCCGGCCGCTCCCGGGCGGGTTCCGGCGCCGGGGTGCAGCTGGGGGCCGGACACCCCGCAGTGCGGGCACTCGGCCAGCCTCAGCGTCCGCTCGCCGGGCTCGGTGTGCTCCGCCGGACGGTCTCCTTTCGGCGGGTTGGTCACCCCGAGCGCGGACACCACGCCGGCCAGCACGAGCAGCGCCGCGCCGATCAGCATGGCGCGGCGGAAGCCGGCGTCGAAGGTCGCCGCCCGGGTGTAGTCGACGCCGCTGAGCCCGGCGGCCACCGGGATCACCGCCACCGCTAGCAGCCCCGCCGAGCGCGCCACGGCGTTGTTGACCCCGGAGGCGGTGCCCGCGTGGTGCTCGTCGGCGGAGGCCAGCACCGTGGAGGTCAGCGGGGCGACCGTGATGCACAGCCCCAGCCCGAGCGCGACGGTCGCCGGCAGCACCTCGGTGAGGTACCGCGCGCCGGGGCCGACCCGGGCGGCCAGCAGGAAGCCGGCGGCGGCGACCAGCGGCCCGACGCTCAGCTGCAGGCGGGGCCCGATGCGGTCGGCCAGCGCGCCGGAGCGGGCGGACAGCAGCAGCATCAGCACGGTGACCGGCAGCAGCGCGGTGCCGGCCACGGTGGGGGAGAAGCCGGCGACCGTCTGCATCTGCAGTACCAGCAGGAAGAAGTACACGCCGAGCGCGCCGTAGATCAGCAGGGTGACCACGTTGGTGATCCGGAACCGCCGGTCCGCGAACATCGACAGCGGGACCAGCGGGTGCGCCGACCGCCGCTCCACCACGAGGAAGGCCGCCAGCGCGAGCACCCCGGCCAGGCCGGTGACCAGCACCGTCGGGCCGATGCCCTCGCCCGCGCCGGTGAGCGCGTAGGTGAGCCCGGCCAGCCCGAGCACCGCGAGCGCGGCGCCGGGGGCGTCGATCCGGCCCTCGGCGTCGGGGTCGCTGCTCTCCGGTACGTGCCGCCAGGTGATCAGCACGACGGCGGCCGCCACCGGCACGTTGACCCAGAACACCGCTCGCCAGCTCCAGCCGACCAGCGCGCCGCCGACGAACGGTCCGATCGCCCCGGCCACCCCGCCCAGCCCGGACCAGGCGCCCACCGCGCGGGAGCGGTCGCCCGCGCTGAACGAGGCGGCGATCAGCGCGAGGCTGCCCGGGGTGAGTAGCGCGCCGCCGATGCCCTGCAGCACCCGCCCGGCGACCAGCAGCGGCGCGGTCGGGGCCAGCCCGCACAGCGCCGACGCGGCCGCGAACCAGACCACCCCGATCAGGAACACCCGGCGCCGGCCGAACCGGTCACCCAGCGCCCCGCCCAGCAGGATCAGCGCCGCCAGGGACAGCGTGTAACCGTTGATCACCCACTGCAGCGCGGCGAAGTCGGCGTGCAGGTCGCGTCCCAGCCGTTCCAGCGCGACGTTGACCACGGTCGAGTCGAGCATGGCCAGCCCGGAGCCGCCGACGGTCGCCGCGAGGACCCAGCGTCCGGCCGGTGAGCGGACCGTCAGCGAGCCGCTCACCGCCCGGTCATCCCTCGGTCTCCAGCCGTTCCCGCAGCCGGACCAGGGTCTGGCTGAGCAGCCGCGAGACGTGCATCTGGGAGACCCCGACCCGGTCGGCGATCTGGGTCTGCGTCATGTTGCCGAAGAACCGCAGCATCAGGATGCTGCGTTCCCGGTCCGGCAGCTCGGCCAGCAGCGGCTGCAGCGCCTGCTGGTAATCGACCCGGTCCAGCTCGGCGTCGGCGGCCCCGAGCAGGTCGCCCAGGGTGGTGCCGCTCTCGTCGGTGGACAGCATCTCGTCCAGCGAGCTGCTGCGGTAGGCCTGCGCGGCCTCCAGGCCCTCCAGGACCTCGTTCACGGGCAGGTTGAGCTTCCTGGCCAGCTCGCTGGGCCTGGGCGCGCGGCCGAGCGACTGGGACAGCTCGGACACCGCCGAGTTGATCGCCACGTGCAGATCCTTCAGCCGCCGGGGCACCCGCATCGACCAGCCCTGGTCGCGGAAGTGCCGGCGCACCTCCCCGCTGATGGTGGGCACCGCGAAGGAGAAGAAGTCGCTGCCCCGGTCGGGCTGGAACCGGTCGACGGCGTTGATCAGGCCCACGGTGGCCACCTGGATCAGGTCGTCGAGCGGTTCGCCGCGATGGGCGAACCGCCGGGCGATGTGCTGGGCCACCGGCAGGTACCCGGTGACCAGCTGGTCGCGCAGCGGCTCGCGGCGCGGGTCGTCCGGGTCCAGGTCGGCGTACTCGGACAGCAGCGGCACCAGGTGCTGGTACTCGGCGTCGCGCTGGTTCGAGGCGTCGTCGGCCTCGTCCGGGCGCTCCGCGGCGCGGCTGTCGTCCTGGGTCGTTCCGGGCTTGGTGGAGCGGTACTCGTCAGGCCCGTCTGGCGTGGCTGACGCCGAACTCACCGGGGCACACCGGACTGCTTGGTGAGTCGGATGGCGAGCGCGTCGGCGTGCCCGTCGACGCCGCGCAGGGTGCTGACCTCGTCGGCCAGCGTCTGCAACACCCGCCAGCCGAAGCTGTCGGTGCTGATCTCGGCGCCCGGCGGCACGGACGAGGCACTGACGGTCACCTCGATCCGCTCGGCGTCCAGGACGAACTTGCAGTTCAGCCCGTCGTCGCTGGCGAAGCCGATGAGCGTGGTGCACGCCTCGTCGACCGCCATGCGCAGGTCGGATATGGCGTCTAGGTCGAAGTCGGCTCGGCCGGCCAGGTCAGAGGCGACCGTGCGAACGGTGGGAATGAGTTCGGGACGCGCGGAGATCCGGATCTCCACGACCGCTTCATCATCGGTCTCGGCTACGGACACGGGCGAGATCCTGCCCGCGACTGGTTCCGAGCGCGAGTCCGGGGTCCCCTTCCCCGTGTCCCACCGACCCTTCGGCGGAGCGTTTCGTTCACTCCTGTCCCTCCCGCAACCATTCGTGGATCTTCTCGGACGGCTGGGCGGCTCTGCCGTGTGGCTGCGGGGGCAGCTGGGACAACGGCCGTACAGTGCCGGTCGTCAGGGAGCTGCGCGGCGTGGCGGGCGAACGGGGGTGGTCGTCGATGCCCTCTCCCGGATCCGTCGCTCCGAGGGGCTCGGGCCACCGGCTGCCCGTCGCCCTGCGCCGGTGCCGCCGGGTGGTGGCCGTCACGGTGCACCTGCCCGAGCTCCTGCTGTCGGCGTCCGGGCTGTTCCAGCGGCTGGGCGTGGCCGGGGTGCCGTGCGACGTGCTGGTCGCGGCCGAGGGGGACGACAGCCCCCGCGGCACGATCGCGGCGGCGCTGGCCCGGCTGGAGGTGCCCGGGTTGCTGTCCCACCGGCTGGCGCTGCCCGCCCCGTTCGGCCCCGAGCGCGCGGACGACCTGCTTGCCGCGATGAGCGAGCTGGTGGGCTTCGACCCGGAGCCCGGGGTGTTCGTGCTCGGGCCCGGCGTCGACGGCAGCGCGGAGCAGAGCAGGCGGGTGGTCGCCGAGGCCGCCGACCGGATCGCGACCGTCTACCGGCTGCGCCGGCTGTACTTCACCGCCACCTCGGACGTGGCGCAGGTGGACCTGGAGCTGGACGGCCCGGAGTGGACGCGGAAGAACGCGGCCCTGGACGCGGTGGCCGCCCAGGTGACGCCGCTGAGCGGCGGTCGGGAGTTCTTCGGCCGGTGACCGGCCGGGCAGCCGCGGCGCGCGGGGCACGGGCTCGGTCCCCTTCCGGACGGCAGGCGGGCCGGAGTCCGCACACCGTCCGGAAGGGAGCCGATCGTGGTGGAGGCCGTCGTCAGGACGATCCGACCCGCACCGTGAGGGCACGACCCATCGGAGGGTCGGACGTAAGGGGGAGGCTGGGAGCCTCGGGGGTGATCCGCACCCGGCGGCGACTCAACTGGCGACCGCGGTGCGGTCGAGAATCGCACGGCGCTCGGACTCGGCCAGACCGCCCCAGACGCCGAACGGCTCCCGGGTGCGCAGCGCGAACTCGCGGCACGACTCGAGGACCGGGCAGCGCGAGCAGACCTCCTTGGCCCGCGCGGTACGGCGGGCGCGGGAGGGGTTTCGTTCGCCGTCCGGGTGGAAGAACGTGGCACTGTCCATGCCCCGACACGAGCCGAGGCGCTGCCACTGCCACTCGTGCTCCATCGGCCCCGGAAGACGAGAAACGTCGCTCACGTAATTCACCTCTCTCCTGGGGTCAGCGACCCCGACCGAGGAGGTAGTTCCCCGACGTCTGAGTACTCAAACGTCGGAGGGCGAAATCTTCGCGGAGATTTTCTGGAGTCCGGCTCAGCCCTCCGTCGGCGTCGCGGTCAGGGCCTCGTCCACGGACCCGGTCACGGCGAACAGTTCCAGCAGGCCGGCGATCTGCAGCGGCCGGAGCACGGTGCGCGTTGAGCACGCCAGCGTCAGCCGGCAGCCGCACTCCTGGGCCGAGGAGCGCGCCTCGACCAGGGCGGCCAGCCCGCTGGTGCCCAGGAAGTCCACGCCGTCCAGCTCGATCACCAGGTGACGGAGGCCGGGTTCCAGGGCCGCCGCGACCGTCTTGCGCAGCCGGGGCGAGCTGAGCATGTCGACCTCGCCGCCGACCCGCAGCACCGCGGTGCCCGGCGTGGGCTCGTCCACGGTGATGCCGATAGGCTCGTCGGCCGGCTGGTGAGTCACGCCGGGCACCGTATGCCCGTGACTCCCGACCAACAACTCGTGAGGGCCCCGGCGGCGCTGGTTAGGCCGTTCGGCCGCGGCCGTCCCGCCCGCCGGCGGATCGACGCCGTCGACGCCGGTTGCGCACGCTGCGCGCCTCGGTGACCCACACGGTCACCCCGGTGATGCCCAGCAGCACCGGGGTCAGCCCGAACAGCAGCCAGACCGCCCGTGCCGGCCCCGGCACCAGCGAGCCGAAGTGCAACCCGTAGTTGGGTGCCGTCGTCCCACAGGCGCTGGCTCAGCGGCGTGCCCGGCCGCTCGGGGGAGTAGTCCCGCACACCGCCGCCGTGGCTGTCGACGCCGACGTAGAGCGCACCCGAGTAGTTCCAGTACCGGTACGGGGTCCGGGTCGCGGGCCAGCCGGAAGCCGTAGCCGCCGCCGGGCTGCTCCGGGGTGGTCACGGTGAACCCGGCGACCCGCGCGCCGGGGTGTGCCGCCAGCGCGACGTCGGTCGCCCGGGCGAGCGTCAGCATCGGGCCCCGGCCGGGGGGCGGGGCCTCCGGGGTGTCGTGGAACCGGCCGGGCAGCGCGGCGTAGTAGGCCCGCTGTGGCCACTGGTAGAAGAACGCCGCGCCGGTGACCCCCCACATGAGCAGGAACGGCACGGCCAGGATGCCCACCAGCCGGCGCAGGTCCAGGTCCCGGACGTAGCCGCTCCTGCCCCGCCGCACGGTGAACCCGGCGGCCAGCGCGCGGAGCCCCGGCCACCAGGTGACCGCCCCGGACACGGCCAGGAAGATCATCAGGACGCCGAGCACGCCGAGCAGGTAGTTGCCCGCGGTCATCGACTCGCCGAACAGCGCGAACGCGGCCACCGAGTCGCGGCCGGCCGCCGGCCCGCGCACCAGGTAGACGCCCCGGTACTCCTGCACGCCCTGGGCGACCAGCTCCGGGTGGCTCCGCCGGACCAGGTCCAGCGTCGGTCTGGGGCATCGGGTGCGCGCTCGCGGCGACCGTGTAGCGCTCGGGATGGTTCCACCGGGCCAGGTCGTTGGCGTAGAGGAGCACGGCGCCGGAGGTGGCCTCGGCGAGCAGCAGCAGCCGCCGATACACAGCTGAATGTGGCGCCGATCCGAGGAGGTCCGATGGGCACGCGAGGACCCGCCTTGCCCGGCTACCGCGCGGCACCACCCCGGACAAGGCGCTGCTGGGCGTGGCGGTGTTCGCCGCCGACACCGGTCGCCCGGCCACCCGGGGCCGCATGGCGCTGCGCGCGCTCGTCTACCAAGGGCGCGGCCGCCGCGATCGGCGTCGCCACACTCGGGCTGGGCTGGCTCTACTGCGTCGCCGGAGCCTGGGGCGGCGCTCGGCGGACCCTGTACGACGAGTGGCCCCGGACGGTGGTGCTGGCCGGCCCGGACAGGGCGGCGGGAAGCGTGGCCGAGAGGTCGTTCGACGGCCGAAAATATTTCGACGGCGGAGATATACGTTTCCGGTAATTCTTGGGACCGGACGGAGTATACCGTTCGGATTAACCCGAAGGGCAGATTTCCCTCGCTCGTAAGTTCTGCATAATAAATCCCGGCCCGCGCGGTGTCCCCCCGTCATCGCGTACCTCACGGCAGGGCCGTCGTTGGTCCGGGCCGCCCACAACCCCCCGGTGGGCGGCCCGCAAGCGCCAGTCTGTCCACGATCCCCCGGTGGACAGCCTGGCGCCCCAGCGTTCGCCACCGTCGTCATTCCCCGGCCCACGGTCGCCGACGGTGCATTACGGCCCGGTCCGGACACTGCGTCCGCCGTAAACCGTAGGGCCCCGGTCTGTTGCTCGTTAGACCATTTCCGTAAGCAGCCCAGCGCCATTACGGGTAATGCGTCGTCCGGGCCCGGCCGTCGATTCCCCGCCCGCCGGGGCCGGACCGGGAGGGTGCCGGCGCCCGCCCGAGCGAGGCCGACCACCCGGCTCACGAGCGCGCCGAGCCGTGCCGCTCCAGGCCGGCGGCGAGGGCCGCCGTCACGCTCTCCTGGTCGGACGCCCGCAGGCGCAGGTCGACCGTGATCTTGTTCAGCAGGCGCTCCAGCACGTCGAGGTGCTCGGGCGACTCGTCGGCCACCGCGCGCAGGATGTCGTCACTGAACATGTCCGACATGCTGCGCACCGCGGTCTCGCCGTCCACGCTGAGCTCGACGAACACGCTCCGCCGGTCGGCCGGGTGCCGCCGCCGCACGACCAGGCCCGCCGTCTCCAGGCGGTCGACCAGCGCGGTCACGCTGGGGGAGGCCAGCCCGAGCCGGTCGGCCAGGGTCGACGGCGTCATCGGGCCGTGGAAGGTCAGGTCGACCAGCGCGTTCGTCTCGGTGATCCCGGTGCCCAGGGCTCGCGCCACCGCCAGCCAGTAGGCCTCGACGGCAGCCGCGAGCCGGCGGACCCGCAAGACCACGCGATCCATGTCAACCTCGCGCCACGGCGTGGGATGTCGACCAGTCGGGCTAAACGATAGCACCAACTAGTTCGAGCGTCGAACAACACGGGCGGTGGTCGATCGTCACCGGGCGATGGCTGTCCGCCGGGTCGAGCCCGGTCGCGCCGGGCTCGACCCGGTCGTCTTCGGCTCAGCTCTCCAGGGCGGTGGCCACGTCCGGCGAGATGTCGAACAGGTCGCGGAGGCCGGTCGCCTCCAGTGCCCGGATCACGATGCGCGACGTGCACACCAGCCGCAGCTCCCGGCCGCCCTGCTGCGCCTGCTCGCGGCCCTCGACCAGCACGGCCAGCCCGGACGAGCCCAGGAAGCTCACCTCGGACAGGTCCAGCACCACCCGCTCCGCCGACTCCAGCGCCGGCAACAGAGCGGACCGGAGCGCGGGCGCGCTCGTGATGTCGATCTCTCCGGCCGCCCGGAGCACCCGGGCCGAGCCCTGGTCGCTGCTCTCCAGACCGAACGTCTCGGCAGAGGCATCGTCCCCCGCCGGCTCGGCGTGCATGCCACCCTCGCTGCGCACCGCGGCTCCTCGCACTCGTGCTGTGGTTGTTCCACCCAGTTCTACGCCGCGGTCGCTGACCACTGCGTGGGGGAGCTTACGGAGCCCGTGAACACGGGACAACAGTGCGTGATCGGCGTGGCGCGACTGAACAGGATGTGTGGCTCTGCGTAATCGACGAGCGGTCCGTGCCATGCTGCGGGCGTGCCTCAGCAATTCAGCGTCCAGCTCACCGTGCGCAACTACGAGATCGATTACATGGGCCACGTGAACCACGCCGTGTACCACCAGTACGGCGAACATGCCCGGTCGGAGCACCTGCGGGCGGCCGGCTTCCGGCTGGAGGAACAGCGCGCGCACAACGTGGGGATCGTGCTGCTGGAGACGACCGCGCGGTTCCTGCGCGAGCTCACGCTGGGTGAGCAGGTGCAGGTCAGCTCGGACGTGGAGTTCGTCGAGGGCAAGACGTTCCGGATCGCGCACGTCATCCGGCGCGGCGACGGGCAGGACGCGGCGCGGATCGGGTGCGTGCTCGGGCTGCTGGACACCGAGGCCCGGAAGCTGCTGGACGACCCGCGCGGCCGGCTGGCCGCCATCGTCGAGCGGCCCGAGCTGCTCGGCTGCTGACCGGGCTGACGGCGTTCTCAGCCCGCGGCTGCCGGGCTGACGGTGGTCTCAGCGGAACCGGCGCAGCCGCAGGCTGTTGCTGACCACGAATACCGAGCTGAGCGCCATCGCCGCGCCCGCGATCATCGGGTCGAGCAGCCCGGCGGCGGCCAGCGGCAGTGCGGCGACGTTGTAGCCGAACGCCCAGAACAGGTTGCCCTTGATGACGGCCAGCGTGCGCCGCGCCAGCCGGACCGCGTCGGCCACCACCACCGGGTCGCCGCGCACCACGGTGAGGTCGCCGGCCTCGATGGCCACGTCGCTGCCGGTGCCCATGGCGATACCCAGGTCGGCGGTGGCCAGCGCGGCCGCGTCGTTCACCCCGTCGCCGACCATGGCCACCACCCGGCCCTGCTCGCGCAGCCGGGCCACCACCGAGGCCTTCTCGGCCGGCAGCACCTCGGCGATCACCTCGTCGATGCCCAGCTCGGTCGCGACGGTGCGCGCGGTCGCGGCGTTGTCGCCGGTCAGCAGCACCGGACGCAGCCCGAGGCCGCGCAGCCGGGCCACCGCCTCGGCGGCGGTCGGCTTGACCCGGTCGGCCACCAGCAGCAGCCCGCGGGCCCGGCCGCCCCAGCCGACGGCCACGCAGGTGTGGCCGGTCGCCTCAGCGGCGGCCACCCGCCCGGCCAGCTCGGCGGACAGCGGGTGGCCGGCCTCGTCGAGCAGTCGGGGGCGCCCGACCAGCACCTCGAGCCCGCCGACCGCCGCCCGCACGCCCAGCCCGTCCAGCGACCGGAACCCGGTCGCCGCCGGCGGGGCGAGCCCCCGGGATCGCGCCCCGGCCAGCACGGCCAGGGCGATCGGGTGGCTCGACCCGTCCTCGGCCGCGGCGGCCGTGCCCAGCACCTCGTCGGCCTCCACACCGGTGTCCGGGTGCACCGCGACCAGGGTCATCCGGCCGGTGGTCAGCGTCCCGGTCTTGTCCAGCAGCACGGTGTCCACCCGCCGGGTCGACTCCAGCACCTCCGGACCCTTGATCAGGATTCCGAGCTGGGCGCCCCGCCCGGTGCCGACCAGCAGCGCCGTCGGCGTGGCCAGCCCGAGCGCGCACGGGCAGGCGATGATCAGCACCGCCACCGCGGCGCTGAACGCGGTGGTCGCGCCCGCCCCGGCGAGCAGCCAGCCGGCCAGCACGCCCGCCGCGAGCACGATGACCACCGGAACGAACACGGCGGCGACCCGGTCGGCCAGCCGGGCCACGGCCGCCTTCCCGGCCTGTGCCTGCTCGACCAGCCGGGTCATCTGGGCGAGCTGGGTGTCCGCGCCGACCCGGGCGGCCCGCACGACCAGCCGGCCGCCCACGTTCACCGCGCCGCCGGTCACCTCGTCGCCGGGGCCGACCTCGACCGGGACCGGCTCGCCGGTGATCAGTGCGGTGTCCACCGCCGAGCCGCCCTCGCGCACGACGCCGTCGGCGGCGAGCTTCTCCCCGGGGCGGACCACGAACAGGTCGCCCACGCGCAGCCGGTCGACCGGGACCCTGGTCTCCCGGGTGCCGTCCAGCACCGCGACGTCCTTGGCGCCCAGCTCCAGCAGCGCGCGCAGCGCCGCGCCGGCCCGCCGCTTGGCCCGGCCCTCCGCGTACCGGCCGGCCAGGATGAACGTGGTGACCCCGGCGGCCACCTCCAGGTAGAGCGTGCCGGCCGCGCCGGGGTGCCCGTGGTGGTGCCCGGGCGTGGTCGCGCCCGCCGTGCCGAGGACCAGCGCGTACAGCGACCAGCCGAACGCGGCCAGGGTGCCGACGGTGATGAGGGTGTCCATCGTGGCCGCGCCGTGCCGCAGGTTCCGGACCGTGGCCCGGTGGAACGGCCAGCCGCCCCAGGCCACGACGGGGGTCGTGAGCGCGAGGCAGAGCCACTGCCAGCCGACGAACCGGACGGCCGGCACCATGGACAGCACGATCACCGGCACGCTCAGCGCGGCGCTGACCAGCAGCCGGCGCAGGGCGGTGCGCCGCTCCCGGCCGCGCTCGGCGTCGGTCGCGACCCCGGTCCGGCCGTCCGGCTCCGTGCCGTACCGGGTGGCCGTGCCGTGCGGGACAGTGCCGTGCGGGACAGTGCCGTGCGGGGCCGTGCCGTCCGGGGCCGTGCCGTGCGGGGTGGCCGGGCGCGGCCGGCCGACCGGCCGCGCGGTGTAGCCGGCGCGCTCCACGGCCGCGACCAGCGTGGCCGGGTCGGTGCCCTCGGGCACGGTGACGGCGGCGGTCTCGGTGGCGAGGTTGACCGTGGCGGTGACCCCGTCCAGCGCGGCGAGCCGCCTGCTCACCCGCGAGACGCAGGAGGCGCAGGTCATCCCGCCGATGACCAGCTCGATCGTGCTCTCGCCGGGGGCCGCCTGCTCCGGGGTCGTCACGTGCGGTGGGTTCACCCGCCCTCCCTCCTCGCCGTCCGTCCTTCATACCGTACCCCCCTGGGGTAACGCCAGGCGACGTGAGCCGGGCGACCGGGCGGTGCTCCCGCGTAGGCTCGGCCCAGCGGAGAGATCGGAGTGTCGGGTGAGCGGCGACGGGGCTGGGGCAGCGGGCGGGACGGCGAACAGGCCGGCGGGCGGCGACGTGCGCGAGACGGTGCGCGCCGGCGTGCTGGTCACCGGGAGCGAGCTGTTGACCGGGCAGGTCCGGGACCAGAACGGGCCGTGGGTCGCGCAGCGGCTGGGCGCGCTGGGCATCGAGGTCGCCGACGTGCTGCTCGTCGGCGACCGGAAGGACGACCTGGGGGCGGGGCTGCGCTTCCTGGCCCGCCAGGGGGCCGACCTGATCGTCACCAGCGGTGGCCTCGGACCGACCGCCGACGACGTGACCGCCGAGGTCGTCGCCGGGTTCGCCGGGGTGCCCATGGAGCTCGACCCGGCGATGGAGGCGCGCATCGCGGAGATCCTGCGCAGGTGGGCGAAGCGCTCCGGGTTCGCCGGCGACGCGCTCACCGCGGCCAACCGCAAGCAGGCCACCGTGCCGCGCGGCGCCGAGCTGCTGAACCCGGTGGGCACCGCGCCGGGGGCGGTGGTGACCGTTCCGGACGGTCCGGTGGTCGCCGTGCTGCCCGGGCCGCCACGCGAGCTGACCGGCATGTGGGACGCGGCGGTGGCCAGCGGGGCGGTGCAGGCCCTGCTCGCCCGTACCCCGCCGTTCGCCGAGGTGCACCTGCGGATGCACGGGCTGCCCGAGTCGGAGATCGCGCAGACCTTGCGGGAGGTCGGCGCCGACCTCGACCTGTCGGCGGTGGAGATCACCACCTGCCTGCGCCGCTCCGAGCTCGAGGTCGACCTGCGCTACCACCCGGACAGCCCCGGCGCGGAGGCGACCAGCGACAAGCTCGTCGCCGAGATCGAGCGGCGGCACGGGACGCACCTGATCAGCACCGACGGCACCCCGACCGACGAGCAGGTCGGCCTGCTGCTGGCCGGTCACCGGATCGGGCTGGCCGAGTCGTGCACCGGCGGCCTGCTCGCCGGCCGGCTGACCGCCCGCCCGGGCTCGTCGGAGTACGTGATGGGCGGCGTCGTCTCGTACTCGAACGAGGCGAAGATCAACATTCTGGGCGTGCCGGCCGAGCTGATCGAGCGGCACGGCGCGGTCTCACCGCAGGTGGCGCGGGCGATGGCGGACGGCGCGCGGCGGGTGCTGGGCGCCGACATCGGGGTGGGCATCACCGGGGTGGCCGGTCCGGGCGGCGGCACGGCGGAGAAGCCCGTCGGGTACGTCTGCCTCTGCGTGACCACCGACGACGGCCAGGTGCGCGAGGCCTCGCCGGTGCTGCCCGGCGACCGCGCCGCCGTCCGCGACTTCTCCACCGACCTGGCGATGCACCTGATCCGCCGGGTGCTGAGCGACCAACCGGTGAGCGACTAGCCGAGCAGCCGCTTGGCCACGATCTCGTTCATGATCTCATTGGTGCCGCCGCCGATGCCCAGGATCCGCGCGTCCCGGTAGTGCCGCTCCACCTCGCACTCGCGCATGTAGCCCATGCCGCCGTGCAGCTGGACCGCCTCGTTGACCACGAAGTCGCAGGCGTACACGGCGGTGTTCTTGGCCATCGCCACCTCGGTCAGCACGTCCTCGCCGGCCAGGTGACGCAGCGCGACGTCGCGCACGTAGCGGCGGGCCACATCGGTCTGCCGGGCCATCTCGGCGATCTTGTGCCGTACCACCTGCCGGGACGACAGCGGCCGGCCGAACGTCTCCCGCCCGCGCACCCAGCCCAGGGTCAGCTCCAGGCACCGCGCGGCGACCGCGTACGCCTGCACGGCCAGCGCCAGCCGCTCGGCCGCGAACTGCGTCATGATCTGGAGGAACCCGCTGCCCTCGGCGCCGACCAGGTTCGCCGCCGGCACTCGGACCTCGGAGTAGGCCAGCTCGGCCGTGTCCGAGGAACGCCAGCCCATCTTGTCCAGCCGCCGGCTCACCGTGAAGCCGGGCGTGCCGCGCTCCACCACCAGCAGCGACACCCCGCCGTAGCCCGGCTCGCCGGTGCGCACGGCCGTGGTGACGAAGTCCGCCCGCACCCCGGAGGTGATGTAGGTCTTGGCCCCGTCGACCACGTAGTGATCGCCGTCCCGCACCGCGCGGGTGCGCAGGTTCGCCACGTCCGAGCCCGCGTCCGGCTCGGTGATCGCCAGCGAACCGATCTTCTCCCCGGCCAGGGTGGGCCGCGCGAACCGGTCGACCAGGTCGGCGTTGCCGCTGGCGGCGATGTGCGGCACCGCGATGCCGTGGGTGAACAGCGACGCGCACACCCCGGTCGGCGCGCCGGCCAGGATCACGCTCTCGGTGACCAGCAGCGAGTCGATCAGGTCGCCGCCCTGGCCGCCCACCGACTCGTCGAAGCTCACCCCGAGCAGCCCGATCCCGGCCGCCGCCCGGTGCAGCTCGCGGGGCAGCTCGCCGGCCGACTCCCACTCGTCGACGTGCGGCACGATCTCCTTCGCGGCGAACGTGTGCGCCAGCTCGGCCAGCGCGCGTCGTTCGGGGTCGTCCCACGGGCGGACGGGGTTCTGCGGCGGCAGCGGGCTCATTACCGGACGGTAACCCGTATCGGCCGCGCGGGCGACGGCTCAGCCGGACCCGGCGCGCAGGATCTTCGCGGTCGCCTCGTCGGCGGGGAAGAACGCCTCGATGGCCAGCTCCGCGACCGTGATGTCCAGCGGCGTGCCGAAGGTGGTGACCGTGCTGACGAAGGTCAGCTCGCCGGCCGGGTGCCGCATCCGCAGCGGGACCACCACCGCGCCCGGCCCGGACTGCTCGGGGGCCGGCCCGGGCTCGTCGCAGGGCAGCCCGGCGAGCTCGTCGCGCAGCGCGGTCAGCTCCGGGTCGGCGGTCTGCTCCACCTGCCGCCCGAGCCGGTGCAGGAGATGCGCCCGCCACTCGCCGAGGTTGGCGATCCGTGGCGCCATGCCATCGGGGTGCAGGCTCAGCCGCAGCGCGTTCACCGGCGGCGCCAGCAGCTCCTCGGCCACCCCGGCGGTGAGCAGGCCCAGCGCCGCGTTGCCGTCCACCAGGTTCCACCACCGGTCCACGGCCACCGCCGGGAACGGCTCGTGCCCGGTCAGCACCTGGCGCACCGCGTCGCGGACCGCCGCCATCGGTGCCGTGTCGAGCGCCCGCTCCGCGTACATCGGCGCGTACCCGGCGGCCAGCAGCAGCTCGTTGCGCTCGCGCAGCGGCAGGTCGAGCTCCTCGGCCAGGTGCAGCACCATGTCCCGGCTGGGCACCGAGCGGCCCGTCTCGACGAAGCTGAGATGCCGCGAGGAGATGTCGGCCCGCACGGACAGCTCGAGCTGGCTGAGCCTGCGGTGCTGCCGCCACTTGCGCAGCAGGTCACCGACGCTGGCCCGACGAGGACCCACCGGACGCACGGCGGTGCTCATCCTGCCTCCCTGTGCTGGTAGCCCGCCCGAACGCTACCCTCTGGTCAACGGTGCGACGGGGCACACAGGTTTTACACAGAGTGTCCTCACGGCGAGCACAGTCACACCCGCAACCCTAGGAAAATGTCGACCATGAATGCTCCCTCGGCGGCATCCGAGGCAGGCCGGGGTCAGCTGCGTCGCCCGGACGGCACCCCGGTGCGGGTGCTCGTGGTGGACGACGAGGCCACGCTCACCGAGCTGCTCTCGATGGCGCTGCGCTACGAGGGCTGGGACGTGCGGGGAGCCGGCGACGGGCTGACCGCGGTCAGGCTGGCCCGCGAGTTCCGCCCCGACGCCGTGGTGCTGGACATCATGCTGCCGGACATCGACGGCCTCGAGGTGCTGCGCCGCATCCACGCCGAGTCACCCGAGGTGCCGGTGCTGTTCCTGACCGCCAAGGACGCGGTGGAGGACCGCATCGCCGGGCTCACCGCCGGCGGCGACGACTACGTGGCGAAGCCGTTCAGCCTGGAAGAGGTGGTGGCCAGGCTGCGCGCGCTGATGCGCAGGGCCGGTCGCGGCTCCGCGCGCGCGGATGCGCTGCTGGTGGTCGGCGACCTCACCCTGGACGAGGACAGCCGCGAGGTGCGCCGGGACAACGAGCTGATCTCGCTGACCGCCACCGAGTTCGAGCTGCTGCGGTACATGATGCGCAACCCGCGGCGGGTGCTGAGCAAGGCGCAGATCCTGGACCGGGTGTGGCACTACGACTTCGGCGGCCAGTCCAACGTCGTCGAGCTGTACATCTCCTACCTGCGCAAGAAGATCGACGCCGGCCGCGCGCCGATGATCCACACGCTGCGGGGCGCGGGGTACGCGCTGCGCCCGGCGGAGTGACGACCGGGCGAAGGGCACGCCGGTGAGCTCAGTGCGCGCGGGCCGGGTCGGTCGCCTGCGCGACCGGGTCTCCGCCTGGCCGCTGCGCACCCGCCTGCTGATCGCGATGATCGCGCTGCTCGCCGCGGTGTCGATGGTGGTCGGCGCGATCTCCCTGGTGCTGCTGCGCCAGTACCTGATCGGGCAGCTGGACCTGCAGCTCGAGGCGGCGGGCGGCCGGCTCGTGCAGGCCTACAACCACCCGCCGCCGCGCGACTCGTCCTGGCACGGCAGCAGCGGGCCGTACTTCCTGTACGCCCCCGGCCTGCCGGTCGGCACCCTGGGCGCGCGGATCGTGGACGGCGAGGTCCGCCCGGCCGGCGTGCTGGACAAGGACGGCGTGTCCCGGGTGGTCAGCGACGAGGCCGACCGCGACCTGCTGCGGGTCCCGGACGACGGCGGCCAGCACTCCCGGCATATCGGCGACGTGGGCGAGTACCGGTTGTACGCGGTGCGCCGGCCGGACGACACGCTGTTCGTGACCGGGCTGCCGCTGGACTCGGTGAACACCACGCTCGCCAACCTCGCCCGCATCGAGCTGATCGTCGCCGCGCTGGGGCTGGTCGCCGCCGGGTTCGCCAGCACGCTGATCGTCCGGGCCACGCTGCGCCCGCTGCGCCGGGTGGCCGGCACCGCCGGGCGGGTCGCCGAGCTGCGGCTGGACCGGGGCGAGGTCGCGCTGGCCGAGCGGGTGGGGCCGGCCGACACGGACCCGCGCACCGAGGTCGGCCAGGTCGGCGTGGCGCTCAACCGGATGCTGGAGCATGTGGCCGCCGCGCTGGAGGCCCGCCAGGCCAGCGAGACCCAGCTGCGCCAGTTCCTGGCCGACGCCAGCCACGAGCTGCGCACCCCGCTCGCGGCCATCCGCGGCTACGCGGAGCTGACCCGGCGCACCAGCGAGGACGTCCCGCCGGACGTCGCGCACGCGCTGCGCCGGGTGTCCTCGCAGGCCGAGCGGATGACGTCGCTGGTCGAGGACATGCTGCTGCTCGCCCGCCTGGACGCCGGCCGGCCGCTGGCCAGGGAGCCGGTCGACCTGTCCCAGCTGGTGGTCGACGCGGTCAGCGACGCCCACGCCGCCGGGCCGGAGCACCGCTGGACCCTCGACCTGCCCGAGGAGGAGGTGGTGATCACCGGCGACGCCACGCGGCTGGCCCAGGTGCTCGCCAACCTGCTCACCAACGCCCGGGTGCACACCCCGCCGGGCACCACCGTGCGCGCCGAGCTGAGCGGTGCCGACCGCGGCGGTGCGGATACGGACCTGGGTGGTGCGGGCCCGAGCGGCGCCGACGAGGCGGTGATGCGGGTGGTCGACGACGGTCCCGGCATCCCGCCAGCGCTGCTGCCGCACGTGTTCGGCCGGTTCGCCAGGGGCGACACGTCACGGTCCCGCGCGGCGGGCAGCACCGGGCTCGGCCTGGCCATCGCGCACGCCGTGGTGGCCGCGCACGGCGGCCGGGTGGAGGTGACCAGCGAGCCCGGCAACACCGCCTTCACGGTGCGGCTGCCCGTGTACGGCACCCCGACCCCGCCCGCGCTGCCCGCCTCGGCCCCGGCACGGACCGGCGGCGAGCTCACCGGCGGCGGGCGCGAGCCGGCGCGGTTCGCCGTCGAGCGGGTCGCGGACGGCGCCGGGGAGCCGGACACCGTCGCGTACCCGGGCAACGGGGCCGGCTCGCGCGCCGGGGCCTGGTCGCCGGACGGGACCGCGGCCGAGCCCTCGGATCCGGCGGACGAGTCCTCGGATCCGTCGGACGGGCCGGCGGCGACTGGGCACCGGGAGGTGACCGGGTCGAACGGCGACCCGTCGGCCTGGCCCGCGCCCCGACCGCGCGGAGCGGACCGCCGCTGACGGCGGGCCCAGCCCGGCCCCGACGCGGCCTCCGCGCGCGGCCGGTCCACCCGGCCGGCGGCGGACGGCGCGCGGGCGCTCTAGCATCGCCGGGTGCGCGACTGGGGCCGGGAGCTCTACCTTCGGGTGCTCGACGAGCTGCGGGTGGCGGCCGGCGGGTCGCTGGTCGACGTGGGGTGCGGCGGCGGGCAGCTGTGCCGCCTGGCCGCCGGCCGCGGCGCGCGGGTCACCGGCATCGACACCGACCCGGCCGTCCTCGCGCGAGCGGGCGACGCCGTGCCGGGCGGCCGGTTCCTGCGCGCCGACCTGCACGAGCTGCCGTTGCCACCCGGCGAGGCCTCCGCGACCAGCTGCGTCCAGGTGCTCATGCACCTGCCGAACCCGCTGGCCGCGCTCCGCGAGCTGCACCGGGTGGCGGCGCCCGGCGGGCGGGTGGCGGTCACCGTGTGGGGTCCGCCGGAGACCTGCGCGGTCGGTGCGTTCGGCGACGCGCTGGCCCCGGTGCTGGGGCCGCCGCCGTGGCGGGTCGACCGCGGCCGGACGTCCGGGCCGCCCCCGCTGCACGCCGAGGGCCGGCTGGCCCGGCTGACGACACTCGCCGGCCTGACCGTCACCGGGGACGCCGAGGTGCGCTGCGCGTTCGACTACCCGGGGGAGACGGAGCTGCTGACCACGCTGTACGCGGCGGACATCGGCCGCAGGGCGATCGCGCTGGCCGGGCGCCGGCCGGTGCGGCGCGCGGTGCTCGACGGGCTGGCGTCGCATCGGCTGGCGGACGGCGGGTACCGGCTGTGGAACACCTTCCGGATGGTGGTCGGCGAGCGGTGAGCCCGGCGCCGGCGGAGGCGTTCCCGCCCCGGCCGAGGGGGTGACCGTGCCGGGACCGCGGGTGCCGCCGCCCCGCCCCGGTCCGCGGCTACGGTGGTGTGATGACCGGGCGGTGGACGGTACCGGCGCGGTGGCACGCGTACCCAGGGCGACGGACGGCGGTGGCGCTCGCCCTCGCCGCGCTGACCGCCACCTCGGCGGCCGGCTGCGCCGGCGGTGACCAGCGGGGCGAGGGTGATCAGCCCGGGCAGCGGCCGGCCTCCTCGGCCGCTCCCGCCGCCGACCACGTCGCGGCAGACGTGACGTTCGCGCGGACGATGCTCCCGCACCACCGGCAGGCGCTCGCGATGGCCGACCTGGCGGCGACCCGCGCCGGCTCGGACCCGGTCCGTCAGCTGGCGGCCGGCATCCGCTCGGCCCAGCAGCCGGAGATCGACCAGTTGACCGGCCTGCTCCGCTCCTGGGGCGCGCCGGTCGAGGCCCCCACGGCAGCAGGCGCCGGCCACGACGGCATGGGCACCGGCGCGATGACCGGCATGGGCCACGACGGCATGGCCCCGGGCGGGATGCCCGGCGCGGACGGCATGGGCGGCGCGGACGGCATGGGCGGCCCGGACGGCATGGGCGGCCCGGACCAGGGCGCCGCGGCCGGCACGGAGAGCGACGGCATGCAGAACGGCGGCCGCCCCTCGACGCCCGGGATGATGACCGACGCGCAGCTGAGCGGCCTCGGCCGGCTCTCCGGGCCGCCGTTCGACCAGCAGTTCCTGAACCTGATGATCGAGCATCACCAGGGGGCGCTGCGGTTGGCCGACACCGAGACGCGGGACGGCCGCAACGCCGGGGCGATCGCGCTGGCCGGCCGGATCACCGACGTCGAGCGCGCCGAGATCGACCGCATGCGCCAGCTGCTGACGGCCGGCTGACGGCTCGCGCCGGGTCCCGCCGGTCCGGCTGCTCGAGGACCGGGCCGGCTACTCGACCAGCGCGAGGGTGAAGCCGTCCCAGCCCTTGGCGCCGACCGTCTGCACGGTGGTGGCGCTGATCCGGCGCTGCTCCAGTGCCAGCTCGGCGACCAGGTCGGCGAACGCCCTGGTGCCCTGGACCCGCGAGTCGGGGTCGTGCGGGTCGAGCACCCGGCCGTCCCGCACGACGTTGTCGATGATGATCATCGTTCCCGGCCGGGACAGCCGCACCGCCCAGGTCAGGTAGTCGGCGTTGTGCTCCTTGTCGGCGTCGATGAACACCAGGTCGAACGGGCCGGCCGACTCCTCGGCGAGCCGGGGCAGGGTGTCCAGCGCAGGCCCGATCCGCACCTCGACGCGGTCGCCCAGCCCGGCGGCGTCGATGTTGGCCACCGCCACCTCGGCGTGCGCGGGCTCGGCCTCCAGGGAGACCAGCCGGCCGTCGGCGGGCAGCGCCCGGCCGAGGAAGATCGTGCTGTAACCGCCCAGGGTGCCGATCTCCAGGATCCGCCGCGCACCGATCGAGCGGGCCAGCAGGTTCAGCAGCGCTCCCTGCGCCGGGGTCACCGCGATCGAGGGCAGCCCGGCGGCGTCGCTGGTCACCAGCGCGGCGTCCAGCACCGGATCGTCGGCCAGCATCCGCGCGCCGAAGTACTCGTCCACCGCCGCCCACCGTTGATCTGTCATGTCCCCATCGTGGCACCGCGACGCCCGGCCGGCCCGGCGTCGCCGAACCCGGGCCGGACCTTGACAGCGCAAGGGCCGGGCCGCCTACAGTCGAAGGTCCAAGCAGCGGCGGAGGTGGACGTGCGCGTCGGGTGCCGGACCGGGTCGGGCGTCTCCGCGCTGCCCACCGTCCGGCTGGCTTCCCGGCGGCACGTGGACTACTGCCGCACCGCCACCGCGATCTGTTCGGCCTGACCCGGAGCGGGCTCGGCTCGCCAGGTCGGCCGCGCGACGACGCACGGTCCTCCACCGCGTACGGGTGTGCCCGGCGCGCTCCGGGGTACGGACCAGTTTGTCGTCGCTCGAGGTACGTCGGAGGATCCCGATGACCCACCCGCTCCCGCTGTCCGTGCTGGACCTGTCGCCGGTACCGGCCGGTGGCTCCGCCGCCGACGCGCTCCGCAACACGATCGACCTGTCCCAGGCGGCCGAGCGCAGCGGCTACCACCGCTACTGGGTGGCCGAGCACCACCTGGCGCCCGGCGTCGCGTCCGCCTCGCCGGGCGTGCTGGTCGGGCTGCTCGCCGGGGCGACCAACCGGATCCGGGTCGGCTCCGGCGCGGTGCAGCTGCCGAACACGCCGCCGTTGCTGGTGGCCGAGCAGTTCGGCACGATCGCCGCGGTGCACCCCGGCCGGGTCGACCTCGGGCTGGGCCGGTTCGACCTCCGCAAGATCCTGCGGCGGCGCTCGGGCGGCGGCCCGCCGGACGTGCCGGACCGGGAGGTCGACGGGCTGGTGCTGCCCCGGCCCAGCACCTATCCGGGCGACTCTGCCACCTACGAGGTACTCGGCCGGCTGCTGGACTACCGGATCGACGAGCCGGCGCCGGACTATGCCGAGCAGGTCGGCGACATCCTCGCGCTGCTCGAGGGGAGCTACCCGGGGCCGGACGGGCAGCCGCTGGCCGCCCAGCCCGCCGAGGGCGCCGACCTGGAGGTGTGGGTGCTCGGCTCCAGCCCGGGGGAGAGCGCGAAGGCGGCCGGGGCGGCCGGGCTGCCGTTCGCGGCCAGCTACCACATCCAGCCCAGCTTCGTGCTCGAGTCGATCGAGGCCTACCGGGAGGCGTTCCGGCCGTCCCGGTGGGGTTCCCGGCCGCGGGTGATGGTCTCCGCCGACGTGGTGGTGGCCGACGACGACGCGACCGCGCGCGAGCTGGCCGAGCCGTACGCGCAGTGGGTGCTGGACATCAAGGCCGGTCGGGGCGCGCAACCGTACGTGACACCGGCCGAGGCCAGGGCGCGCACCTGGACCGACGTCGAGCGGGCGGGCGTGGCCGACCGGATGGCCACGCAGTTCGTCGGCTCCCCGGCGGCCGTCGCCGAGCGGCTGCACACCCTGGCCGCGGTCACCGGCGCGGACGAGGTGCTGATCACCAGCGTGACCACCGAGCACGCCGACCGGGTGCGCAGCCACGAGCTGCTGGCCAAGCAGTGGACCGGCGGATGAGCCGGCCGGTGTACCTGGCGGGCGAGGTCGCCGGCTGCGGGCGGCACCCGGCGGCGTGGCGGCTGCCCGGCGCCGACCCGGCGGGCCTGTTCGGCGCCGGCCACTGGATCGGGCTGGCCGGGCTGGCGGAGACCGCCGGCCTGGACCTCCTGGTGATCGACGACTCGTTCGCCCCGCCGCCGGAGGGCCACCCCGAGCTGGTGCGCGGCCGGCTGGACGCGGTGGCGGTGGCGGCCAGGGTCGCGCCGCTGACGACCACGGTCGGCCTGGTCCCGGTGGCCACGACGACGCACACCGAGCCGTTCCACCTGTCCAAGGCCATCGCCACGCTGGATTTCGTCTCGCTGGGGCGCGCCGGGTGGCAGCCCGAGGTGTCCCGCACCGAGGCGGAGGCGGCGCTGTTCGGCCGCAAGCCCGCCGCCCCGGCCGGCGAGCTGTGGCGGGAGGCGGCGGATGCGGTCGAGGTGGTGGTCCGGCTGTGGGACAGCTGGGAGGACGACGCGGTGATCCGCGACGTGGCCACCGGCCGCTACGTCGACCGGGACAAGCTGCACTATGTCGACTTCGCCGGCGAGTTCTTCTCCGTGAAGGGTCCGTCGATCACCCCGCGCTCGCCGCAGGCGCACCCGCCGGTGGTGCTGCGCGCCGACGAACCCGAGGCGTTGCCGCTGGTCGGGCGGTGGGCCGACGTGGCCAGGGTGCGCGCGGCCGACCTGCCCGCCGCCGAGGCCGCCCGCCGCCGGGTGCGGGACGCGGTGGCCGCGGCCGGGCGGGACCCCGACGTCGTGGCCGTGCTGCTCGACGTGCCGACCCTGCTGGCGCCCACCGCGGCGGAGGCGGCGGCCACCCTCGAGCGGCTGGACTCCTGGACCCCCGACCCGGACCCCGGCGGCGTGCGCTCGGTGGGCACGCCGGACGCGCTGGCCGACCTGGTCGCCGAGGTGGTGGCCGGTGGCGCCGCCGACGGGGTGACCGTGCAGCCGCTGACCCTCCCGGACGGGCTGCGCGCGGTGGCCGACGGCGTGGTGCCGCTGCTGGTGGAGCGCGGGCTGCGGCCGGCCATCACCCCGGCGGGGACGCTGCGCGACCGGTTCGGGCTGCCCCGCCCGGCCAACCACTTCGCCCCGCCGACGGGGGCCACCCGGTGACCGCGAAGAAGCAGGTGCACCTGGCCGCGCACTTCCCGGGTGTCAACAACACCACGGTGTGGAGCGACCCGGCCGCCGGCAGCCAGACCGACTTCGCCTCGTTCGTGCACTTCGCCAGGACCGCCGAGCGCGGCACGTTCGACTTCCTGTTCCTGGCCGAGGGCCTGCGGCTGCGCGAGCACCGCGGCCGGATCCACGACCTGGACGTGGTGGGCCGCCCGGACACGTTCACGGTCCTCAACGCGCTCGCCGCGGTGACCACCCACCTCGGCCTCGGCGGCACGATCAACACCACCTTCAACGAGCCGTACGAGATCGCCAGGCAGTTCGCCAGCCTGGACCACCTCTCCGGCGGGCGGTCCGCGTGGAACCTGGTGACCAGCTCGGACGCGTTCACCGGGGAGAACTTCCGGCGCGGCGGCTTCCTGCGACCCGAGCAGCGCTACGACCGGGCCGGGGAGATCCTGCGGGTGGCGAAGGCACTCTGGGACAGCTGGGCGCCCGATGCGGTGCGCGCCGACGCGCGGGCCGGCGTGTTCGTCGCCGACGACTCGATCCGGCGGGTGGACCACGACGGCGAGCAGTTCTCCGTGCACGGCCGGTTCGGCACCCCGCGCTGCCCGCAGGGCCACCCGGTGCTGCTGCAGTCCGGCGACTCCGATGCGGGCCGGGAGTTCGGCGCGGCCACCGCCGACGCGATCTTCTCCCGGCACGGGTCGCTGGCGGCCGGCCAGGAGTTCTACGCCGACCTCAAGGGCCGGATGTCCCGGTACGGGCGGCACCGGGACGAGCTGAAGATCCTGCCGGCGGCGACGTTCGTGGTCGGCGACACCGCCGCCGACGCCGAGGAGCGCGGCGAGCACGTGCGCCGCCAGCAGGTCGACGGCCCTACCGCGATCGCGTTCCTGGAGCAGGTCTGGGGCCGCGACCTGACCGCGTACGACCCGGACGGGCCGCTGCCGGACGTCGACCCCGACCCCTCCAACGTCTCGATCACCCGGGGGCGGGTGCGGCACGAGAAGGACCCGGGGGCGCTGGCCCGGCAGTGGCGGGAGCTGGCCGAGGCCCGCAACCTGACCATCCGCGAGCTGATCGTCGAGACCACCGCGCGCCAGTCGTTCATCGGCACGCCGGCCGGGGTCGCCGAGCAGATCGACGAGTACGTGCAGGCGGACGCGAGCGACGGGTTCATCCTGGTCCCGCACCTGACCCCGGGTGGACTGGACGAGTTCGTCGACCGGGTCGTGCCCGAGCTGCGCGACCGGGGCTGCTACCGCACCGAGTACACCGGTCGGACCCTGCGCGACCACCTGCTCCCGGCCCACCGCGCGGAGCGCGCGCCGATCGGCTGACCCGGTTCCTTGACCTCAACAATCATTGAGGTTGCACCCTTGGTGCATGACGACGACACCGACGACCGGGCCGCGGACCCGAACCGAGGGCTCCGCGGCGGCGGCCGGGACCGGCCCTCGGCGCCCGTACGCCGACCTGCGGCAGCTGATGACCCTGATGACCGGCGACGAGAGGCACGACGCCAGCGCCACCTCGACGCTGGACGTGATCTGGGTGCTCTACGACCGGGTGCTGCGGGTCGACCCGGCCCGCCCGGACGACCCCGACCGCGACCGGTTCCTGCTGTCCAAGGGGCACGGCCCGATGGCCTACTACGCCGTGCTCGCCGCCCTCGGCTTCCTCACCGAGGACCAGCTCGCCGGGTTCGGCGGCCTCGACTCCCCGCTGGGCTACCACCCGGACCGGGTGCTGGTGCCCGGTGCGGAGATCGGCTCCGGCTCGCTCGGGCACGGCCTCGGGCTGGCCGTGGGCACCGCGCTCGGGCTGCGGATGTCCGGCCGGCGCGAGCCGAGGGTGGTGGCACTGGTCGGGGACGCCGAGCTGGACGAGGGCAGCAACTTCGAGGCCGTCCAGTACGCCGGCCGCGCCGGGCTGGACCGGCTCACCGCGGTCGTGGTGGACAACGACTCCGCCTCTCTGGGCTGGCCGGGCGGCATCGCGTCCCGGTTCGCCGCCGAGGGCTGGTCGGCGGTGGACGCCGACGGCCGTGACCACGAGGACCTGTACCGGGCGCTGACCGCAGGCCGGGCCGACCGCCCGCACGCCGTGGTGGCGCACGTCGAGCGGAAGGACGCCTGATGAGCACCGTGACGAACACCCCGGCGACGAACACCCCGGCGACGAACACCCCGGCGACGGACACCCTGGCGACGAACACCCCGGCGGCCGCGACGGGGGCGGCCGCCGGGGTCACCCAGCGCGACCGCTTCTACGACCTGGCGCCCCGGCTGCTCGCCGAGGACCCCCGGCTGGCCCTGGTGCTGGCCGAGATCGGCGCCGGTTACCTGGACCCGGCGGCCGCCGCGCGGGTGGCCGACCGGATCGTCAACGTCGGCATCCGCGAGCAGTTGATGGTCGGCGTCGCGGGCGGGTTGGCGCTGGCCGGGCTGCGCCCGGTGGTGCACTCCTTCCCGCCGTTCCTGATCGAGCGCCCGTTCGAGCAGGTCAAGCTGGACCTCGGGCACCAGGGCGTGGGCGCGGTGCTGGTGTCGGCCGGCGGCTCGTACGGCTGGCCGCAGGGTGGCGAGACCCACTTCGGTTCCCGGGACGTGCCGCTGCTGGACACCCTGGACGGCTGGACCGTGCACGTGCCGGGACACCCCGACGAGGCGGAGGCGCTGCTGCGCCGTGCGGTGGCCGGGGACGGCCGGGTGTACGTCCGGCTGGACGAGGCCGGCAACGCCAGGGCGGCCGACGTGCGCACCGACCGGATGACCGTGCTGCGTGGGGGCGGCGCGGCCGGCCGGGGCACGGTCGTGGCGGTGGGTCCGCTGGCCGACCGGGTGCTGGCCGCGACCGAGGGGATGGACGTGACCGTGCTCTACGCGGCGACCGTCCGGCCGTTCGACGCGGCCACCCTGCGCGCCACGCTCGGCGCACCGGACGTGGTGCTCGTCGAGCCGTACCAGCGGGGAACGTCGACCGCGGCGGTCAGCGAGGCGCTGGGCGACCTGCGGCACCGGGTGCTCGGGCTGGGCGTGCGGCGGGTCGAGCAGCGGCGGTACGGCACCCGCGCGGAGCACGACGCGCTGCACCGGCTGGACGTGCCGGGGCTGCGTGCCGAGATCGCCGCGTTCCTGGGCTGAGCCTGGGGAGGGTGTCCGGTGAGATCCCGGGCACCCTCCCCGGCGTGGGCGCCGCGGTGCCGGGCAGAGTGGCGGCATGCGGAACTCGGCTGCGTGGTGGTTCCGGCTCGCGGCGGTCGCCGAGGCGATCTCCTGGACCGGGCTGCTGATCGGGATGGCGTTCAAGTACCTGGTGGTGCACGACGAGATCGGCGTGCACGTCTTCGGCCCGATCCACGGCGTGCTGTTCCTGGCCTACCTCGCCGCCGCCGTCACCGCGTGGCGCACCGAGGGCTGGTCGCGGGCGGTCGGTGTGATGGCGCTGCTGGTCAGCATCCCGCCGTTCGGGACGGTGGTGTTCGAGCGGTGGGCGACGCGCACCGGCCGGCTGTCCGACCCGGCGCGGGGCACCGTCACCGGCTGACCCGGCTCGCCGTCCCTCGGTTCAGCGGCCCCTGGCCTGCGGCGGAGCGCCGAGGTCGGTGAGCCGGCGCAGCGCGGGCAGGGCGGCGCCGATCAGCTGCTCGTCCTCGGCGGGAAGCTCGTCCAGCAGCGCGGCCAGCGCGGTGGCCCGGTGCACGCGGCGACGCTCGATCAGCTCCCGGCCGGTCTGCGTGATGTGCACCATGACCACCCGGCGGTCGTCGGCGTGGTCGCGGCGCTCGGCCAGGCCCTGCCGCTCCAGCCGGGACACCAGCTGGGTCATCGCCGGCTGGGTGACCCCCTCGCAGGCGGCGAGGTCGGACAGTCGTCGGGGACCACCCGTGGCCAGCCGGTTCAGCGTGGACGCCGTGGTCAGGCTGATCTCGCCGGCCGGGCTGAGCACGCGCAGCAGCTGGATGAGGCGTTCCAGACCGTCGACCACCTCGTGGCGGTCGATGGGGGATGCTGTCGTTCCGGTCACCTTCTCAGTGTATCAGCATGTTATAAAAGTGAGTTATGCTTACTAAGTGTCCAGCCTGACTCCGAACCCGTGCACCGGAGACGGCCCCGGTGTCATTGTGGTCGCAATCGACGGATCCACCACATCGGTACGTGCCGGGGCCTGGGCCGCCGGCCTGGCCCGCAGGCAGGGATCCCGGCTGCTGTGCCTGTTCGTCGCGCGCCATCCCGCGCTGGCCGGCATGACCCTGGGGATCGGCGCGGACATCCCGGTCGACTTCGGTGCGGCCGAGGTGGCCGATGAGGTGCGCCGGGAGGTGCACGAGGCCGTCGAGGCCTACCGGGTGTCCGCCGAGTTCCTGGTCCGCTCCGGCGATCCGGTCGCGGAGATCATCAAGGTCGCCGACGAGGTCCGGGCCGATGCGGTGGTGGTCGGGGCGTCGACCCAGGCCGGGCACCGGCTGGTCGGCTCGGTCGCGGTCCGGCTGGTCCGGGCCGGCCGGTGGCCGGTCACCGTCGTGCCCTGAGCCGGACGGCCGGTCGGTTACAACGATCGGCGGTCATTGACGTTGCGCAGGTTCCGCCGAAGGGGCGAATCGCCGGCGGCCGTGCGACGGTCGCGCGGGCGTCCGCGATCAGCGGTACCGGCGCGACGCCGGATGGTCGAGTTGCGGCCGCTCGGCGCGAGAACCGGTACGGAGGTCTCACTGACCGCAACCGAGGGCGGCATGGGCCATCACCCGTCCGATACCGTTTCTCTCGGACCAGTCAAGGCCAGGTCACGAAACGGACGCGGATCCCCAGTCCGCCGATGCCCCGATCATCGGAGTCCGTCCCCGGTCACTGAGAGTCCGGAAGGTAGGACATGTCACGGCACCGCTCCCCCCGCGGCCGTCACGGCACGACGGCGACCTCGGTACTCGACGCGCACGGCTCCGTCCCGAGCCCGCGCGGCACCCACGGGTCCGCCGTCCCCGCGCCCCGCCAGGATCCGATCCCCGGCCCGCGCGGCCGGCCGACCGACTCCGACGTCCGGGCGCTCGAGATCACCGGCTCGCTGTTCCAGCCCCTCGGCTCGGATCGCCGGTCCATCGGCTCGCTGACCGGCTCGTTGCCGGGTATCGAGCGCCCTGGCCTGGGCGCCGAGCCCACCTCCCGGCTGCAGGGCGTGCCCCGGCGCAGCGCCACCCCGGCGGCCGCCCCGAACGCCGATCCCGGGCTCGACTTCGACGGTCCCGGCGACTCCGGGTGGCACGACTCCGGGTACGACTCCGGGTATGACGAGCCGGCCTACGAGGACGACGACTCGGACTTCATCACCCGGGTGGTGAACGCCGAGCTCGGCCGGCCGGACGAGCGCGCCGCCCGGCGGGGACACCGGCTCGACACCGGCCCTACCGTGCTCACCCGGCTCACCCGGCTCACCCGGCTCACCCGGCTCACCGGGTTCGCCGGCCGTTCCCGCGGGATGACCATCGGCGTCGTCGTGGTCGCCGTGGCCGGCCTCGTCGTCGGCGGCACCGCACTGGTGCGTGCCGGCCGGACCGGCCTCGACACCCCGGACGGCACCAGCAACCAGGCCGCCCCGGCGCCGGCGCCGCCGGACATCCTGCCGCCGCTGCCCGCCCAGCCGCCCGGCCCGTCGGCCGACGAGCTGGAGCAGCAGCGCAAGAAGGACGCCGCCGCGCAGGCCAGGCGCAAGGCGGCGGCCGCCGCGAACGCCGACGGGGGCTCCGGGGCGATCTCGCTGGTCAACTGCACCAAGCGGGTCACCGACGGGGCCGGCCTGCAGCAGGCGCTGTCCTCCGCCCAGGCCGGACAGAAGATCTGCGCCACCGGCAACATGGGTAGCAGCCGGCTGACCATCTCCAAGTCCGGCACGGCCGCGAACCCGATCACCGTGGTCGGCAACGGCACCTCGGTCAAGGGGATCACCGTCGAGGGCAGCAACGTCGTGGTGAGCGGCTTCAGCTCGACCGGCGCCAAGGCCCCGGGGATCGAGCTGACCGGCAACAACATCACCGTCCAGAACAACACGGTGAAGCACCCGACCGGCGGCGACTACGACGGGTTGCGGTTCTTCGGCAACAACCTGAAGATCCTGAACAACACGATCACCGACATCAGCCCGGACGGCAGCGGGGCGCACGCCGACTGCATGCAGACCTTCGCCAGCGACACCCCCGCCAGCAAGAACGTGCAGATCATCGGCAACAAGTGCCTGCGGATCGACAACCAGTGCCTGATCGCCGAGGGGCCGAACGACGGCGAGGGCGACGGCAAGGGCACCACCTCGAACATCACCTTCGCGGACAACACCTGTCAGGCGAACGCCAGCCAGGCGCTGATGATCGAGGACGTCAAGAACATGATCGTCAAGAACAACAGCATCAGCGGCAAGGTGGAGAAGGCCTTCGCGTTCGACATCGGCTCGACGGGGGCGAAGGTCAGCGGCAACAAGCTCGCCTCCGGAATCGGCTACGAGGTCGGCATGGACTCCACCTCGCGCACCGGATACATCGGTCCGAGCATCGGCGGCGGCCCGTGACCCGCTGACCCCCGCACGCCGAGCCGGCCACACGCCCGAGCCCAGCCGAGCACCGCCCGGGAGCCCAGCCGACCACCGCCCCGCGGTACCCGGCTGGGCTCTCGGCCGCTTACCGGCCGGTCCCGCGCCGGCCCCGTGCGTTGCGGTACGTGTGGTGACCCGG
Source organism: Pseudonocardia sp. (assembly GCA_036497465.1). Classification (GTDB taxonomy): domain Bacteria; phylum Actinomycetota; class Actinomycetes; order Mycobacteriales; family Pseudonocardiaceae; genus Pseudonocardia. The sequence goes on along the minus strand of DASXJJ010000061.1, from coordinate 48,627 downwards.
TGTGTGGCGACCCGGTGTGCGTCGTGACGGGTGCTGACGTGGTGGGTCGGGGCCGCGGGTTGGGGGTGATCGCCGTCTCGGGCGGTGGAGCCGCGCTGTTCGCGGTTGGTCCGCCCGGACAGCGATCACCCCGTCGACGGCGCGGGTGGTCACCCGGGACGGCGGTCACCCGGGACGGCGGTGACCCGGGACGGCGGTGACCCGGGACGGCGGTCAGCCGCAGATGGCGCCCTCGGCGGCGGAGCCGACCAGCTTCGCGTACTTGCCCAGCACCCCGGTGCGGATGGCCGGGGGCAGCGGCGTCCAGTCCGCGCGGCGGCGCTCCAGCTCGTCGGCTGGGACCTCCAGGTTCAGCTCCCGCGCCGCCATGTCGAGGGTGATCGCGTCGCCGTCCCGGACCAGCGCGATCGGCCCGCCGTCGGTGGCCTCCGGGGCGATGTGCCCGATGCACAGCCCGGTGGTGGCACCGGAGAAACGCCCGTCGGTGATCAGCAGGACGTCCTTGCCCAGGCCGGCTCCCTTGATCATCCCGGTGACCGCGAGCATCTCCCGCATGCCCGGCCCACCGCGCGGTCCCTCGTAGCGGATCACCACCACGTCGCCGGCCACCACGGTGCCGTCGGCGACCGCGTCCAGCGCGCCCTGCTCCCGGTCGAACACCCGCGCGCGCCCGGTGAACACCGCCGAGTCGAAGCCCGCGCTCTTCACCACCGCACCGTCCGGGGACAGCGAGCCACGCAGCACGGTCAGCCCGCCGGTGGGGTGGATCGGGTTGTCCATCGCGTGCACGATCGTGCCGTCCAGGTCGGGCGGGTCCAGCTCGGCCAGGTTCTCCGCCACGGTGCGCCCGGTGACGGTCAGCGCGTCGCCGTGCAGCACCCCGGCGTCGAGCAGCGCGCGCATCACCACCGGCACCCCGCCGACCTGGTCCACGCTGGCCATCACGTAGCTGCCGAACGGCTTCACGTCGGCCAGGTGCGGCACCCGGTCGCCGACCCGGTTGAAGTCGTCCAGGGTCAGGTCGACCTCGGCCTCCCTCGCGATCGCCAGCAGGTGCAGCACGGCGTTGGTCGACCCGCCGAACGCCATCACCACCGCGATCGCGTTCTCGAACGCCTGCTTGGTCAGGATCTGCCGCGCGGTGATCCCGAGGGCGAGCAGGTTCACGACCGCCTCGCCCGAGGCGCGGGCCGACCCGTCGCGGCGCCGGTCCACCGCGGGCGGGCTGGCCGACCCCGGCAGCGCCATGCCCAGCGCCTCGGCCGCGGAGGCCATGGTGTTCGCGGTGTACATCCCGCCGCAGGCACCCTCGCCGGGGCAGATGGCCCGCTCGATCTCGGTCAGCTCCTCGCGGGTGATCTTCCCCCGCAGGCAGGCGCCGACCGCCTCGAAGGCATCGCTGATGTTCACCTCCCGGCCGTTCACATGGCCGGGCATGATCGAGCCCGCGTAGACGAACACCGACGCCAGGTCGAGCCGGGCGGCCGCCATCAGCATGCCGGGCAGGCTCTTGTCGCAGCCGGCCAGCAGCACCGTGCCGTCCAGGCGTTCCGCCTGCACCACGGTCTCCACCGAATCGGCGATGATCTCCCGGCTGACCAGCGAGTAGTGCATCCCGACGTGCCCCATGGAGATGCCGTCGGAGACCGAGATGGTGCCGAACTCCATCGGGAACCCGCCGGCGGAGTGCACGCCCTCCTTGGCCGCAAGGCCCAGCCGCTGCAACGACAGGTTGCACGGGGTGATCTCGTTCCAGCTGGACGCGATGCCGATCTGCGGTTTGGCGAAGTCGTCGTCCCGCATGCCGACCGCGCGCAGCATGCCCCGGGCAGCGGTGCGTTCCAGCCCGTCGGTCACCTCACGGCTGCGCGGCTTCAGGTCGTGTTCGGTGGTGGTGGGCGGGGTCGATGCGGACATCGCTGCTGGCCTCCAGCGTCCTCGGTGCGTCAGCTCACGTTCGGCTGGCCAGTCTGCTCCCGACCGATCAGCTCAGCGACCCGAACCCGTCCCGCCACGAGGAGTAGCGGGGTTTCCACCCCAGCCGGGCGGCCAGCGCGTTGCTCGCGCCGCGCTGCCAGCCGGCCCGGCCGGGGGCGAGCGGCGGCGGGCGCTCGCCGAGCGCGGCGGCCAGCGCGGGCAACCACTCGCGGGCGGCGGCGGGCTCGTCGTCGCAGACGTTCACCGGGCCGGCCGGCCAGTCCAGCGCGGCCACGGCGGCGCGGGCGGCGTCCTCGACGTGCAGCAGCGAGCTGACGGCGTCGTCGGCGAGCAGCTCACCGGCGCTCAGCTGGCCGGCCACCCGCGCGTGCGGGGCGTACCAGGTGCCCGGTCCGTACAGCGTGCCGTAGCGCAGCACGACCGCCCGTTCCAGCTCGCCGACCGCGTCCTCCAGCGCCCGGACCCCGGCCACCGAGCCCGCTCGGGGCGCCGCCTCGGTCGGGTCCAGCGGGGTGGCCTCGTCGGCCGGGGTGTCCCCGGGCGCGTACGCCCAGCTGATCGACTGCGCGACGATCCGGCGCACCCCGGCCGCGTGCGCGGCGTCGACCAGCGCGCGGGTCCCGACCCGGCGGATCCGCGCGTTGGCTGCCAGGTCGCCGTCGCCGAGGGCCGTGAGCTGGTGCATCACCAGGTCGGGGGCCGCCGCGCGGACCGCATCCCGCAGCGCGTCCGCGTCGAACACGTCCAGCCGGACGGGCTCCGCACCGAGGGCGCGTACGTCGGTCACCCCCCGGTCGGTCCGCGAGGTTCCGATGACCCGGTGGCCGGCCGCCAGCAGCATCGGCACGAGCGGGCGGCCGACGGCCCCGGTCGCACCGGCGAGGAAGATCCGCATAGCGGTGACGCTAGGCCGGTCGGCGCCGGAGCGGGCGGGCCACTTCGGCCCGATCCCGCCGGTCCACCGGCCTCGCCGCAGGGCGCCGGGCCGTCCTCCCGGGTGCCGTCGTCCCCACGGGCGCCGGGCGGTGCGCGGATTGCCGTCGGCCGCATCGGGCCGGGTCGGGAGTGCGCCAGGTTGCGTCCGGCGACAGCGCCGGGCCGTCCCGGGACGCCGTCGGACGCGTCCTGCGTCGCGCCCGGCGACGGGGGCCGGACCGGCCAGGGGCGGGCGCGCCGGTCTTGGCAGACTGATCGGGATGGCACGGATCAGCTCGCGGTTCGCGGTCGGCCTGGCGGTGGTGGCGGCGCTGGGACTCGGCGGGTGCGCAACCCCGGCGCCGACCGGCCCGGCCGCCGTCGCGCCTCGGGTCGACCCCGCGGCGCTGGCCGCCCCGCCGGCCGCCGCCCGCGCGGCTCCCGGCGCGACTCCCGCGGCCCCCGGTGTGAGCCCCGGCGCCGCCCCGGCCGGCCCGGCGAGCCCCGCCGCGCCGGACGCGAAGACGGCCTCGACCGGGCTGCCGGCCGGCGTGGCCGCCCCTCCGGCCGGGACCAACCAGCTGGTCACCGTGCTGACGCCCTCGGCGTCGAGTGGGTCCGGTGAGCTGCGCGGGTGGAAACGCGGGGCGGACGGGCGGTGGGCCGGCGCGGTCGGTCCGGTGCGGGTCCGCGTCGGCACCGACGGTGTCGGGACGGCCAGCGAGCGGGTGAACCGCACGCCGCGCGGCACGTTCGCGCTGCCCTCGGCGTTCGGCCGCCAGCCGAACCCGGGGACCCGAATGCCGTACCGCAAGGTCGGCACCAGCGACTGGTGGGTCAGCGACCCGCGCAGCCCCGCCTACAACACCTACCGGCACTGCACGCCCGGAAGCTGCGGGTTCGACGAGAGCGCGGGGGAGAACCTGGGCCAGGCGGGCGCCAGCTACGACTACGCGCTGGTGATCGGCTACAACACCGGGCCGGTTCGCAAGGGCGCCGGCTCCGCGTTCTTCGTGCACGTGGACGCGGGCGCGGCCTCGCAGGGCTGCGTGGAGGTGCCGCGCGCGACCCAGCTCGCCCTGCTGCGCTGGCTGGACCCGGCGCAGCGGCCCCGGATCACCATCGGTCTCGGCTGAGAGCCGCCGGCCCGCTCCGCCGCGCCTCGGTAACGTGATGTGGTGCTGAGCTCCACCGGTCCGGCCTTCGCGATGACCCTGCTGGCGTTGGTCGCGGTGATCGCGGCGGCCGTGCTGGGCTGGCTGGTGCGCCGGGTGGGGCGGCGCGAGCCGGCCAGCCGGCGCCGGGTCGGGCTGGGCGCGTCGGTGTGTGCGGTGCTGCTGGTGGCGCAGGCCTCGGTGGTGCTGAGCCTGGCCGGTCGGCTGGGCGCTCCCGGGGCCTGGGTGGCCGGGCTGGACCCGCCCGCGCTGGACTGGTCGGTGGCGCACCGCGAGGAGGTGGCCACCGGGCTGGCCGTGGTGCTCGCGCTGATCGGGGGCACCGTGGCGATGACCGTGCTCACCGTGGTGACGGCCGGCGTGCTGCTCTACCTCGGCGACCGTCGGCGGGCGGTCGTGGTGGTCGCGGCCGCGGCCGGCGCCGGGCTGCTGGTGCGGGGGTTCAAGGAGCTCTACGGGCGGCATCGTCCGCCGCCGTCGCTGCAGGTCATCCACTACCACGGGCACTCGCTGCCGTCCGGGCACGCGCTGGGCTCCACCGTGGTGCTCGGGCTGGCCGCCGCGGCCGCCTACCCGCTGCTGCGCTCCGCGGTGGCGCGGGCCGGCGTCGTCCTGTCCGCGCTCGCGCTGGCACTGCTGATCGGGGTGAGCCGGGTGTACCTGGCCGCGCACTGGGTGACCGACGTGCTCACCGGCTGGCTGCTCGGCGGGGCGTGGCTGGCACTGGCGGTCACGGTGCTCGCCGTGCTGCCGCGCCTGGAGCCCTCGGCGGGGGCCGACCCTCGGCCGGACGGGCCCGCTCAGCCCACCAGCCCGCGCACGTCCCAGACCTCCACGCCGCCGCGTTCCTGACCGGGGCCGAGCAGCGCCTCCACCGTGGCCCGCAGCGCGTCCCGGCGCGGGTGGTCGGCGAGCACCACCGCGTCGGCCCGCCAGTAGCGCAGGTCGGTCACGGCGTTGGTGCGCTGGGCGGGGCCGACCGGGGGCACCACGCCGGTGGCCGCGACCCCGGCCAGCAGCTGCGAGGTGGGCCGGTGCTCCGCCCCGTAGGTACCTTCGTGGCGGGGGCCGGCCGGGCCCACGAAGTAGCCCTCCGCGATCGGGAAGCCGAACCCGGTGGCCACCTGCCAGTGCAGCGCGCGGGCGTCGTCGACCCCGGGCAGCGGCACGGGCACGATCGCCCGGCCGGGGCGGACGTCGTGGCTCCACTGGCCGTCGGTGAAGTACGCCGGGGTGGGTAGCCGGGGCTGGACGGCGAACCGCACCGGCAGCACGGGCAGCACCGCCAGCGCCAGCGACGCGAACCACAGCCGCCGCGAGGTGAGCGGGCCGAGCAGCACCCGAGGCCGCCGCCGCAGCACCCGGTCGCAGGCCAGCGCGAGCAGCATGCCCATGGCCGGTACGCAGGCGAACGTCAGCCGGGCCTCGATCAGCGACTCGTACAGTGGCAGCCGGTGCAGCAGCCACCACGGCCCGGGGATCCCGGTGCTGCGCGCGTCGGCGAACACCGGGCTTCCCAGGGACAGCGCCAGCGTGAGCAGCCCGGTGATCGATGCCAGCCGGGCCGGCAGCTCCCGCCACAGCCAGACGATCACCACCGCCAGCAGTACCAGCAGCGGCCAGCCGAGGAAGGCGTTCTGCTCGGTGGGGTTGTCGACGGCCTGCCCGGGGTGCAGCAGCTGCCCGCCCACCGACTGGCGGGGCAGCGCGCCGAGGGAGGCCAGGTCGTTGCCGGCCGGGCCGTGCCGCAGCGCGTGGTAGCTCGCCGGCCCGGTGAACTGCACCCACAGCGGGTAACCGACCAGCAGCGCGGTCACGGCCACGCCCGCGCCGAGCCCGGGCAGCGCGGCGCGGGCACCGGCCAGCATCGCCGACGGCCGCAGCACGGCCCAGACCAGTAGGTACACCGCCAGGCCGGTGGCCAGGATGAGCAGCGGCTCCTCGCCGATCAGCACCTGCCAGCCGACCAGCAGGCCCAGCACCAGCCCGTCCCGCACGGCGGTCCGGGGGCTCGGTGCCCGGGTCAGCCGCAGCAGCCAGATGACGATCACCGGCAGCAGGAACATCGCGGTGAAGTTGGGGTGCGCGTGCGCGTGCGAGATCACCGGCGGGGCGAAGGCGCAGGTGGCGCCGCCCACGGCCGCCGCCCACGGCGAGCGCACCAGGTGCCGGGAGAACAGCCAGTACCAGCCGGTGGCGGTGCCGGCCAGGCCGAGGGTGAGCACCACCGCCCAGGTGGCGGTCGGGCCGAACAGCCAGGTCACCGGGGCCAGCGGCAGGGCCAGCCCGGGCATGGCCGTGTTGCCCATCAGGTTGACCCCGCCGGGGTGGTTCTGCAGGTCGGAGTAGAGCACCAGGTCGCCGTGGGCGAGCGCGCGCGCCTGCACCGCGAAGAACCACTCGAACAGGTCCTGGTCGCGGCCGGAGTCCACCAGGTAGCTGGTCGGCAGGCCCAACCACAGGTCGCGGTAGAGGCCGAACGAGGTCAGCGCGTAGGCGGTGACGACGATCGCGTCGAGCACCCGGCGGCGAACCAGCAGCGGTAGCTCCCCAACCGGCGCCGCCGGCGGGGTGTCACTGGGTGGGCGGCGACCGACCGGGGCTCGCGCAGTCGCGTCCCGGAGGGTCGACGCGAGAATCTCCGGCCGCATCGACCAGCCAGCCTACCGGGTGGGCTCCGCCCGGCCGCGGCCCCGGCCGGGGTGTCACCGGAGGTCGCCGGCGCGGGGCAGCGCCGGGCTCTCAGTCGGTCGGCATCATGATGGGTGGATGACGAGGGAGACCCCCGGCCTGCCCCGACGCGCCCTGCTGCGGGGCGGTGTCGCCGCGGGCGCACTGCTCGGCCTGGCCGCCTGCGCCCCGTCCGGCGGCGCCGACCCCGACGCCCGCCCGCCGGCCCCGGACGCGGACGCCGGGCGGGCGCAACCGGCGCCGCCGCCGGATGCCCCGGCCACCCCGGCCACCCCGGCGCTGGGCGAGCCCGGTCCGCCGGCCACCGAGCTGGTCCGGGCCGACACCGGCCGCCCCGAGGTGGCCCTGACCTTCCACGGGGCGGGCGACCGCACGCTGGACCGCAAGGTGCTCGAGGCACTCGCGCACGGGGGCGCGCACGTCACCGTGATGGCCATCGGCACCTGGCTGAACGAGTACCCGGACGCCGCGAAGATCGCCACCGACCTCGGCCACGAGCTGGGCAACCACACCTGGTCGCACAAGACCATGACCAAGCTCAGCGAGGCCGGCCAGCGCGCCGAGATCGAGCGCTGCCGGGACAAGCTCGCCGAGCTGAGCGGCGGCCCCGGCGCGTTCTTCCGGCAGTCCGCGGCGCAGCACGCCACCGCCGAGCTGCGCAGGCTCGCCGGTGCGGCCGGCTACCCCCGGGTGCTGTCCTACGACATCGACTCGCTGGACTACACCGACCCGTCGCCGGCCACCGTGCGCGCCCAGCTGCGCAAGGCCAAGGCAGGCAGCGTGGTGAGCATGCACCTGGGCCACCAGGTCACGCTGACCGCGATCCCGGCCATCCTGGCCGACCTGAAGGAGCGTGGGTTGCGCCCGGTGACCGCCACCCAGCTGTTCGCCACCTGAGCGACCCGGGCCACCGGAGCGACCCGAGCCACCCGAGTGGCCACCGCGCCGGGCCGTACGCGGCGGTCAGCCCGCCGCGCCGACCAGCAGGTGCCGGTAGTCGGGCAGCTCGACGCCGTTGACCACCTTCTCCATCCGCCGGGCGATCAGCGTGGTGAGCGGGCGCCGGCCGGCGAGCCGCATCGCCGTGCGCTGCACCCGCAGCCCGAGGCGGTTGCGGGCGGCGAAGTGCCGCGCGTTGTCCCGGGCGAAGCTCTGGGTGATCCCGACGATCGGGCGCATCCGGGACTCGTACGCGGCGAACGCCGCCGCGTGGTCGCCGCCCGCCCCGGCCAGCTCGCCGGCCAGCAGGTAGGCGCCCAGCACCGCCAGGCTGGTGCCCTGCCCGGAGATCGGTGAGGCGCAGAACGCGGCGTCGCCGAGCAGCACCACCCGGCCGTCCGACCAGCGGTCCAGGTGCACCTGGCTGCAGGAGTCGAAGTAGAAGTCCGTCGCGGTGTCCATCCGGTCCAGCAGGTCGGGCACCTCCCAGCCCATCCCGGCCAGCCGGGAACGCAGCAGCTCCCGCTGCCCGTCGGAGTCCCTCGGGTCGTAGTCGGCCCGGGTGCCCCGGACGGCCAGCAGCGCCATCGCCTCGGAGTCGTGGTGGATGCTGCGGATCGCCGCCGACCGGTGCGGCTCGGCGTAGGTGTGCATCCAGGAGCTCAGCCGCAGCCGGTTCGGCACGGTGAAGAACGCGAGCAGGTGGCCCAGGTCGCGCAGGCGGGCCGACTCGGGGCCGAACACCAGCGCGCGCAACCCGGAGTGCAGGCCGTCCGCGCCGACCACCAGGTCGAACCGGCGGCGGGCACCCGAGGACAGGGTCACCGCGACGCCGCTGTCGTCCTGGTCCAGCCCGGTGATCCGCTGGCCGAACAGGTACTCGACGTGCGGCTCGGTGGCCCGGTACAGCACCTCGGCCAGGTCGCCGCGCAGGATCTCGTACTCGGCGATGAACCCGTCGCCGTCGAACATGTCCGCGCGCAGCTCCACCAGCGGCCGGTTCCGCTCGTCCACCACCGACATGCCCCGGGTGTCGGTGCAGGCCGCCCGCACCGCCTCCAGCAGGCCCATCCGGCGGACCGCCTCCTTGGCGACGCCGCGCAGGTCGACGGCCTGGCCGCCGGGCCGCAACGCGGGGGCGCGCTCCACCACGGTCACGGCGAAGCCGTAGCGGTGCAGCCAGTGGGCGAGGGCGGGCCCGGCGATGCTGGCGCCGGCGACGAGCACGGTCCTTCTCACCCCCCGACCGTACGAACCCCTGGCATCCGCCACTACCGGAATTCGCGCGGGCTCGCCGCCCCGCTCGCCGCCCGGATACCATGCCCGTCGATCAGGTGATTCGCGGCGGCGACGGCGTGTCACGCCGGGGGACGGGTTCGCCGGCGAACCCTGCCCGTCCGGCCGGCGTTAACCTCAGTGACACGCCCGGGCGCCGCACGCGATCCGGGGTCCTCCTCGAGGAGTAGACATGCGACCAGATGGCCTCAGCGCCGCGGCCGTCGACCCGGAGCTCCGGGTCGAGTGGGCCGGACGTGGCACGCCGCTGCCCGCGCCCTCGCGGGACGACGTGGCCGACATCCTGCTCGGGGTGCGCAGCGCGCTCGACGCATCGGACCTGCCCGACCCGGCGTGCGTCGTCGACTACCCGGACGCCCGCCGCGTGCTCACCGACTCGTGGGGCCGGGTGTTCAGCGCGCTCAGCGGCGTGGCCCGGTCCGGCGGCTCCCCGGACCTCGACGTCTACCTGGACCTGCTCAACGAGATCCGGCGGGTCGAGGCGGGCCTGCAGGACGAGCGCCTGCGGCAGCGGGACGCCGGGCTGGGCCGGTTGCGCGAGGCGCTGGCCCTGCTGCGGGACGCGAGCTCCACCGAGCGGCTGGTCGCCCAGGCGACGGTCGCGGCCTGCGCGCTGGGCTTCGACCGCAGCATCCTGTCCCGGATCGAGGACTCGTCCTGGATCCCGGAGAAGGTGTTCATCGAGCGCGACGCCCGGTGGAGCGAGGAGATCCTGCGGGTCGGCCAGACCAACCCGCAGGTGCTGGACCGCACCCTGGTGGAGACCGAGATGGTCCGCAGGCGGGTCGGGATCCTGGTGACCAACGTGCAGGAGCGTCCGGCCGTGCACCGGCCGATCGCCGACGCGTCGCTGTCCACCTCCTACGCGGCGGCACCGCTGGTGGCCGGCGGCGACGTCGTCGGCTTCGTGCACGCCGACTGCTACTACCAGAGGCGCAACCCGGACGACTTCGACCGCCAGCTGCTCACGATGTTCGCCGAGGGGCTCGGCCAGGCCCTCGGGCGCACCACGATGATGGACCGGCTGCTGTCCGTCCGGTCGAGCATCGACGAGGTCGCGGGCACGCTGTCGCACGCCGAGGGCGAGCCGGTGCGGTTGGGGGGCGACCGGGGCAGGCCCCCGCCCGGCTTCTCCCGGATGGTGGTGCAGCGCGGCCGGGCCGGCTACGAGGACCTGATCTCGCACCCGGGGGAGGGCTCGACCCTGACCCGCCGCGAGGTCGAGGTGCTGCGGCTGATGGCGGCCGGTGACACGAACGGCCGGATCGGCCGCCGCCTGGTGATCTCCGAGGGCACGGTCAAGTCGCACGTCAAGCACATCCTGCGCAAGCTGGGTGCGGCCAACCGGGCCGAGGCGGTGTCCCGCTGGCTCGGCATGGAGCACGGTCGGGGCAGCGACGGCCGACGGGACGGCTGATCTCCCGACGCGACGGTGCCGCGAATTCACCGGTATATTCGGCGCGCCGGCCGATCTCGGGCCTGCGGGTATCGAGGGTTGAATCGTCGCGGTGGCCTCGGTGGTGCGCCCGACGAAGGGAGTCGTCATTTTCGCCATCGTGCTATTCGGTGTCCTGGGCCTGGCACTTCTGGGCCTGGGCTGGTGGGGTGTGCGCACCGGATTCCGGCACGGCAAGATCCCCAAGATGACGCGGCACCAGCGGGAGCGCCGGGAGGTCGGCCTGCGCTGGGGAGCCTACGGCTGCCTGGTCGTCGGCGGGCTCTTCGTGGTCGCCGCGGCCATTTCCATTCTCGGCGGGCCACCTCCGCCGGCACCTCGGTAAACGTATTTCCGAGATATTCATCCGAAAGTGCGACGTTTTCCCCGATGCGTTGCGTCCAACCGATCTGCGATATGCTCCCCGGCAATCAGATCACAGCACTCGCGCATCGCGCTATGGTTGAAGAATGGAGGCCGGAATGGAGCCGACCCGGCCGCGCACCGAACTGCTCGCGCCCGAGGTGGAGATGGACAACATCACCACCATCCTCGACGACACGGCCGTGATGCACCGGCTGGCCCTGCGCCTGCCGGCCGGCAAGATCACGGTGCTGATGGGGCCGTCGGGTGTCGGCAAGACGACATTGATCAAGCACCTGGTGGGGCTGCTCGAGCCGTCCGGCGGCACGGTGCGGTTCGACGGGCGGGACATCTGGGAGTCGACGCCGGCGCAGTGGCAGGACGTGCGCAAGGGCATCGGGGCGATGCTCGGCGGCAGCAACCTGTTCACCACCTCGGTGTTCAGCTCGATCAGCGTCGTCGAGAACCTGATCTACACCCTCGAGGCGATCGGGGTGCCGGAGGACGAGCGCTACGACATCGCCATGCGCCAGCTGCGCGAGCTGAACCTGGACGAGATGGCCGACCAGATGCCCGAGAGCCTTCCGGCGCACGCGTGGAAGCGGGTGGCGCTGGCCAGGGCACTGGTGACGGACGCTCCGCTGATCGTGCTCGACGAGATCGACGTCGGCCTGGACCAGAAGCACTCCGAGGCGATGGTCAACGCCGTGCGGAAGATGCACGATCGCACCGGGTGCACCCTGCTGATCACCACGCACACGCTGGAGCTGGCGCGCGAGATGGCGGACCGGCTGGCGATCATGGTGAACGGCCGGATCGTCGCGGTCGGCTCGCCGATGGAGTTGCTCGACGGCGTCAAGTCCAGCGACGACTTCGATCAGCGCTACGAGTTCTCCGACCAGTCGGGCCCGCCCCGGCTGGAGGAGGCGCAGGCCGACGCCGACCGGCGCCCGCTTGAGCCCCGGCAAGCGGCCCGGGGCGGGCGGGACCGCACGATGGTCACCATCGCGGTGATCGCGATCGTGCTGGTCATCGCGCTGTTCGTACTGCTCAAGCTGCTACCGGGCTGAGGGAGCCGGCGTGTCCGCCGGCTCGAGCAGCAGCCGGGCGATGTACCGCCACAGCGGCAGGTGGGTGTCCCTGTCCCGGTCGCGCTCGTCGAAGGAGTAGGTGAGCGCCACCCCGCGCATGCTGGTCAGCAGCGTCTCGCGGACGAGCGGGTAGCGGGGATGGCCGGTGAACGCAGGCCCGAACTGCGCGTCGATGGCCTGCCGCACGGCGATGCCCAGCCGGCGTTCCTCGGGCCGCAGCGTGGCGCGCAGGGTGGGTTCGGTGCGGGCCGCGGTCCACAGCTCGACGGCGCCCCAGAAGTACGGCTGGTCGAACGTGGACCACAGCACGTCGACCGCCAGGTCCAGCCGGTCGGCGGCCGGTTCGAGGTCGTGCTCCGGCGAACCGGACGGCCAGGCGCGCAGCTCGCTCAGGTGCGTGCTGGCGAGGTGCTGGCAGGCGGCCACCAGCAGCCCCTCCCGCGACGGGAAGTGGTGCAGCAGGCGCCCCCGGGAGACGCCGGCTCTGGCCTGGATGGTCAGCGTCGTGGTGCGGGCGTAGCCGAGCTCGTGGAGGCACTCCAGCGTGGCGTCCAGGATCAGCTGGCGGCTGTCCGCGCTGCGTTCGGTGCGGCTGCGCCTCGGCGGCCGGGGTCGGCTCGTCGGCTCAGCCACGGCGCTCCTCCGGTCCCGGGGCGGCCCCCTCGGGCCTCGGCGCAGCTTCCTCCGGCACGGGCGTCCCGTGCCGCCCGTCGTCCCGCGCCCCGTCGGTCCCCGGTGCGGCGGCCACCCGCGAGCCGACCCGGGGCGTCGCTCCGGCCCGGCCGGCCGCGCGGTGCTCCGCGACCGGCCGGGGCGCGAGCCGGACGGAGCCGGTGGTCCCGTCGACCTCCACGGCGGTGCCCTGGTGGATGCGGGCGGTCGCGTCGACGGTGGCGGCCACGCACGGGATGTCCAGGTCGCGGCAGGCCACCGCCACGTCGGACAGCGCGGACCCGCCGTCCACCACGACCGCGGCGGCGGCGGCCAGCAACGGCACCCAGGCGGGTCCGCCGGCGGGTAGCACCAGGACGTCGCCCGGCCGGACCCCCGACCCGGCCTCCGGCGGCCCGGGCAGCCGCGCGGGCCCCACGGCGCGCCCCGGCGCGACGGGGGTGCCGCTCAGGCGGCGGCCGAACGCGGGCGCGCCGGTCGCGCCCCTCGGCCAGCGCACCACCGGCGGCGGCTGGCCGACCGTGACGAACGGGGGCTGGTAGGTGGCCAGCGCGAAGTAGTCGTAGGCCCGCATCCGCAGCGGTTCGCCGAACTCGGCGGAGTCGGCCGCGAACGCGCGCAGCTCGGCGTGCAGCAGCATGAACACCTGGTCCACCTCGTCCAGCACGCCGCTGCGCACCCGCCGCACGCCCAGCTCCCGGGCAGCGAGCCGCTGCTCGTGGTGTACCGAGGAGACCACCGCCCTGGCGCCGCGCCGTACCTGGAGCCACCGCGCCGTGGCGGCCAGCGTCCGGTCGAACCGGGCGGTGGCGGCCGGGGTGGCCCGGAGCGCGCGGCGCACCCGCGCGGCTGACTCGGCGCTGCGGGCGGCGCACGTGCCGGCGCGGTCGGGGGGCGTGGGCCGGCCGGCCACCCGGCGCAGGGTGTCCACCAGGTGCAGGGTCAGCCGGGTGTCGGTGCCCCAGCTGTCGGCGCCGAGCTCCCACTCCGAGGGGCCGAGGTGGCCGAGGTCGGCGCACAGCCGGTCCCGCCCGCGCCGCAGCTCGGCGAGGTCGCCGGTGCGCGCGGTGTCGAGCTCGCCGGAGACGTCGTCGGTGCCCTGGTCGAACAGCCGGCCGAGCCGGCCGGAGCCCCGGACCAGCGCGGCCAGCTCCCACAGCCGCCCCAGCGGCGGCTCGGGTTCCGCACCGCCGTTCCCGGCCACCAGGGCGCCGGTCGCCCCGGGGAAGCCGGCGTCCCCGGCGGTGCGGGTCAGCAGCTCCGCGGCCACCGCCAGCGCCAGCTCGGCCCGCGCGTGCAGCCGCAGCGCCTCGCGCAGCGCGGGCCGGACGCGCTCCAGCCGGTCGATCAGCTGGTCGTCGGTGAGCCCGGCGAGCTCGGGGCGGGAGCCGACCAGCTCGGCGGCGCCGCGCCGGGCCACCTCGTAGCAGCGCAGGTCGGGAGCCGGGAGGAGCGCGCGGTCGGCCCACTCCCTCGGCCGCGCCGCCGGGACCGGCGGGGTGGCCGGCTCGTCGCGCTGCCGGGGCACGTCGGCGCGCTCGCCCAGGTACTGGCGGGCGAACACCGTCGGGTCCGCACCGGTGGCGTGCACGCCGAACCGGCGCAGCAGCGAGGTGTTCAGGTAGAGGTGGGCACCGAACATCACCACCGGTCGCCGTTCCGGGCGCGGGGGCGCGTCGGCCGCCGCGAGCAGCCCCGCCTCGGCGTACACGTCCCGCCAGGCGGCGCCGAGCTCGGCGGCCACCCCGACCGTCGCGGTCAGCGGGGTGACCGGGTCGGGGCACAGGTCCCCGACCACCGCACGGGAGTAGAACGCGCCGGAGGCCCGCTCGTCGAACTCCCACTCCATGGTCGCCGGCCCCGTCCCGTTCGAGGAAGCGTGCGCTAGCGGGGCGCCATCCGGACCGCGCCGTCGAGCCTGATGACCTCGCCGTTCAGCATCGGGTTGGCCACGATGTGCTCGACCAGCGCGCCGTACTCGGCCGGGTCGCCCAGCCGGCGCGGGTGCGGCACCTGGTTGCCGAGGGACGCGCGCGCCTCGTCCGGGAGGCCGGCCAGCAGCGGGGTGTCGAAGAGTCCCGGCGCGATGGTGACGATGCGGATCTGCCGGTCGGCCAGGTCGCGCGCGATGGGCAGCGTCATGCCCACGATGCCGCCCTTGGAGGCCGAGTAGGCGGCCTGCCCCACCTGGCCGTCGAACGCGGCCACGGACGCGGTGCACACCAGCACGCCGCGCTCGCCGTCCTCCGGCTCCAGCTCCTGCATCCGTTCGGCGGCCAGCCGGATCACGTTGAACGTGCCGACCAGGTTCACCTGGACGACCTTGCTGAAGGTGGCCAGGGAGTGTGGACCCTTCTTCCCGAGCACCCGCTCCGGCGGGCCGATCCCGGCGCAGTTGACCACGACGCGCAGCTCGCCCAGCGCGGCGGCGCCGTCCAGCGCGGCGGACACGGCGGCCTCGTCGGTGACGTCGGTGGCCACGAACCCGGCCTGCTCGCCCAGGTCGTTCGCGACCTGGACGCCGTTCGAGCTCGGCAGGTCGGCCAGCAGCACCCGGGCGCCGGCGCCGAGCAGCGTGCGCGCGGTGGCCAGCCCGAGGCCGGAAGCGCCGCCCGTGATCAGTGCGACGCCACCCTTGATGTCCACATCAGCCTCCTTCGGCGGTGAAGTGGGCTCAGTGTGCCGGGCCGGCCACTTCCGGTCAATGCTGACCGTTTGTGTGTCCGCCCGGCGTGTCGCCGGACCGCTCGAGTGGGTGTGAACCGCGGGTGAACGGTACTGGCCGGCCGATACGCGCTCCGCCGACGAGGTGGCTGAGCAGGTAGGTTTGGCCCCGCGCCGGGGTGCACCGGTCCGGCGCGAGAGCACGGTGGCCGTCGACGTCCTCGGGGGGCGGGCGGGCCGCCGGGACGGGGGAGCTCCGATGACGGTGGACGACCTGATCGGCCGCGTCTACGCGGCACCGCGCGGCCCGGAGATCGTGGCGTGCTTCGACTACGACGGCACGGTGATCTCCGGCGACTCGGTGGACGCGTTCGCGCACCAGCGGTTCCGGGACAGGGAGCTCGGCCCCGTCGACCTGGCCCGGATGGCCTGGGCCGGCCTGCGCGGGGTGTCGACCGAGCGCGAGTTCGCCGAGCAGGTGGAGCTGTCGCTGGGTGGCTGGCGGGGGCGCACCGAGCAGGAGCTGACCGCGCTGGGGGAGTCGCTGTTCAAGCACGAGATCGCGGCCCAGCTGCACAGCGAGGTGTGGGAGCTGGTCGCCGCGCACCACGCCATGGGGCACACCGTCGTGCTGGCCTCGTCCGGCACCCGGTTCCAGGCCGGACCGATGGCCCGCGAGCTGGGCGCGCACCACCTGCTGTGCACCGAGGTGGAGGTCGAGGACGGCCGGCTGACCGGGCGGGTGCGCGATCGGCCGGTGTGGGGGCTGGCCAAGGCTCGGGCGCTGCGCAGGCTCGCCGCCGAGCGGGGCCTGGACCTGACCCGCTCCTTCGCCTACGCCGACGGCGACGAGGACGTCATGTTCCTCGAGTCCGTGGGCAACCCGGTCGTGGTCGAACCGGAGGAGCGGCTGGCCGAGGAGGCCGTCCGGCGCGGCTGGCCGGTGCTGCGTTGCGTGCCGCGCGGCGGGTGGCCGGGCGCGCTGGAGATGGCCCGCACGGTGGGCTTCTACGGGGCGTTCGCCGGCGCGTTGGGTGCCGGGCTGGGCGTCGGGCTGTTGCGCCGGTCGCGGCGGGCGATCGTGGACGTGGCAGGCTCGGTGGGCTCCGACGTCGGGTTGGAGCTCGCCGGGGTGCACGTGGAGGTGCTGGAGGGTGCCGAGCACCTGGCGCACCGGCCCGCGATCTTCATCTTCAACCACCAGAGCAAGATCGACCCGTTCATCGGGATGAAGCTGCTGCGCGGGGGGTTCACCGGGGTGGCCAAGAAGGAGGCCAGGAACGTGCCCGGCTTCGGGCTGATGTTCCAGCTCGCCGACGTGGCGTTCGTGGACCGGGGCAACACCGCGCAGGCCCGCACGGCGCTGGAGCCGACCATCGCCAAGATGCGCAACGACCGGATGTCGTTGCTGATGGCGCCGGAGGGCACCCGCTCCGCGACGCCGAGGCTGGGCCGGTTCAAGGCCGGGGCGTTCCACATCGCCATGCAGGCGGGGGTGCCGATCGTGCCGATCGTGATCCGCAACGCCGGCGAGGTGATGTGGCGCGGCGCCCAGACCATCCGCTCGGGCACCGTCCAGGTGCGGGTGCTGCCCCCGGTGGACACCGAGGGTTGGCAGCCCCGGACCGTGCGTCGGCACGCCGACGAGGTGCGGGACATGTACGTGCGCACGCTGGCCACCTGGCCGGGCCGTCCGGTGCCGCCCAGCGCCGAGGACGACCCCGCCGAGGCGGGCACGGAGGAGGACGAAGGATGACGCAGGACAACGGCCGTACCGGTGACGCCCCGCTGGACTGGGGTGCCGGGCAGGAGATGAACCCGTTCGAGGCGGCGATGTGGCGCGCCGAGACCGACCCCAGCTTGCGCTCCACGATCGTCGCGCTGGAGGAGCTGGACGCCGTCCCGGACTGGGACCGGCTGGTGGCCGCGCACGAGTGGGCGGTCCGCATGGTGCCCCGGTTCCAGCAGCGGGTGGTGGACGGGCCGCTCGGGGTGACGGCCCCGCGCTGGGTGGTCGACCCCGAGTTCGACCTGCGGTTCCACGTGCGCCGGCAGCGGCTCCCGGATGGCGGTGGCTGGGCCGAGTTGCTGGAGGCCGTGGCCCAGGTCGCCATGACGCCGTTCGACCGGGCCCGGCCGCCGTGGGAGGCGGTGCTGTTCGAGGGGCTGCCCGGCGGGCACGCGGCCTACGCGCTGAAGATGCACCACTCGGCCACCGACGGGATGGGCGGCGTGCAGCTGCTCGGCCAGCTGCACTCCACCTCGCGGGAGCCGAACCCGAACAAGCCGCAGCCCGCCCCGCCGGTCGCCGAGTCGAGCGGGCTGCTCGACTCGGTGGTGCGCCAGGTGCGCGGTGACCTCGGGGCGGTGCCGGGGGTGCTGCGCGACGTGGGCTCCGGCGCCTGGCACGCGCTGTCCGACCCGATGGGCGCGCTGGGTTCCGCCACCCGGTACGGCCAGTCGCTGCGCCGGGTGCTCTCGCCGCCGGACGCGCCGGGCTCGCCGCTGCTGGCCAAGCGCAGCCTGAGCTGGCGGTTCGCCGCGATCGACCTGTCGTTCCCGGCGCTGCGGGCGGCGGGCAAGGCGGCCGGCGGCTCGCTCAACGACGCGTACCTGGCCGGCCTGCTCGGCGGGTTCCGGCGCTACCACGAGGGCATGGGCGTGCCGGTGGTCGAGGCGATCCCGATGGGCATCCCGATCTCGGTGCGCAAGCAGGGGGACCCGGAGGGCGGCAACCGGATCGCCTCCGCCCGGTTCTCCGGCCCGGTCGCCCAGGCCGACCCCCGGGCGCGGATCGAGGAGGTGCGGTCGCTGATCATGGCCGCTCGGGCGGAGCCGGCGATGGACCTGGTGTCGCTGACCTTCCCGGCGCTGTCCCGGCTGCCCGGCCAGGCCATCGCCCAGGTGGTGGGGCCGGTCACCAAGGGCAACGACCTCCAGGCGAGCAACGTGCCGGGGATCAAGGGCGACCGGTACCTGGCCGGCGCGCGGATCGAGCGGACCTACCCGTACGCGCCGTTGCCCGGTTGTGCGGCGATGATCACGTTGTACACGCAGGGTGACATCGGCTGCGTGGGCGCGAACTTCGACGCCGCCTCGATCACCGAGCCGGATCTGTTCGTGCGCAGCCTGGTCGACGGGTTTGCCGAGGTCATCGACCTGGTGCCGGGGGCCGAGCATCCTGTCGCGCGGGCCTGACCGCGCGGTACCGCCGGTCCGGTCACGAAGTATCCCCCGTTAGGGAGAGCAGGTCTGCCTCCCGGGGGGATGACCCGACGACACCCGCAACCGACACTTGCCGAGGTGGGGACGGGTGTGCCCGTGATATAGAACGCCTTACCCTTCAGAGGAAACCAGAGCAATGAGGCGGGTGGTCAACAGTGCGTATCGTCGTCGACTGGGACAAGTGCACCGGTTTGGGCATGTGTGAGGCGGAGGCACCGGACGTGTTCGAGGTGTCCGACGACGGCACGCTGAAGCTGCTCAACGAGTGCCCCGGGTCGTCGCTGCGGGACGAGGTGGAGGCGGCGGTCGAGTCCTGCCCCACCGAGGCGCTCTCGATTGTTGACGACTGAAATAAACGGGTACTAGGGGAGTTAGTCGTGAGTGTTGTCGGGGATCTGGGAGGTCGTCAGCGGTGACGGATCGGTTGGTCGTAGTGGGCGCGTCGTTGGCCGGGTTGCGCGCGGCATCAGCGGCACGACGTGCCGGGTTCAGCGGTCCTCTGGCCATGGTCGGGGGCGAGGAACACCTGCCCTACGACCGACCGCCCCTCTCCAAGGCGTACCTCGACAAGACGGAGAACGGGAGCGGGCCCGAGGTGCCCACCTTCCGCTCCGAGGAGGAGCTGCGTGACGAGCTCGATCTCGACCTGCGGCTGTCCACCTGGGCGACGGGCCTCGACCCGGACCGCAAGGTGATCTCGCTGGACGGCCCCGGTGACTCGGAGCTGGAGTACGACAAGCTGATCGTGGCCACCGGAGCGGCCGCACGCACGCTGCCCGGGGCCGACGAGATCGACGGGGTGTACACGTTGCGCACCCTGGACGACGCGATCGCGGTGCGCGCGGCGCTGGACAGCGGCGCGCGCACCGTGGTGGTCGGGGCCGGGTTCATCGGCTCCGAGGTGGCCTCCGGCGCGCGCAAGCGCGGGCTGCCGGTCACTGTGCTGGAGGCGCTGCCGGTGCCGCTGGTCCGCTCCGTCGGCGAGGCCATGGGCAAGGCGTGCGCCGAGCTGCACCGCTCCCACGGCACCGACCTGCGCTGCGGCGTCAAGGTCACCGGGCTGGAGAGCGAGAACGGCAAGGTCACCGGCGTCAGCCTGGACGACGGCTCGGTCGTGCCGGCGGACCTGGTGGTGGTCGGTACCGGTGTCGCCCCGTGCACGGGGTGGCTGGAGGGTTCCGGCGTGCAGCTGCACGAGCGGGACAAGGGTCTGATCTGCGACGAGAACCTGTCCACCGGCGTGCCCGGGGTGTACGGCGCGGGCGACATCGTGCACTTCCCGAACGCGCTGTTCGACGGGCTGGTGATGCGCCTGGAGCACTGGACGAACGCCTCCGAGCAGGGTGCGCTGGCCGCCAAGAACTCGCTCAAGCCGGACGACGAGCAGAAGGCGTGCTCCACCGTCCCGTACTTCTGGTCCGACTGGTACGAGAGCCGGATCCAGTTCGTCGGGGTGCCGCAGGCCGAGGAGATCCGCGTGGTGTCCGAGGAGAAGGGCGAGGACAACTTCCTCGCGCTCTACCGGCGCGGCGACCGGATCACCGGGTGCATCACCATCGACCGGCCGGCACAGGTCATGAAGTACCGCCGGCTGATCGCCCAGTCGAAGTCCTGGGCCGACGCGCTGGAGTTCGCCGGCGTCGGCTGAGCGTCCACGTCCCGCACGGCGCCGCCGAGGTCCGCCTCGGCGGCGCCGTCGTGTGTGCGGCGATCTTCCGGGAGGACGCCTACACGTACCCCGGGCGGCTCTGAGCGGCACGCAGCGCGCACACGAACGCCGCCCGGGGGTTTGGTCCGGGCGGCGTCGGGTATTCGAGAAACGGAGGGTCAGTACCCGATGTAGTTTCCGGAGCCGTCGCTACGGCCGCCGCCCTTGAGCGTGGACAGCCCGTAGTTGGCGATCATGTAGCGGATGCCGGCGGTGATGTTGGCGATCGGGTCGGTGATCGGCCGGTTGGCGAACTCCGGGAGCACGTACGCGCGGAACGTGCTGGGGATGACCTGCATCAGCCCCTGGGACGGGCGGCCGGCGAGCGCGTTGCTGTCCGTCCGGTTGATGGCGTGCGGGTTGCCCCGGGACTCCGCCATGATCACCCGCTTCACCCCGCTGGCCAACGACTGGTCGAGGTTCAGCTTGGTCAGCGAGACGCTGATCCAGTCGTTCAGGTTTCCGCCGCCGGCGAGGATGTTGGCCTGCTTGGCCGCGATCGCGTGCTGCGCGGCGGCCTCGGCGGCCAGCGTCTCACCCTTGTGCAGGGCCTCCACGTCGCGCTGGTCGACCGAGGACTGGCGCTCGCCGGGCACCGCGGTCGGCAGCAGTGCGGTGCTCGCGTTGGCCACGTTGACCTGGCTGATCGCGGAGTCCGCGCTGACCGGCTGGATGTGCAGCGGCTGGGTGGCCGCGGCCAGGTTGGTCGGCGGCAGCGTGGACTCGGCCGCGTCCGCGGTCGGACCGGTGCCGCTGGGGTTGGCCGCCATCAGGCCACCGGTGACCACCGCGCCGAGCGCGGCGGTGGCACCGACCACCGTGTTGCCCCGGACGGTCGGCTTGGGCAGGGCGCGATGCGCCGCGCGCCGAGCGCCGGGAGTCGGGATGGCGTCGAACACGACCGTGTCGTTGTCGTCGGCCATCGGGTACGGCTCGATCACGGGTGGTCTCATCTCGGCCGCGGGGGCGGCCGGAGACATGACGAACCCATGGTCGGACTTCATACGGCGCGCGTCGGGTGTCGGCACGTATGCCGAGACCGTTGCGCGGCCGCCTGGGGAGCGGTGACGAGCCACGAAGTTCTCTGCCTTTCCGCGACCGGCGTTCTCGTGGCCTGGCGGTCCGGTTCGGGGTCCGGTGAGCCGGTGGGGAGGCCGGCTCGGATCCAGGCGTGGAGATCGGATCGTGATGTACCGGGGCAGCTTACGAAGGAGATGGCGGTTACACCAACCGGGAGCCCGGGGTGTCGTCGCTGGTAGGGGCGTTTTTCCCGACGAAAGGCGGGTTATCGGCCTCACCCACGGCGACGAGCGGTGACTTTCTGCGCCGAGCGGTCAGTTCCGCGGCCTGCGCGGTCGTGGAGCCTGCCAGTGTCGCCACAGGGCGACCAAATGAATTCCCGCGACCAGGACGGCGGCGACGGCCAGGGTCGGCGGGAGTGGCCAGCCCAGCCGGTGCCCGCAGGCGATCAGCGTGGAGCCGAGCACGGCGGGCAGCGCGTAGATCTCCCGGTGCAGCACCAGCGGCACCTCGCGCGGCAGCACGTCGCGGATCACCCCGCCGCCGATGCCACTGGTCGCCCCGACCAGCGCGGCCGTGACGGTCGGGGCGGACACC
Organism: Pseudonocardia sp.; assembly: GCA_036497465.1. Taxonomy (GTDB): domain Bacteria; phylum Actinomycetota; class Actinomycetes; order Mycobacteriales; family Pseudonocardiaceae; genus Pseudonocardia. Next base: position 26,898 of record DASXJJ010000061.1, on the reverse strand, counting down.
GCCACCGCCGTCGCGGTGCCGGTGGTGCGGGTCAGTCGCGCAGCTGCGCGGCCATCCGCTCCTTGACGGCGGTGGCCGCCGAATACGGCCGGATGAGCACGGTCAGCTCGGTGATCGGGTCGTCCGGGTCGGGGGTGGCGCGCAGGATGTCGACACCCTCCAACTCCAGGCCGTCCACCTCGGCGCGGAAGCTGAGCACGTGGCCGTCCGGCCCGCCGTACTCGGCGGTGTACCGGAAGTTCTCGAACACGGTGAACACCGCGCGCAGGACCGTGCCCAGCGCCTCCTTGCCCTGGTAGGGCCGGTGCACCACCGGGCTGTGGAACAGCACGTCGTCGGCGAACAGGCTCAGCGCCACTTCCAGGTCGCCGGCCTCGACGGCGGCCCGGAACCGGGCGGCGGACGCGGCGCTCACCGGCGTTCCAGCACGACCAGCGGGATCTCCCGTCCGGTGCGTTTCTGGTAGGTCTCGAAGCCGGCGTAGGTGCGCACCACCAGCGGCCACAGCCGGGCGCGCTCGATCGGCTCGGCCACCCGGGCGCGCACGGCCCGCCGCTCGTCGCCGAGCTGCACGATGGTGTCCGGATGGGCGCGCAGGTTGTGATACCAGGCCGGGTGCTGGGGGTGGCCACCCTTGGAGGCCACGATCACCAGGTTGTCCCCGTCGGTGGTGTAGACCAGCGGTGTCGTGCGTCGGGCGCCGGTCCGGGCGCCGACGTGGTCGAGCAGCAGCATGGCCGGTGCCCCGGGCACGTGGTGGCCGAGCCGGCCGTTGGTCGCGCGGTACAGGGTGGTGTGCACCGAGGTGACGCGGCGGATGACCGGCCAGGTCCGATCGGCGATCTCCAGGAAGTCCACCTACCGAAGGGTAATCGAATCAGCGGGCCGGTACGCCGATCCGCTGGCAGACTCTCCGACGGGCATCGGGGAGAGTCACCCGAGGAGATCGCACGGAGGCGACATGCTGCTGGAGATCGGTACCGGGGTGCGGCTGGACGTGGTGGAGAGCGGGGACCGGGCGAACCCGTCGCTGCTGCTGGTCTGCGGCACGTCCCAGCACTACGCGCTGTGGGGCGCGCTCGGCGCCGGCCTCGCCGAGAACTACCACGTGATCAGCTACAACCACCGCGGCATCGGCGACTCCGAGCGCGGCGGCGGGCCGATCTCGATGGCCGGCATGGCCGAGGACGCGGCGGCGGTGCTGGACGCGGTCGGGGTGTCCCGGGCGCACGTGCTGGGCTGGTCACTGGGCTCGGCGGTGGCCCAGGAGCTGGCGCTGGCCGCGCCGGAGAAGGTGGCCTCGCTGGTGCTCTGGGGCACCTGGCCGGTGATGGACGGCTTCCAGGCCAGCATGCTCGCCGCGCTGCGCCACCCGTGGGACACCGGCGACACCCAGACCGCGATGGCCGCGCTGGGCCTCGCGTTCTCCCCGGAGCTGCTCAACTCGCCGGACTTCGGCGCGATGATGGAGCAGTTGCTCCCCTACTTCCCGAGCACCGAGACGGCGGTGCGGACGACGGTGGAGCAGTTCGACGCCGACCTCGCGCACAACACCGCCGCTCGGCTGCCCGGCCTCGACGTCCCGACCCTGGTGATCGGCGGCGACCAGGACCTGCTGACCCCGCCGTGGCAGTGCGCGAAGGTGGCCGAGCTGATCCCGAACGCCCAGCTCAAGATCTTCTCCGGGCCGGGGTCCAGCCACGCGCTCGGCCTGGAGCGCACCGAGGAGTTCCTCGCCGAGGTGCTGCCGTTCGTGGCCGCGCAGCCGGTCCCGACCAGCACCGGCTGAGCTCGCGGCCGGCGGGGACGACGGCGGCTCCGGTGCCGGCCGGGGCCGGAGCGGGTTCTCGAGAAGGCCCACGCATCAGGATCACTCCCGATCTCTGGCGGGACGGGCGCGGCGCGCCGTAGGGTCGGCCAGCGCGGGCGACGTCCGTCGCGCCGAGCTGGTCATGGACCTGGTGGAGGTGTGCCCGATGGGTTCCCCGAGCAGCCCCGAGTTCGGCGAGGTGTTCACCACCCAGCTCACCCCGCTGGCCTTCCTGCGGCGCAGTGCGGACGTGTACCCGGACAAGACGGCGATCGTGTACGGCGAGCGGCGGTACAGCTACGCCGAGTTCGCCGACGAGGTGGCGCGGGTCGCCCGGGCGCTGCGCGCGTCCGGGATCCGGCCCGGCGACCGGGTGGCCTACCTGGTGCCGAACCTGCCGGAGATGTTGGTCGCGCACTTCGCGGTGCCGCTGGCCGGCGCCGTCCTGGTGGCCGTCAACACCCGGCTGGCCAGCGAGGAGGTCCGTTACATCCTGGACCACAGCGGCGCGAAGCTGCTGGTGGTGGACGCGGGGCTGCACCCGACGATCGCCCCGGTGGCCGCCGAGCTGCAGACCGTCGCGGAGATCGTCACGCTGGTCGACCCGGCCGCGCCCGGTGACGTCCCCGGTGAGGTGACCGCCGGCTATCCGGACTTCGTGGCCAGGGGCGCCACCGGGGAGCCGGTGACCTGGGCGGTGGACGACGAGCTGGCCACGATCTCGATCAACTACACCTCGGGCACCACCGGCCGGCCCAAGGGCGTGATGTACACCCACCGGGGTGCGCACCTGAACTCGCTGGCCGAGATCGTGCACTCGGCGCACAGCCCAGACTCGGTGTACCTCTGGACGCTGCCGATGTTCCACTGCAACGGCTGGTGCACCCCGTGGGCGGTGACCGCGATCGGCGGCACCCACGTCTGCCTGCGGGAGGTGCGCGGCGACGCGATCTGGCGGCTGATCGGCGAGCACCGGGTGACCCACCTCAACGGCGCGCCCACGGTGGTCACCACGATCATGAACGCCCCGGAGGCGATCACGCTGGACTACCAGCTGGTGGTCACCACGGCCGGGGCGCCGCCGTCGCCGACCACCATCCTGAACGCCGAGGGGATGGGGTTCCGGATCGTGCACGTCTACGGCCTCACCGAGACCTACGGCCCGTACTCGGTGAACCAGTTCCAGCCGGCCTGGGCGGAGCTGGCCGGCGAGGAGCGCGCCCGGCTGCAGGCCAGGCAGGGCGTCGGGATGATCACCGCCGACCGGCTGCGGGTGGTCGACGGCGAGATGAACGACGTGCCGGCGGACGGCGCCACCATGGGCGAGATCGTGATGCGCGGCAACAACGTGATGGCCGGCTACTTCGACGACCGCGAGGGCACCGCCAGGGCGTTCCTCGGCGGCTGGTTCCACTCCGGCGACCTGGGCGTGATGCACCCGGACGGCTACGTGGAGCTGCGCGACCGGGCCAAGGACGTGGTGGTCTCCGGCGGGGAGAACATCTCGACCGTCGAGGTCGAGCAGGCGATCGTGTCCCACCCGGCGGTGCTGGAGGTGGCGGTGATCGGCGTGCCGGACGAGCGGTGGGGCGAGCGGCCGAAGGCGTTCGCGGTGCTCAAGAGCGGGGCGTCGGTGTCCGAGGAGGAGCTGCTCGAGCACGTGCGGGCGCGGATCGCGCGGTACAAGGCCCCGAGGGCGGTGGAGTTCGTGGCCGAGCTGCCCAAGACGTCCACCGGGAAGATCCAGAAGTTCGAGCTCCGGGAAAAGGAGTGGGCCGGCGAGCAGAGCCGCATTCGCGGCTGACCGCCCACCGGCCCCAGGCCGAGGGTCGTGCTGAGCGGGGTGCTCAGCCGGTGCAGCTGTTGGTGATCTTCTCGATCTCGGCCTCGACGTCGATGACGGTCGACTCCTCGCCCTCGGCGACGATCTCGAAGGACGAGCGGACGAACCGCTCGATCAGGTCGCGGTCGAACTCCAGGGACGCGAAGCCCTCGTCGTCGCCGATCCGGACCTCGACGATGTCGAACTCCTCGTCGGTGAACGGGGTCAGCCGGACGTCGCCCAGGCCGACCTCGCGGGTCAGGCCCTCGACCAGCAGGTCGCGCGACATGAGCCAGTCGATCCAGCGGCCGCTGGGCCGGGCGATGGACATCATCACGGCGAACGGGTCGTCGGACCGGTAGGCCCACCGGGTCAGCAGCGGCGTCTCCTGGCCGCGCAGGACCGCGAACATGTCCTGCGTGACGCGGTCGATGCGGGTGTTCTCGTTCATTCCTCGGCCCTCCTGGTGTTCCTTGCCAGCATCTCGCCGGCTCAGTGATGTCATCGCCGCGGCAGGCCGGGATGCTGCACATTTCTCGGCGATTCACCTGAAACGGGCAGTCCTGTAACGCCGGCAAGATCAACGTCGACATCCCGCCCACGTCGCCCCGCGCAGCCGCTGTGACCAGCGGTGATGGGTACGACACGCAGCGAATACGGCGGCCGGGGTGCGGGGCGGTGGGTAACCTGCCGGGCGTGCCGACGCTGACCGAGGACCGCTACTCCGCCGCCCTGCCCGCCCAGACCGGGCAGCTCGCCGCGCTGCTCGACGCCGCGACGGACGCCGACCTGGGCCGGCAGGTGCCCAGCTGCCCGGACTGGAACCTGCGCGAGCTCGCCGAGCACGTGGGCCGGGGCCACCGGTTCGCCCAGGACGTGGTGCGCCGGCGGGTCTCCGGGCCGGCCGAGCTCGCCGCACCGGGCACCCACCCGACCCCGGACGACCCGGCCGGCCTCGGCGGCTGGCTGACCGAGGGGGCCGGCGCGCTGCGGACCGCTGTGCGCGCGGCCGGGGCGGACCCGGTCTGGAACTTCACCGGGGTGCCCGGCACCGGCGGGTTCTGGCTGCGCCGGATGGTGCACGAGACGGCCGTCCACCGCGCGGACGCGGCGCTGACCGTCGGCGCCCCGTTCACGCTGGACGCCGACCTGGCCGCCGACGCGATCACCGAGTGGCTGGAGCTGGTCACCTCGCCAGGGGCCCGCTCCCGCGGCGGCCGACCCGACCTGGTGGAGACGATGCGCGGCGACGGCCAGAGGCTGCACCTGCACAGCACCGACGACGGGCTGGGCGAGGCGGGCGAGTGGCTGATCCGGCGCGGCCCCGATGGGGCGAGCTGGGAGCACGGCCACGAGAAGGGCGACGTGGCGGTGCGCGGCACGGCGACCGACCTGCTGCTGGTGCTGGTCGGGCGGATCGGCCCGGACGACGAACGGCTACAGGTGTTCGGCGACGCCGCGCTGCTCGAGCACTGGGTGCGGCACGTCTACTTCTGAGCCGCCGGCCCCCGGGCCTCCGGTCTCCGGGCCGCCGACCGCCGGGCCCGCCGGTCCGGCCCGGTGAGCGACAACCGGGCCACCACGTCCAGCGCCGCCGAGTCGGTGGGCTGCTCGAACAGCACCTCGGCCTCCCGGCCGTCCAGCCGCAGCGTGGCGATCGTGTTGCCGAACAGCGGTCCGGTGCGCCTGCGCCAGCGCAGCGGGGCCTCCGGGGCGTCCCGGTGCCGCGCCCAGCGACGCATCACCGAGGCCACCACCCGCGCCCAGCCCAGCCGGAACACCGGGTGCATGAAGCCCTGGACGTGGTTGTGCACCGGCGAGCACACCAGCTGGTGCACGGCCGCCGACCCGGGCAGCTCGGCGCGCGCGGCGTAGCTGTGGTGCACGTCGCCGGACAGCACGCTCACCGTCGCCGGCCCCGGGCTGGCGGCCGCGGCCGTGCCGACCAGCTCGGTGAGCCGGCGGAAGGACACGTGGAAGGCCGCCCAGTGCTCCATGTCGGTGGCCTGCCGGATCTTCTCCGCCAGCCGCCCGCGCCAGCCCGGCCGCCGGGCCGCCCGCTCGTTGACCGACTGCAGCTCGCTGATCGCCGGAGGCAGCAGCCAGGGCAGCGAGGAGCCCAGGATGAGGTGGTCCAGCCCGTCCAGCCCGTCGAGGATCTGCCGCTCGATCCAGTCGAACTCGCGGTCGCCGATCATCGCCCGCCGGCCGCCGTCCAGGATCCTGCCGTTGCGCGAGTCGGCCATCACCAGCCGGGCCCGGCCCAGCTCCCAGCGGTAGCTGAACCGCACGCCCTTGGCCCCGTCGGTCTCCCGGTCGGCGCGGTCGGCCAGCTCCGCCAGCAGCGGCCAGCGGTCACCCCCGGCGGCCAGCACCGCGCGGTAGTCGGTGTCCTCGGCCAGGTCCGCCGGAGGCAGGTTGCCCAGGTGCTGGAACACCCAGTACGACGCCAGCGCGGCGCGGATCCGCTCCGGCCACCAGGACGTCTCGGCCATCTCCGCGCGCCAGGCGGCCGAGGTGTTCCAGTCGTCCCGCACGTCGTGGTCGTCGAAGATCATCGCGGTGGGCACGGTGGACATCAGCCAGCGGATCTCCGGGTCCGACCAGGACGCCTCGTACAGCTTGACGTACTCGTCGAAGCTGACCACCTCGTCCGGCGGGCGCCGCCCGTGCCTGCGGCCGGCCCGACGGCCCGCGATCGTGCGCCGCGCGCTGGGCGTCAGCTCGTCGGCGTACACCTGGTCACCCAGCAGGATGAGCAGGTCCGGCCACTGCTCGGGAGGCTCGGTCACCATCCGGGCGGCGTAGCAGTCCAGCGCGTCCAGACCGAGGTGCGCCTCCAGGTCCGGCTCGCCGGTCTTCGGGTAGCGGCAGGAGCCGAACAGCGCCCGCAGGCCGGACGGGCCGCCCCGGGCGCGGATCACGCTCGGCGGGAACGGGTGCCCGGCCGGCGGCCAGACCTGCTCGCCGTCCAGCTCGACGCGGTACTCGGTGGTGCTGCCCGGGGCCAGCCCGGTGACGGTGACCAGGGCGAAGTGGTAACCGGCGACCTCGAACGTGGGCGCCTCGGCCGTCGGCGCGTCCGTCCCCAGCACGGCGACGGTGCCGGCGTGGGAGCACTGCACCCACACGACCGCGGAGGACTCGTCCACATGGCGCAGCACCGGGCCGAGAAGCAGACTCACCCGGGCAGCCTAGAGCGTCGCGGGGCGTCTCAGCCGACGGCGGACGCGGCGTTGAGCCGTTCGATCTCCTCGGCGGCCAGCTTCAGCTCCGCCATCGGGAGCAACCCGGCGAGCTGCTCGGTGGTGCGCGCGCTGGCGATCGGGGTGGACACCGCCGGGTGGGCGGCCAGCCAGGCCAGCGCGACCGCCGCCGGGCTCACCCCGTGCCGGCCCGCCGTGTCGGCCAGCTCGGCCAGCACCCGGCGGCCCCGATCGTCCAAATACTCCCTGGCGCCCTCGGCGCGCACGCTGTCCACGGCGGTGTCGGCGGTGTACTTGCCGGTCAGGAAGCCCTTGGCCAGGCCGTAGTAGGGCAGCGCGGACACCCCGTGCTCGGCCAGCAGCGGGGCCAGGGTCGTCTCGAACTCCCGCACCACCAGGTTGTACTCCGGCTGCAGTGCCACGAACGGCGCGTACCCGTGCCGTCGGCTGATCGCGAGCGCCTCGGCCAGCCGGTCCGGCGCGTAGTTCGAGGCCGCCACGTAGCGCACCTTCCCCGCCCTGACCAGCGCGTCGAACGCGCCGAGCGTCTCCTCCAGCGGGGTGTCCGGGTCGTCCCGGTGGGCGTAGTACAGGTCGATGTGGTCGGTGCGCAGCCGGCGCAGGGAGTCGTCGGCGGCCGCGGCGATGTTGGCCGCCGACAGGCCGGGCCGCGCCGGCCACGAGCCGACCTTGGTGGCGATCACCATGTCCTCGCGGGTGCGCCGCGCGGTCAGCCAGTTGCCCAGGATGGTCTCGGACTCGCCGCCGGAGTTGCCGGGTATGCGCCACATGTAGGAGTCGGCCGTGTCGACGAAGTTGCCGTCCGCCGCCGCGTAGGCGTCGAGCACCCCGAACGAGGCCTCGGCGTCGGCGCTCCACCCGAAGACGTTCCCGCCGAGGCACAGTGGGTGGACGGTCAGCTCGGTTCCGGGAAGGGGGATCCGCATGCGACCACGGTAGGCCGATCCGGGCGGCCCGGCCGAACGCACGGACAGCCTCCGATCGCCGGGAATCACCCGTCGGAGCCGCCGCGCTGCGCGTTTGACGAGCGGTGATTCGGGGAAGATGTCGCGTTATGTTGCTACGTCGTATCGCTCGCCCGTTGTTGGCGGGGATCTTCATCACCGGCGGGATCGCCGCCCTGCGTGACCCCAAGGGGCACGAACAGGCCGCGCGCCCGGTGCTGGACAAGGTCACCGAGCTGGCGCCGACCGGGCAACCGCTCTCCCCGCTGACGATGATCAGGATCGACGCCGGGGTCAAGATCGGGTTTGGCTCGTTGCTCGCCATCGGCAAGTTCCCCCGGCTGTCCGCCGCCGCGCTGGCCACCAGCCTGGTGCCCACCACGGCGGCCGGTCACCGGTTCTGGGAGATCGACGACCCGGACCGGCGCCGTGCCGAACAGATCCATTTCACCAAGAACCTGGGGCTGCTGGGCGGGCTGATGCTCGCCGCCGCGGACACCGAGGGCAAACCGTCGCTGGCCTGGAAGGCCCGCCGCGCGGGGCACACCAGCGCCGCCGCGGCCGAGCTGTTCCACCGGGACGTCACCGACAACCTGAACCACCTGGGCAAGCGGGTCGGCGACCTCGGCGGGCAGGTGACCGACGCGGCGCACCGGTACGGCCCGAAGGCCGTCGAGCTCGGGCGGGACTACGGCGGCCAGGCCGCCGAGGTGGCCACCAAGTACGGCACCCAGGCCGCCGACGCGGTGACCGAGGCCGCGAACAAGTACGGCCCGAAGGCGGCCGACGCGGTGACCGACGCGGCGAACAAGTACGGCCCCAAGGCCGTCGACGCGGCCAACAAGTACGGCCCCAAGGCCGTCGACGCCGCGAGCCGCGCCGGCGGGCGGCTGGCCGAGAACACCGAGCGGCTGCGCGCCGAGACCGAGAAGCGTGGCGCGAAGAAGGCCAAGGAGGCCCGCAAGGCCGGCAAGCAGGCCCGCAAGCGCGCGGACAAGCGGCTGGCCAAGGCGACCAAGGCCGCCGACAAGAGGTTCCCGACCGCGACGAAGAAGGCACGCAAGGCGGCACCCAGCTGGTGAAGTAGTTGGGGTCCCGCTGTCACACCACCCTCGGCCCGGCCGTCCTCCTGATGACACAACAGGAGGCTCGGCCGGGCCGAGTCGTGTGTGAGGGGAGCAACGGTGACCGAGAGACTGAGCATGAGCACGGCGATCCCGGGTGGCTACAAGGCCGTGATGGGGTTGGAGATGTACTGCCGGGCGCACGTCGACCCGGTGGTCCTGGAGCTGGTCAAGCTGCGCGCCTCGATGATCAACGGCTGCGCGTTCTGCGTGGACATGCACAGCCACGAGGCGATGGCGGGCGGGGAGAGCACCGCGCGGCTGTTCCAGGTCGCCGCCTGGCACGACGCCACCTGCTTCACCGCGCGGGAGCGGGCCGCGCTGGCGCTGACCGACGAGGTCACCCGGATCGCCGACGGCGGGGTGTCGGACGAGGTGTGGCGGGAGGCGCTCGCGCACTGGTCGGAGACGGAGGTCGCCGACCTGGTCATGGCGGCGGCCACCATCAACGTGTGGAACCGCCTCAGCATCGCGGCCCGCACCGCGCCGCCGGACCGCTCGGACGCGCCGGACCGCTCGGACGCGGTGGAGCGCTCGGGTGCGGTGGAGCGCTCCGGTGCGGTGGAGCGCTCCGGCGCGGCGTGACCGGGCTCCGTCCCGCCGGCGCGGCGGGATCGGGCGCCGGCCGCCGGCGCGGCGGGACCGGGCGCGGCTCGGTCGGGCTCCGGCCGGTGGGCGGTCGTCGCGCGGCGGGGGCGTCGCGGTGCACGCGCCGCCCCCGCGCAAGGCACGCGCCGTACCTGTAGTAGGAACCAGACGCGCCGCGCTGACCTGCGGTGATGCCGGTGCTCCCGGCTCGGTGACCGCCATTCGGAGGTACCGTCAGCCGAACCGTCGATCTGCGCGGACCGCTCGTCTACCCTCTTGTCAACCTCATTCGGCAGGGGGAGCGGACCATGTCCATCGTCACGCTGTCCGCTGCGTTCGGCGCGGGAGGCGGAATCGTCGGCCCCGCGGTGGCCGAGCGTCTCGGAGTCCCGTTCGTGGACCGCGCCATCCCGGTGCGGGTGGCCAACGACCTCGGTGTCCCGGTGGAGGATGCGCTGGCCCGCGACGAGAAGGTGAAGGGCTGGCTGGCCCGGATGCTGCACTCGGCCGCGCCGCTGAGCGGTGAGTACATGCTCGGCTACGACGCGCCGAGGGTGGCGCTGCTGCCCGACAGCGAGTACCTGGAGTGCACCAAGTCGGCGATCCGGCGGGTGGTGGCGGACAGTGGCGGGGTGATCCTGGGCCGGGCCGCCGCGCTCGTGCTCCGGGACCACCCCACCGCCCTGCACGTGCGGTTGGACGGCCCGCCGGAGCGCCGGGTCCGTCAGGTGATGCGTAGCCAGCGGATGAGCGAGGACGACGCCCGGGCGATGATGGAGCACAACGACGCCGCCCGGACCAGCTACGTGCGGCACTTCTACCGGTGTGACCCGGCCGACCCGAGCCACTACCACCTCGTGCTGGACAGCACGCGGCTGTCCCTGGACGCCTGCGCCGACCTCATCGTCGCCGCCGCGAAAGTCGGTCAGCAGGCCGCGTAACGGCCGGGCGGCGACCGGCGATACCCCCAATGCCTGCAAGCACGTGGGGGGAGTCTGTCATGTACTCGGGTGGTTCGGACCTTGTCGCCGCCTCGGCCGTCGACAGGTTCGGTGCTGCGCGAGGGCTGCGATGGCAGGCCTTCGCCGGTCGGATGATCGATGTGACCGTTGCCGTTCTCGCGCTGCTCCTGCTGGCGATCCCGATGCTGGTCATCGGCATGATCATCCGCTGGACGAGCGCCGGGCCGGCGTTGTTCCAGCAGCAGCGCGTGGGGCTGGGTGGACGGTCGTTCACCATGTACAAGTTCCGCACGATGCGCACCGGCGCCAGCGACGAGATGCTCCGCGAGCTGATCGCCGCCGAGCTGCGCGGTGAGGACACCTCCGTCGAGGGCTCCTACAAGCTGGACAGCGATCCCCGGGTGACGGGGGTCGGTTCGCTGCTGCGCAAGACCAGCCTGGACGAGTTGCCGCAGCTGCTGAACGTGCTGTTCGGCGACATGTCGCTGGTCGGCCCCCGCCCCTGCCTGGAGTGGGAGGCGCGGATGTTCCCCTCGGAGTTCCAGCCCCGGTTCTCCGTGCGGCCGGGCATCACGGGTCTGTGGCAGGTCAGCGGCCGCTCGTCGGTGAGCACGCTGGAGATGCTGCACCTCGACCTGACCTACGTGCGGACCCGTAACCTGGGCGCCGACGTGTCGATCCTGCTGCGCACGGTGCCGTCGATGCTGCGCGACCGCAGCGCCCGCTGACCCACCACCGACCCCGCCGTACCGATCGCCGCCGGCGCTCCGCGCTGCTCGGGGTACGTGCTGTCCGGGGCGGCGCGGGTTCGGGTTGGCGCGGGTTCGGGGCGGCGTGGGTTCGGGGCGGCGTGGACTTGGGTTCGCACAGAGCGGCCGCGGCCCGCACAGACTCCGTAGAGCCTGTGCGGGCCGCGCGGTGTCTGTGCGGGCTCGTGCCGCGTGAGTGGTGAGTGGTGTGAGCCGGTGGGGCGTTCACCGCGCGTGGGTGGTGGCGGCGCGGTCGGTCGGTTGGCTCGCCGTGCCGTGGTGCTGTCGTGCCGCTCGCGCAGACCGGCCGCGGGTCACACAGGCTCTGTGTGGGCTCTGTGTGGGCTCTGTGCACCCGTGCCGAGTCTCTGTGCGACCGCTCGGCAGCGGTGGGCGACCCGTGCCGAGTCTGTGCGACCGCTCGGCAGTGGTGTGCGAGCCGCCCGCGAGCCGCGGCAGCGGTGTGCGAGCCGCCCGCGAGCCGCGGCGGTTCCGCGCGAGCCGGCGCCGGGGCGGTCAGCCGCCGAAGTGGCTGATCAGGGCCGCGATGCCGTTGCCATAGACGGTCTCCGAGTATGTCTGGTTCATCTCCGCCTCCACCTCGGCCTCCGAGTCGAACCACGCCCACCACTCGACGAACGACTGCCCGGTGGCGGTGACCGGCGCGATCCGGATCGTCGACTTGTAGCTGCGCACCGGCATGGTGCCGGGGTCGGTGAACGCGTAGGTGTAGCTGCGCTCGTCGTCGTCCATGCTGACCAGGCGTTCGGCGACCTGGCTGCCGTCGGCCAGGGTCAGCCGGCGGACCGCCCCGATCTCCTGCGCCGAGCCGCTCTCGATCTTGCTCTCGGCGATCACCGGGTGCCACTCGGCGAGCCCGTTGAACTGGCGCACGATCTGCCAGACCTCGTCGGCGGAGGCGGGCACGACACCACTGGCGTACGGCTTGGGCATGTCGGGAACTCCTTGTCGTCGGTGCTGATCGGTGCTGATCGGTTGTCGGGTCGAACCGCGTTACCCGGTCGACGGGCTAGTAGGTGACCGCCTTGAACGCGCGGGTCTGCTCGGTGAGCGCTCGCTCGGTCGGCAGCCGTTCCATGCTGCTCGCGCCGTAGAAGCCGTGGCAGTGCGCCGTCCCGGACAGCACGTACGCGGCATCCTCGGGCTGGGCGATCGGGCCGCCGTGGCAGAGCACCAGCACGTCGTCGCGCACCTCGAGCGCGGCGGCCGCCCACTCGTCGATCAGCGCGACGCAGTCGTCCAGCGTCTTGGCGGTCCCGGCACCGATGGCACCGCCGGTGGTCAGGCCCATGTGACAGACGATCATGTCCGCCCCGGCGCGCGCCATCGCCGTGGCGTCCTCGGCGGAGAACACGTACGGGGTGGTCAGCAGGTCGGCGCGGCGGGCCGCCTCGATCAGCTCGACCTCCAGGCCGTACCCCATCCCGGTCTCCTCCAGGTTCGCCCGGAACACCCCGTCGATCAGCCCGACGGTGGGGAAGTTCTGCACCCCGGCGAAGCCGATATCGCGCAGCTCGCGCAGGAACCGGTCGCGCAGCAGGAACGGGTCGGTGCCGTTCACCCCGGCCAGCACCGGGGTGTGCCGGACCACCGGCAGCACCTCGGCGGCCATCTCCACCACGATGTCGTTGGCGTTGCCGTAGGCGAGCAGCCCGGCCAGCGATCCCCGGCCGGCCATCCGGTACCGGCCGGAGTTGTAGATCACGATGAGGTCGATCCCGCCGGCCTCCTCGCACTTGGCGGACAGCCCGGTGCCGGCGCCGCCGCCGACGATCGGCTCGCCCCGGCGGGCCATGTCGGCGAACCGCTCCATCAGCTCGGCCCGGTTCATCGCGCCTGGCCCAGCACCGCGTCGAACGCCTCGACCAGCGCATCGGCGAACGCGGGGTCGTTCACGTTGTGCGGCAGCCGTACCAGCCGGCGCCGGTCGGTCTGCTCGACCTGCGCCTCCAGCGTGGCGAACAGCACCTCGTCCGCCTCCGGGTCGTGGAACGGCTGGCCGGGGGCGTCCAGCGCGGACACCCCGCCCTCCGGCAGCAGGAACCGCACCGGCCCCTGTGCGGCGTTGAGCTTGGTGGCCAGGAACCCGGCGATCCGCCGGCACTCGTCCGGTGTCGTGCGCATCAGCGTGACCTGCGGGTTGTGCCGGTAGAACAGCCGGTCGGCGTACCGCTCCGGAACGGTGTCCGGCGCGCCGAAGTTGACCATGTCGAGCGCGCCGCAGGACCCGACGTAGGGCATGGGAACCCGGCTCAGCGAGTCCAGCCGGTGCTCGCCCGCGCTGAACACGCCGCCGGCGATGAAGTCGCAGACCTCGGTGGTGGTCACGTCGAGCACCCCGTCCACCTGGCGGTCGTCCACCAGCTTGTCGACCGCCCGGCCGCCGGTGCCGACGGCGTGGAACACCAGCGGGTCGAACCGGTCGGCCAGCGCGGCGGCCACCGCGGTGACGCAGGCCGTGGTGACCCCGAACATGGTCAGTGCCACCGCGGGCCTGCCGGCCACCGTCGGCACCTCGTGGCCGACCATCCCGGCCAGCGCGTGCGCGGCGTTGCCCAGCACCTGCCGGGAGATCCGGTTCAGCCCGGCCACATCGGTGACCGAGTGCAGCATGGCCACGTCGCTGGCGCCCACGTACGCCGACACGTCGCCGCCGGCCACCGTGCTCACCACCAGCTTCGGCACGCCGACCGGCAGCGCCCGCAGGGCCGGGCTGACCAGCGCCGTCCCGCCCGAACCGCCGAGCGCGAGCACCCCGCCGAGGTCGTCCCGGGTGGTCAGGAACCGTTCGAACGCCACGGCCATCGCGGCGACCGCGGTACCCCGGTCGCCGGTGAACACCGCCGTCGCGCCGTCCGGGTGGTGCTCGGCCACGGTCCGGGCGCCGACGTCCGCGCCCGGGCGGTCGTCGGGGGAGCTGGTGGACAGGTCGACCGTGCTCACCGCGACACCCGCGGCCCTGGCCAGCTCGGCGACGTAGCCCAGCTCGGCGCCCTTGGTGTCGAACGTGCCGACCACGTACCCGGTCCGGCCCATGCCACCTCCCCGTGACGGCGGTGCGGTCCCCGTCCCAGTCCTACCGCGCCCCGGCCCGCCCCGCGACTCGACCGGCCCGCCGGCCTCGACCGGGCGACGGCGGCAGCGGGCCACGGCGGCAGTGGGCGACGGCGGCAGTGGGCGACGACGAGCGCGGGTCAGTGCTCGGGGGGAGCGGGGTCGCGCCACATCGCCCGCATCACCACGTCGAGACCGCGTACCGGCAGTTCGTCGATAGGGTCGAAGCCGAACCGCCCGTAGAAGCCGACCAGCTCGGGTTTGCACTCCAGGTAGGACGGCAGCCGGTCCCGGTCGCGGCGCTCCGTCATCGAGCGGAGCAGCGCGGCTCCGCCGCCGGTGCCCTGCTGGTCGGGTTCGGTGCCGAGGTGGAACAGGTACCAGTGCGGCTCGCGCGGCCGGGCCTCGTCCAGCACGCCACCCAGCCGGGCCAGGTCGGGCAGCCGGTGCCGCACCGCGCGCAGCATGCCCGGCAGCGCGGCGGCCTCGCGGGGGGTGCCCGGGACGGCCTGTTCGGGGGCGTCCCAGACCGCGGCGGCCACCGGCCGCCCGTCCCGCACGGCGAGCTCGACGGTGGCGTCCGGTCGCAGGCGTCGCAGGTAGGTCTCCATCAGGCCGGGCAGCCGGCGGGCGCGGGCGGCGGCCTCCGGGAACAGCCACCGGTACACCGGGTCGTCATGGAACGCGCGGGCCAGCAGGGCGGCGACGGCGCGGTGCTCGCCGCGGTGGGCCGGTCGGACGGTGGGCGGTGGCGCGGTCGACGGTGACACGGGGCCTCCTGTCGTTCGTCGGGCCGGGGACTGCGTTCGTCGGGCCGGGGACTGCGTTCCCCGGGCCGAGGGACTGCGTTCGTCAGGCCAGGGACGGAATGCGGTCCACGTTGGCCTCCACCCAGACTCGCAGCGCGGACAGCGGTACGCACGCGTCGCGGCCCAGCGGGGTCAGCGAGTACTCGACGTGCAACGGCACCGAGGGGTAGACGACCCGGTCCACCAGCCCGAGCTCGGCCAGCCGGCGCAGCGTCTGGGTCAGCACCTTCGGGCTGACCCCCTCGAGCTTGGCGCGCAGCTCGCCGAACCGGCGCGGTCCGTCCTCCAGCGCGCCCAGCGCGAGCGCGCTCCACTTGTTGGCCAGCAGGTCCAGCAGCTCGCGGCACGGGCAGGCGGCGGCGTAGGCGTCACGGGGGCCGCAACTGGCCGGTTCGACGGCGGGCATGCCGACCAGCGTAAGTACCTTTTGGTAACTAGCAAGCCTTGTGGGTAACTAGAGCGATCTGGGTACCGTCGGGCTCATGACCGACACCATGCGCGCCATCGGGTTCCGCCGCAGCCTGCCCGTCACCGACCCGGAGAGCCTCCTCGAGGTGGAGCTGCCCCGCCCGGCGCCCGGGCCGCACGACCTGCTGGTGCGGGTCGAGGCGGTGTCGGTGAACCCGGCGGACGCCAAGGTCAGGGCCGCGGGCGACCCCGAGGACGTCCCGAAGGTGCTCGGCTACGACGCGGCCGGCGTGGTCGAGGCGGTCGGGGCCGAGGTGTCCCTGTTCCGCGCCGGCGACGAGGTGTACTACGCCGGCAACATCGCCCGCCCGGGGACGAACGCGGAGTACCACCTGGTCGACGAGCGGATCACCGGGCACAAGCCGGCGAGCCTGGACTTCGCGGCCGCCGCCGCGCTGCCGCTGACCACCATCACCGCCTGGGAGACCCTGTTCGACCGGCTCCGGCTGGGCAAGGACAGCACCGGCACGCTGGTGGTGATGGCCGCCGCCGGCGGGGTCGGCTCCATGGTGGTGCAGCTGGCCCGCCGGCTCACCGGGCTGACGGTGATCGGTACCGCCTCCCGGCCGGAGTCCGCCGAGTGGGTCACCGGGCTCGGCGCGCACCACGTGGTGGACCACCACGGCGACCTGGTCGGTGCGGTCCGGGACATCGCCCCGCACGGTGCCGACTACGTGTTCTCGCCGTTCTCGGCCGGCAACGTGCAGCGCTACGCCGACCTGATGGGCGTGGGCGGCCAGGTGGTGGCCATCGACGAGCCGGAGGGGCTGGACACGCTGCCGCTGAAGTCGAAGAGCCAGGCCTGGCACTGGGAGCTGATGTTCACCCGCCCGCTGTTCGCGCCTGAGGACACCGCGCAGCACGAGCTGCTGGACACCGCCGCGCGGCTGGTCGACGAGGGCGTGCTGCGGGGCACCGAGACCGAGCGGCTGAGCCCGATCTCGGCGGCCACCCTGCGCACCGCGCACGAGCTGGTCGAGCGCGGCGGGATGATCGGCAAGGTGGTGCTGACCGGCGGCTTCGGCCAGGGTTGAGCGGATGTACGTACCGGCGCACTTCGCCGCGGCCGACGGGGCGGTCCGCGACCTGCTTGCCCACCCCGGCCTGACCGATCTGGTCACCGCCACCGCCGACGGGCTGGTCGCCACCCCGCTGCCGATGCTGCACGACCCGGGGCGGCGCGCGCTGCTCGGCCACGTGGCCCGCGCCAACGACCAGTGGCGGCGGCCCGCGCTGGGGGAGGCGCTGGTCATCGTCCGCCGCTCCGACTCCTACGTCTCGCCGTCCTGGTACGCGAGCACCGCGGAGCACGGCCGGGTGGTGCCGACCTGGAACTACGAGACCGCGCACGTGTACGGCCGGCTCACCGTGCACGAGGACCAGGACTGGCTGGCCGACCTGGTGCGCCGGCTCACCGAGCGGCACGAGACCGGCCGCCCCGCGCCGTGGTCGGTGGACGACGCCCCGCCGGAGTTCATCGCCGGGCAGCTGCGGGCGATCGTCGGCGTCGAGATCACCATCAGCCGGGTCGAGGCCAAGCTCAAGCTCAGCCAGAACCGCCCGGCCGCCGACGTGGCCGGGGTGATCGACGGGCTGCGGGCGGACGGCGACGAGGAGGGCGCGGCCGCCGTCGAGCGGGCCCGGCGCCGGTGACCGCCGCGCCGGTGGCCGACGGCTACAGCGCGCGGACCAGGTCCAGCGCCCGGCCCAGGGTGGCCAGCTTGGCGTCCACGGTGTCGCCGGCGGGGTAGAGGCGCACGGTGTCGACCCCGGCGTCGCGCCACACCCGCAGTCGTTCGCGCACCATCGGCTCGGTACCGATCAGCGTGGTGGTCAGCACCATCTCTTCGGTGACCAGCCCGGCCGCGCCGTCCCGGTCGCCGCCCTGCCAGCGCTCCCGAACCTGCGCGGCCACCTCGGCCCAGCCCTGCCGGCTGTACGCGCCGTTGTAGAAGTTCGTGCTGGCGCTGCCCATCCCGCCGAGGCTGAACGCCAGCTCCTTCCTCCGGCCCGCGAGCATGGACCGCAACGCGTCCTCGTCGTCGGCGAAGGCCACCTCGGCGCCCTGGCACACGTCCAGGTCGGTGCGGGTGCGCCCGGCGCGGGCCAGCCCGGTGTCCAGCGGCCCGAAGTAGGCGGCGGCGCCCTCCGGCACGAAGCTGGTGCCCAGCCACCCGTCGGCGACCTCCCCGGTGAGCTCCAGGGTGCGCGGCGAGATGGTGGCCAGGTAGATCGGGATGTCCGGGTTTGCGGTCATCGACAGCCGCATCGGCCGGCTCTCCCCGCCGGGCAGCGGGATCGTGAAGTGCCGGCCGGAGTAGGACACCTTCTCCCCGGCGAACACCGCCCGGACGATCTCCACGGTCTCCCGCAACCGGGTCAGTGGCCGGGCGAACGGCACGCCGTGCAGTCCCTCGATCACCTGCGGGCCGGACGCCCCGAGCCCCAGCAGGAACCGACCGCCGGACATCTCGGCGAGGGTCAGCGCGGCCTGCGCGATGGCCACCGGCGTGCGGGTGCCGAGCTGGATGATCCCGGAGCCGAGCAGCATCCGGTCGGTGCGCGCGGCCAGGTAGCCCAGCGCCGAGGGGCCGTCCGAGCCCCACGCCTCGGCCACGAAGCACACGTCGAGGCCGAGCTGCTCCGCCTCGGTGACGAAGGTCAGCGTGTCGGCCCAGCCACCCCGGTTCGAGGCCTCGACCGTGGTCGCGGTGCGCATCAGACGCGGGCCGCCTCGGCCCGTTCCTTGATCGCGGCCAGGGTGCCGGTCATGTTCGTCTCGAACTCACGCAGCCGGACGTACACGATCTTCTGCTCCTTGTCCGGCATCTGCTCCAGCGCGATGCTCAGCCCGGAACGCCCCGGCCCCATCTGCACCCACTGCCGCAGCCGGGTGCCACCGTCGGCGGGTTCGAGGGTGAACCGCCAGCGCGCGGCCGGATCCTCCGGGTCGCCGACCGCCCAGCCGAAGACCCGGTCCGGCTCGAACTCCACGACGGTGGACGGGGTGTTCCACTCGCCCATCGACCGGTGGGAGTTGTAGCCGACGAAGCGGGCGCCCAGGCAGGCCTGCTCGGTGCCCTCCTGCCACTCGACGTGCTGCAGCTCGGGGCTCATCGAGGGCATCAGCGCCACGTCCGCCACGAACGGCCAGACCCGCTCGGGCGGCGCGTCGACGAAGGTCTCCACCTCGACTGTCGGCTTGTCGGCGTACCGCGCCCCGGTCCACTCCATTGCGGGCCTCGTCCTCTCCTCCACGGTGACTGGCGACGGCCAGAGTTTCGTACGAGAACCCAGATGTCAACGAGGGCCGGTGTGGTCCGCGCCGGAGTCGCGCAGCTGGCGGAAGAACGCCCGCACGTCCGCCACCAGCAGCTCGGGCTGCTCCATCGCGGCGAAGTGCCCGCCCCGGTCGAACGACGTCCAGCGCACGATCGTCTCGGTGCGTTCGGCCACGTGCCGCAGCGGCACGAAGTTCTCGTACCGGAAGTCGGCGAGCGCCGTGGGCGCGGCGGACGGCCCTGGCGTCGCGCCCCCGTCGTCGGCGTGCGCGCGCTCGTAGTAGACCCGCGCGGCGGAACCCGCGGTGCGGGTGAGCCAGTAGATCATCACGTTGGTGAGCAGCTGGTCGCGGTCGAGCACGCTGGCCGGGTCGGACCAGGCCCGGAACTTCTCCGCGATCCAGGCGAGCTGGCCGACCGGCGAGTCGGTCAGCGCGTAGGCCAGGGTCTGTGGGCGGGTGGCCTGGATCGCGGCGTACCCGGTGCCCTCGCGCTCCCACTCCCGGTATCGTCGCCAGGAGGCCAGCGTCCGCTCCCGCTCGGCCGGGTCCAGGGCGGCCAGCTCGGCGGCGGTGGGCTCGGCGGTGGCCCCCGCGCCGGGCAGCAGGTTCAGGTGCACGCCGATCACCTCGCTACGGGTGCGGCCCAGCTCGCGGGACACCCCCGCGCCCCAGTCACCGCCCTGCACGCCGTAGCGCCGGTAGCCGAGCCGGGCCATCAGCTCGGCGAACGCGGCGGCGATCCGCCGGAGGTTCCAGCCCCGGTCGCGGGTCGGCCCGGACAGCCCGAACCCCGGCAGGCTCGGCATCACCAGGTGGAACGCGTCGGCCGGGTCACCCCCGTGGCCGCGCGGGTCGGACAGCGGTCCGGCCACCCGCGCGAACTCCACGATCGAGCCCGGCCAGCCGTGGCTGAGCAGCAGCGGGGTGGCGTCCGGTTCCGGCGACCGCAGGTGCGCGAGGTGCACGGTTGCCCCGTCGATCTCGGTGACCAGCTGCGGCCACTCGTTCAGCCGGGCCTCGGCCGCGCGCCAGTCGTACCCGTGCCTCCAGTACCCGGCCAGCTCGCGCAGGTGGGCCAGCGGCACGCCGTGGTCCCAGCCCGCGTCGGGCAGCTCGTCCGGCCACCGGGTGCGGTCCAGCCGATCGCGCAGGTCGTCCAGCTCGCTCTCGGGCACGGCGAGCTGGAACGGGCGCAGCCGAGAGTCGTCCGGGGTGATCACCTGGGCGATGGTAGGACGCACCGCCGCCCGGGTCGCCCGGTTTACCGACCGGTGCCCCCGCCGGTACCCGAGGACACCTCGGGCCGCGATCGACGCGCGCGAGCCCCCGGACGGGGGTCTTCCGGTGGGCCACGGCCCACCCCCTCGGGTCGGAGCCGGCGAACCAGGGCCGCGCCCCGCGCCCTGCGCGGCTCCCCGTCCCGTTATGTGAGACATTCATTTCATACAGCGGGAACCGCACCTAGGCTCGGGGCATGGTCGTCCAGCGTGGTCCGAGGGAATGGGACGCGGTCGGCTACGACGCGCTGCCGCTGCCGCACGAGCGGTGGGGTCAGGGCGTGCTGGCCGGGCTGCCGCTGCGCGGCGACGAGCGGGTGCTGGACGTCGGCGCCGGCACCGGGCGGGACACCGCCGCGCTGCTCGACCGGCTGCCGCGCGGCCACGTCGTGGCGGTGGACGGTTCCGTCGCGATGCTCGACCAGCTCCGGCGGCGGCTGGACGGCGTACCCGCCGAGCGGCTCTCCGTGCTGCGCGCGGACCTGACCCGGCCGCTGGTGCTGGACGCGCCGGTGGACGCGGCGTTCTCGGTGGCCACCCTGCACTGGCTGCCCGACCACGCCGCGGTCTTCCGCTCGCTGGCCGGCGTGCTGCGCCCCGGCGGGCTGCTGCGCGCGGAATGGGGCGGGCACGGTCAGCTCGCGACCATCGAGTCGGCGCTGCACGACCTGGGCCTGCCGGGGGTCGGCGAGGCCTGCAACTTCGCCACCGCCGAGGACGCCCGGCTCGGGCTGGTGGAGGCGGGGTTCACCGACGTCGAGACGGAGCTGGTGCCCGACCCGGTGGTGCTGGCTCCGGGCGGCCAGCTGGAGGCGTTCCTGACCACGGTGGTGCTCGGGGCGGTGCTCGATCCGCTGCCCGAGCACGAGCGCGCCGAGGTCGTCGACCAGGTGGTGGCACGGCTGCCGGAGCCGGTGGTCGGGTACGTGCGGCTGCGGGCGCGGGCTCGGCGGGCCGGGGGCTGAGCGGGCGGCCGGGCACCCCGACCGCGCGGCGGGTCGGCGAGGTGATCGCGCGGCCCGGCGAGCGCGCGGACGGTCCCGCTGGCCATGATGGAGGGATGCAGCTGCGAGGTCGGTCCCGGTGGTTTCCCCCGCTGCTCGGTGTGCCGGCGGCTCTCGCCCTGGTCGCCGGCTGCGGCTCGTCCGCGCTGACCCACTCCCCGTCGCAGCACTCCGCACCGACGGCGAGCCGCCCGACGGCGGTGCCCGCCGCGAGCGCGGTCACCAGTGCGGTGCTGAAGCTGGACCTGATCAGCCAGGACGGGTGCCAGACCGACCCGGCCGAGGAGATCTACCCGTCCTGCGACCGGTTCCTGGCCGAGCTGCGGTCGGCCGTGGGCACGGTCCGCACCGGAGCGGCGAGCCTGCCCAACGGCCCGGACGTCACGGCCACGGCGGACCGGATCACGGCGGCGTCCGACGCGTTCGACCGGGACGGCTGCGGCAGCGGGCCGTACGCCTCCGGCCCGGAGAACGCCGGCCGCTGCTCGGCCGACCTGACCGGGGTGCGCGCCGGCCTGGCGACGATGCTGCAGCAGACCCGGGGCAACCAGGGCCGCTGACGGCGGCATGGAACGACCCCGCCCGCCTGGCGGTGCACCGGGGTGCACCGCTGGCCAGGCGGCCGGGGTCGTGACGGGGGGTGGCAATGGTCGGGGTCGTGCTGGTGGCGGGCGCGTGCTCGACGCGCGGGCCGGGGTCGGGGGGACGGTGCCGGGCCGGCCGGGAGGTCCTGCTGGGACTTCGGGGGAGCGGGATGCGGTGGGAGCGGGGTGGCTCGGCCCTGGCGGATGGATCAGGTGGACGGGATCGGGCTGACCAGATCAGGCCGAGGACTGCATGCCGCGCTGGTTGAGGATCTCGTGGACGGCGTCGGCGGGGATCCGGAACGAGCGGCCCACGCGGACGTGCGCGATCGTGCCGGAATGCACCATGCGGTAGATCGTCATCTTGGAGACCCGAAGGGTTGAGGACACCTCGGCGACGGTCAGCAGCTCATTGCCGCTGGCCGGCGACGGACGGTCCGTCTTGCCGGTGTGACCACTGTTGGTCCGCTGCTCGCTGAGACTCATGTCCAGTGTTTCGCACGGAGCCGACACGGTGTTACAGATGATGGCGATGGCACGAGTGGTTCACTCGAATGCGTGATGAGAGTGACCTGAAGTTCAGTTCCGGTACAGAAGGTGATGCAGCGACGGGTAGCGGGTGACCCCCCCGGTTGACCACCTGTGGCCTGCCCGGACGGGCGTCGGCGGCGCCGCGCGGCCGGCGAGCGCCCGGCGCGCCGCGACGATCATCCCCTCGGCCGTGTCGCATCCGGCCCGGCGGCGCCGACCAGGGGAACGGCACCCGGAACGGATGCCGGACCGACCCCAGGAGGCAGCCATGACCCGCACCCCGACCCTGACCCCGACCCCGACGAGCACGAGCACCACGACGGCGACGAGCCCGTCCGCCGTCGAGGTCGAGATCCGGACGCTGGTCGCCCGCCGGACCGCCGCGCTGCGGGCCGGGGACCCCGACGCACTGGTCGGCGCGTTCGCGCCCGGCGCGGTGACGTTCACCCTGGCCCCGCCGCTGCGCAACGTGGGCTCCTCGGTGCACGACCCGGACGGTCTGCGTCGGTGGTTCGGCACGTTCGACGGGCCGGTGGACTACGAGGTGCGGGAGCTGGTGGTGAACGCCGACGCCGACCTGGCGTTCTGCCACAGCCTGAACCGGATGTCCGCCACCCCCCGGGGTGCCACCGAGCCGTTCGACCTCTGGTTCCGCTCGACGCTCGGCCTGCGCCGGGTGGACGGCACCTGGCGGATCGTGCACCAGCACGACTCGACGCCGTTCTACATGGACGGCTCGTTCGCGGCCGCGCTGGACCTCACGCCCTGACCGGGCTCAGCGACGCGGACGCTCGGCGACGCGGACGGCTCAGCGACGCGGACGCTCAGCGGTGCAGCACCACGCGCAGGGTCTTGACCAGGTCGGCCGGGTCGAGGTCGTCGGCGGTGCGCCACGCGACCACCCCGTCCGGGCGCACCAGGACCGAGCCCCGCGCGCCCACCCCGGCGCGCCGCGCCCACTCGCCGTCCGGGTCGGCCAGCCCGTGCGGGCCGACCGGGTGCGCGCGCAGTGGCACGCCCAGTTCGGCGGCCGCGGCCTCGGCCGCCGCCACCCCGTCCGGTGCCCCGGTGAGCACCAGTAAGTGCGGTCCGAGCAGCCGGCGGGGTGAGACGGGGCCGCCCGGGCCGGTCAGCCACACGTGCGGGACCCGGGCGCCGGGGCGGTCGGTGGGGGCGTCCGGGTCCTCGAAGGCCGCGCCGCCCGGGGTGCCGGGCTCGGCGCGGGCCGGCGCCGGCCTCGCCGCGCACCACCGCGGCCAGCTTCCAGCCCAGCGAGCAGCCGTCCAGCATCGCGGTGCCGCCGCCCTGCCCGCCGGTCGGCGGCATGACGTGCGCGGCGTCGCCGACCAGGAAGGCGCGACCCTCGGCGCACCGGTCGGCCACCCGGTGCCCGCTCTCCCAGTCGCTGGAGCCGAGCACCTCGACGTCCGGGTCGGGCACCCCGGCCAGCGTGCGGATCACCGCGAGGGTCTCCGCCGCCCCGCGCCCCGGGTCGGCGGCCATCCCGGCCACCCACTCGCCGGGTGTGTCGGTGGTGACCAGCACGCCGGAGCCGCCGGGGCAGCTCCGGGTTCTGGAGGTAGCGCAGGGCCACGGCCGTGTCTCCGGCCAGCGCGGACAGGTCGGCGGTGAACCGCACCGAGCTGCCGCGCTCCCAGGTGCCCCGGCCGTGCGAGCCGATGCCCAGCCGCTCGCGCAGCCCGCCCCGGTGCCCGTCGGCGGCCACCAGGTAGCGGGCGCGCACCTGCCACGCCTGGCCGGTGTCGGCCCGCAGGCCGGCGCTCACCCCGTCGGCGTCCTGGACGACCGACTCGCAGCGGGTGCCGAAGCGCAGCCGGGCGCCGAGCTCCCGTGCTCGCGCGGCCAGCGCGGCCTCGGCCCTGGCCTGGCTGGCCATGCCGCCGGGCTCGGGGAGTAGCGGGCGAAGTCCGGTCCTCGCTGATGCTGTGCAGCACCGGGCCCGCCATGCTCCGCGCGACCACGATGGTCAGCCCCAGACGGCCCGGCGGCCGGGCGGCCTCGATCGCCTCGGCGACGCCGGCCGCCCGGAACCCCTCCATGACCACCGGCGCCTGGCCCCGGGCCTTGGGCTGCACCGAGGTGCCCGGGTGTCGGTCCACGACCAGCGCGGGCACCCCGTGCAGCCCGAGGGACACGGCGGTGCTCAGCCCGGCCAGGCCGGCCCCGACGACCAGGTCGTCGGTCCGCTCGGCTGTCATGATGGCGTCCTCTCGACGCGCCGGATAGTTCGATCTATCGAATAGTTCGATGCGTCGAACCATAGCCGGGAGGGATGACCAGTGACAGCGGATAGTCGCGCGGAGCGCGTCGACCGGCTGGTCGAGGCGCTGCGCGACCAGGCCAGCCGGGCGCTGAAGCTGCACGGGGCGATCGCCGACCGGCTCGGGCTGGGGGCCAGCGACATGAAGGCGCTCGACCTGGCGCGGGCCGAACAGAACCTCACGGCGGGGCGGTTGGCCCAGGTCACCGGGTTGAGCACGTCGGCGACGACCGCGGTGCTGGACCGGCTGGAGCGGCGTGGCCTGGTCCACCGGCGGCGCGACCCGCACGACCGGCGGCGGGTGGTGGTGGAGCCGACCGGGACGCGCGACCGGGAGCTGTACGCGATCTTCGACGAGCTGGAGGCGGACGTTCGGGGGGTGCTCGCCGACTACGACGAGCGCGAGCTGACGCTGCTGCTCGACCTGCTCAGCCGCCTGATCGGGTGCGCCGAGCAGGCCACCCGGCGGGTCGTGGAGTCCGGGCCGCCGGGCTGAGGCCGGTGGCCCGGGCCACCCGGCTCACTCCACGCCCAGCATGACCTCCGTCGACTTGATCACCACGGTGACCGCGCCACCGACCTCGAGGCCGAGGTCCTCGGCGGCGTCCTTGGTGATCGACGAGGTGATCCGTTGCCCGCCGCCGATGTCCACCTTGACGACCGTCATCACGCTGCCGACGTCGATCGAGGTGATCGTGCCGGACAGCTGGTTGCGCGCGGACAGTCGCATGGGTGGGGCCTCCTCGGGGACATCGGGGCACCGGCGCCGTCCGGCACCGGTCCGGGCCCGAGGCTAGCGGCGGCCCGGCACCCGCGCCGGGGAACGCGCCGAGCGGTCCAGCCGCCGCGGATTGGCCCTCGGGCCGGAGGCCGCGCGGCGGTAGGAAGGCGGTGTGGCCGTCGACTCCCGCACCGTGGACCTCTCCGCGCTGTCACCGGCCGTGCGGCCGGTCGCGCGGCTGGGTCAGCTCCTCGCCGGCCTGGTGGCCTACGGCACCAGCATGGCGCTGATGGTCCGGGGCGGCCTCGGGCTGAACCCGTGGGACGTGCTGCACCAGGGCCTCTCCCGGCACCTCCCGCTGAGCTTCGGCGCGGTCACGGCGGTGACCGGGGTGGCCGTCCTGCTGGCCTGGATCCCGCTGCGCCAGCGCCCCGGGATCGGGACCGTGGCCAACGTCGTGGTCATCGCCGTGTCGGTGGACGCCGCGCTGCGCCTGCTGCCCGCCCCGGCGCCGCTGCCCGCGCGGTGCGCGCTGCTGGTCGGCGGCGTGCTGCTCAACGCGGTGGCCACCGCCTGCTACGTCGGCGCCCGCCTCGGCCCCGGGCCCCGCGACGGGCTGATGACCGGGCTGCACGCGCGTACCGGCGTCTCGGTGCGGCTGGTGCGCACCGCGATCGAGGTGGGCGTGCTGGCCACCGGCTGGCTGCTCGGCGGCACGGTCGGGCTGGGCACCGTGCTGTACGCGCTGGCCATCGGCCCCCTCACCCAGCTGTTCCTGCCACTGGTCGCGGTGCGCACCCCGGCGCCCGGGAAGATGGGCCGGTGGCGTTGGGGCACACCGGGGCGGGCGACCCGAGGCGCACGGTCGAGCTGCTCCGGGGCACCGGGGAGCGGCCCCGCGGGGGTCCCCGGCCCCGGCTCACGCTGGCGGCGATCGTGGCTGCCGCCGTGGAGCTGGCGGACCGGGAGGGGCTCGGCGGGCTGACCGTGCGCGCGGTGGCCGAGCGGCTCGGAGTCACCGCGATGGCCCTGGCCGAGGCCGCCCACCGGAGCTGGCGGCTGTACCTGGCGCACCCGTGGCTGCCGCGGTCGGCGACTACGTGCCCGGGGCCCGGGGCGCGGTCGAGGTGGCCGAGGCGCCCGAGCGCACCGGGGTGGCCGACGCCCGGTGGTGGGAGACGTACGGGCCGCTGCTCGGCGAGGTGCCGCGCGCGTTCCGGCTCGGGCTCGACCGGTGCTGGACGGCGTCGCGGCGTTCCCGCGCGACACCCGGTGATCCGCGCGCGATGTCCGGTCCGGACGGCCGGCGCCGACCGGGGAGGGAAGGCTGGGCCGCGAGCCGACGACGGGAGCCCCACGTGAAGTACATGATGTTGATCTACAGCTCGCCGGCGACCTGGGAGGCGCTGTCCGAGGAGGACCGCCGGCGGATGTACGAGGGCCACGCCGCGCTCTACCGGGAGCTGGTGGAGTCCGGCGAGTGGGTGGGCGGCAACGCGCTGGCCGACCCGTCCCGGTCGATCGGGGTACGGGTGCGCGGCGGCGAGCGGATGACGACCGACGGCCCGTTCGCCGAGGTCAAGGAGCATCTGGCCGGATACGACGTGGTGGACTGCGACAGCCTGGAACGGGCGCTGGA
>DASXJJ010000060.1:0-8643 GCA_036497465.1 Pseudonocardia sp. | reverse complement strand
CGAGACCGTGGTCTTGCCGACCCCGCCCTTGAGCGAGGACACCGCGATCTGGTGCGCCCCGGGCAGGTTGCGCCGGATCCGGCCCAGCAGCACATTGCGCGCCGCCTCGGCCTCGCTCACCCCCGGATTGATCTTCCCGCCCGAGGCCGCGAACACGGTGCGCCGCCAGCCCCGGGCCGGTCGCGCGGCCCGGGGTCGCAGGATCGAGTCCTCGGTCAGGCCGGCCGACCCGGCGGCGCGCGGGTACCCGGCCGCGCCGTTCCCGTCGGGTGGCGCCGCCAGGCGGACGGTGGCCGGTCGGGCCGCATCGGCGGGCGGCGCGGCGGGCCTGGGCGGCGTGGAGGGCGGCGACGGGCGGGGCGGCGGTGCCGGGCTGGTGGTCAGCCGGGACGGGTTGGCCCGGGGCGCGGGCCCGGCCGAGGGGGCCGGTCGGCGGGTGGTCCCGGGGTCGGCCCTCGGTGTGGGCTCGCGCGTCGTTCCGGGCTGGGCCTTCGGCGTGGCCCCGGGCTGGGCCGCGGGTGTGGGCTCGGCCGGGGGTGTGGGCTCGGCCGGGGGTGTGGGCTGGGCCGGAGGTGCGGACTCCGCCGACGGTGCTGCCCCGGACGTTGCCGCCCGGGTCGGCCTCGGTGTGGGCGACGTCCTCCGGGGCACGGTGGACGGCTCGGGCTCGTCGACGCCTTCCGGGGTGCCGCGCAGCCGGCGGCCGGCGGCGCGGTGGGCCGCGCTGCAGTACCGCCGCGCGGGCCGGCCCGGGACCTGCTCGATCGTCACGTCGCACCCCGGCAGCGCACACTGGTGCGTCGTCGTGGTCTCCCCCATCACCGCTCACTCCCACGCGTCGAGCTGCGCCGTCCGGGCTGCTGCCGGCGTCGACGACGACCTCCAGCCCATTCCTGAGTGCACCTTAGGTGCAACTGGCCGAGCGCGAAGGGCAAAGGGAGTAACGCCTCGTTCGTCGGCCCCGCCGAGCTGCCTGTCACCGATCGTCGGTAACCCGTCCGCTCAGGTACGGCGATCAAGGCCGTGACGTTGCCTAAATTCAGTCTCGCTCCACACCCGGTACGCGCGCTCCCCGGTCCGGCTCCCCACGGACCAGTGCGGCCGGTTGTACCCCGACGACGAGGAGCTCGAACACGATGAAGCAGCCCCTGCGCAGCCTCCGGCACCAGCGCGAGCGCGGGCAGCGGCGAGTCACGGCCGTCACCGCGAGCAGCGCCGCCGGCGCCACCGCGCTGGCCGTCGTGTTCGGAGCGGTGCTGGCCGCCGGTCAGCCCGCTCCGGCGAGCGCGGCCCCCGCTCCCGCCGCCGAGACGCGGTCGGTGAGCAGCGTCGCCGACGTGCAGCGACCGGCGGCCGCCCCGCTGCCCGCGCCGGCCGAGGCGCAGCCGGTGTCCGAGGTCACCCCGACGGCCCCGGCCGCGAGACCGGTACCGGCCACCCGCAAGCCGGTCCAGAAGGCCGAGACGTCGCAGAGGGCCGAGAAGACCGAGAGGTCGGAGAAGGCCGCCACCCAGCTCGCTCCGCCGGCCAAGGCGCCGCGCACCGCACCCCGGGAGAGCGCCCAGGCGTCCTCGGGTGGGTCGTGACCAGCACCTTGACCCCCACCGCCACGGCCGCAGCGACCAGCCCCGCCGAGCTGGGCAGGGTGGAGCTGCGTGCCCTGGGCACCTCCGCGGTGCTGCTGGTGACCGACCGGGATCGGCTCGACATCGCCGAGGCGGTGCTGCGCGCCGAGCTGGCGACAGTCGACGAGGTGTGCAGCCGGTTCCGCGCCGACTCGGAGATCGCGGCGGTGCACCGGGGCGCCGGCCGGGTGATGACCGTGAGCTCCGCGCTGGCCGAGGCGCTGGACGCCGCCATGCGCGCGGCCGAGCTGACCGATGGGCTGGTCGACCCGACCGTCGCGGACGCGGTGTGCGCGCTCGGCTACGACCGCGACTTCGAGCTGCTGCGTGACCAGGACGGGGCCGACGACGACGACCCGGACGAGGAGAGCCAGGACGACGGTCCCGGTTCGGTCCTGCCGGTCGTACCGGCGCCTCGGCCGGCCCCCGGCTGGTGGCGGGTGCACTGGGACAGCGCCCACCGCGAGGTGCTGCTCCCCCGGGGCGTCTCGCTCGACTTCGGTGCCACGGCCAAGGCGCTCGCCGCCGACCGCATCGCCGAGCTGGCCGCCGAGGCCACCGGGTGCGGGGTGCTGGTCAGCCTGGGCGGCGACGTGGCGATGGCCGGCGTCGGCCCGGCGGGTGGCTGGCGGGTGGCGATCGCCGACGACCACCGCGACGCGCTGGCCACCCCCGCGCAGACGATCGCCGCGGACGACGGCGGCGTCGCCACCTCCAGCACCGAGGCCCGCAGCTGGCGCAGCGCGGGCCGGCGGCGCCACCACGTCGTGGACCCGCGCACCGGCGACAACCCGGAGCCGGTCTGGCGCACGGTCACCGTGGCCGCCGCGAGCTGCCTGGACGCGAACACGGCGAGCACCGCGGCGTTGGTGCTCGGCGTGGACGCCCCGGAGTGGCTGCGCGAGCGAGGGCTTCCGGCCCGTCTGGTCGACCCGGACGGGCGGATCGTGAGGACGGCCGGGTGGCCGGCGGACGAGGAAGGGGACTGACCGGTGGGGCAAACGCTCTGGTTCGCCAGCCGGGCCACGGGGCTGGTGGCACTCACGCTGCTGACCCTGAGCCTGGTGCTCGGGATCGTCGGAGCCGGCCGGGTGGCCGGACCCCGATGGCCCCGCTTCGCGCTCGGGGCGTTGCACCGCAACATCTCGATGCTGACGATGGTGTTCCTCGCGGTGCACATCGCCAGCTCGATCATCGACCCGTACGCCGGGATCGCCTGGGTGGACGCCGTCGTGCCGTTCGTGTCGGTCTACCACCCGCTCTGGCTCGGGCTCGGGACCGTCGCCTTCGACCTGCTGCTGGCCCTGATGGTGACCAGCATGCTGCGCACCCGGCTGAGCTACGGCGTGTGGCGCGCGGTGCACTGGACCGGGTACGCGTGCTGGCCCGTCGCGCTGGTGCACGGCCTGGGCATCGGCGGTAAGGACTCCTCGCTGGGCTGGGTGATCAGCCTCAACGTCACCTGTGCGCTGGTCGTGCTGGTGGCGCTGGTGTGGCGGCTGCGGATGGCGCGGCACCCGGACACCGAGGTCCGGCGCGTGGCCGGTACGGGCGGTCGGTAGCCGTGGGCCGCCATTCCGCCGAGACCCCGCTGCCCCGGCCCGCCCCGACCGCGTCGATGGTGGCCGCGACTCCGCGCGCGGCTCCGATGCCCCGGTCGGAGCACTTCGGCGCCGGCCCGGCCGGCCCGTTCGCCGCCGACCCCTCGGATCCGTTCGGTGCCCAGCAGGGCGACGGGTTCGGCACCGGCGGGTTCGGTTCGGGCGGGTTCGGTGGCGACGGATTCGGTACCGGCCCGTCCGGCGTCGGTACCGCGCAGTCCCCGACCCTGGGCGCCGACCAGACCCAGCCGATCCCGATCCCCACCGGCCAGGGCGTCCCGCCGGCGCCGCGGTCCCCGGGGTCGGAGGTTCCGCCGCCCCGGCCGCCCGCGCCGGCCATGGACGGCGTCGGCGATGTCCGGTCCGCCCCGGTGGTGCCGCTGTTCCCGACCGAGCCGAGGCCGGCGGCCCCGACCGAGCCGAGGCCGCCGGCCGCGGCGCGGTCGGGTTCGCACCGCGCGCCGCATCAGCTGGTCCCGGAGCAGGCGCCCCCGGCCGAGCGGCCCCGGATGCCCCGGCCCCCGGCCGTGCCGGCGCCACCGCCCTCGGACCCGCCGTACCCGGCCGCGTCCGCGCCGTCCGCCGCGGCCGGGCCGCCGACGGCGTACCGGTCGGCGTCCGGCTCCCCCGCCCTGAACCCGCCGGCCGGCCGCTCCGGCGGCGCGCCGGTGATGGACCAGCCGGGAGCCCCCTCGGGTGGGCCGAGGGCCGGCGAGCCCCCGTCCCGCGGCCCGGCCGGTACGCAGGCCGCCCGCTCCGCCGGCGCCCCGGCCGCGCACGCCGCCGGTGCCCGGGGGATCGAGTCGCCGGCTACCCACTCCGGCGGCACCCGCGCGCCGGTGATCCCGCTGCCGTCGGCGACCCGGTCCCCGTACGCCACCACGTTCGTCCCGCTGAGCCCGGAGGCGGCGAGCTCGGGTACCGTCGCGCCGCTCCCCCAGCGGGTCCCGCACCGGCGCGCCGAGCCCCCGCCGGAGCCGCCCCCGCCGTCGCTGCCGACGCTGCCGAGGCCCTCCGCGTCGGAACCCTTGGGCGCGCCGGTGTTCCCGGTTCCCGCCCAGCGCGACCCGATGATCACCTCCCAGCCGATGCCCCGGCTGCAGCCCCCGCCGCCGGTGGCCGCCCCGCCCCTGGGGGCGCCGGTCGAGGCGCTGGGCAGCCCGCCCGCCGCCCCGCCAGCTCCGGCTCCGGCCGCGCGCCCGGCCCGTCCCGGCGGGACGGGAGCCCCGGCGGCCCCGAACGTCGCGCAGACCCCTGCCGCCCCCGCGGCCCCAGAAGCCCCGCGCGGCACGGGAGCCCCGAACGGCACGGGAGCCCAGCCGGTTCAGCCGGGCGCCCCGACCGGCGGCGCGGGCACCACCGAGCCCCGGCTGCTCGCCGGATGGCTGGCGACCGGCCGGTCGGACACGCTGGCCGACCACCTGCGGCGGCACGGCGAGCTGCCCCGCGACGACTTCGCCGGGCGGCGTGGCGCGGCCGCGCTGCTGGAGATCGTCGACCGCTCGGGGCTGCGCGGCCGGGGCGGCGCGGGCTTCCCCACCGCCCGCAAGCTGGCCGCGGTGGCGGAGGCGACCTCGGGCCGCCGCCGCGCCGTGGTGGTGGCCAACGGCTGCGAGGGCGACCCGACGAGCCGCAAGGACGCCCTGCTGCTGCGTCGGGCACCGCACCTGGTGCTGGACGGGATCGCGCTCGCCGCGCACGCGGTCGGCGCCGACCAGGCGATGCTGTGCGTGCACCGGGGCAGCCCGCTGGTCGACGAGCTGGAGCAGGCCATCGCCGAGCGCGCGGACGACCCGGCCGAGATCCACGTGGTCACGGTGCCGAGGCGGTACGTCTCCAGCGAGGCGTCGGCCCTGGTCAACTTCCTGACCGGGGGCGACGGCCGGCCCACCGCCAGCCCGCCGCTGCCCTCGACCAAGGGCGTGCAGGGCCGCCCGACGCTGGTGGACAACGTCGAGACGCTGGCCCACCTGGCGCTGATCGCCCGTCGCGGTGCCGACTGGTTCCGCGAGCAGGGCACCCGCGAGTCGGCCGGCAGCACGCTGATCACGGTCGGCGGCGCGGTCCGCGAGCCCGGCGTGTTCGAGGTCGGCCTCGGCGCCCGGCTGGGCGAGGTCCTCGAGCGGGCCGGTGGCAGCGCCCAGGACGTCCAGGCGGTGCTGGTCGGCGGGTTCGGTGGGCTCTGGGTGCCGTGGCGACCGGGTCCCGGTCCCGCGCTGAGCTACCAGGAGCAGGGTGGCGTCCGGCTGGGCATCCCGTCGCTGGTGGTGCTGGGGTCGGACGCGTGCGGGCTCGCCGCCACCTCGGCGATCGTCGGCTACCTGGCGGGAGAGTCCGCCGGGCAGTGCGGGCCGTGCATGTTCGGGCTGCCCTCGGTGGCCCAGGACCTCGCCGAGCTGGTGGACGGCCGCACCGACCCGGAGCTCTCCGAGCGGTTGGCCCGCAGGCTCGGGGTCATTCCCGGGCGCGGGGCGTGCGCACACCCGGACGGCGCGGTGCGGGTGGCCGCCAGCGCGCTGGAGGTGTTCGCCGACGACGTCGCCGAGCACCTGGCCGGGCGTCCGTGCGGGCGGCCGGGCGGCGAGAAGCTCCCGATGCTGGGTGACCTGCCGACGGGTGAGGGGGGCTGGCGATGAAGGCGACCAGGAGCATCACGCTGCGGGTGGACCCGATCGACTGCCGGGCGCACGGGCTGTGCCAGGAGCTGCTGCCGGAGGTGGTCACCCTGGACGAGTGGGGCTACCCCGTGATCGCCGAGGGTGACCTGCCGGCGGAGCTCATGCTGCACGCCCGGCGGGCCGCGGCGGCCTGCCCGACATTGGCCCTGCGGCTGCGCGAGGACTGACCGGAGGATCCGCGATGCGTTCGATATCCGCTCTGGCGGCTGTGACCGGTTCGGCGCTGATGCTGGCGTCGCTCACGGCTCTCGGTGCGGCGCACCGCGACGCCGGCCCGCCGGGGGCCTGGGAGACCGGCACGACGGTCGCGGCGGCCCCACTACCGGCCCCTGCACCGAACCCGACGCCCGGCACGGGTCACCGGGGCGCCACGATGAGCCGGTTGGGCCTGGCCGAGCTGGGCTGGGGGATACAGCTGCGGCGGGTCTGACGCGGGACCGGGCGGCTCAGACGGGCCGGACGGCGCTCATCGCGATGAAGACGACGAAGAACAGCACGGTGATCGACAGGTCGAGGCTCACCGCGCCCAGCCGCACCGGGGGGATGAGCCGGCGCAGCAGCCGGATCGGCGGGTCGGTGACGACGAACGCGACCTCCAGGGTGCCGGCCGCGATGCCCGAGTTCGGCCCGCGCCAGCTCCGGGCGAAGCTCTTCACCACCTCGACGACCAGCCGCGCGACGAGCGCGAGCCAGAAGAAGAACAAGACGTAGTAGACGGCGAACTGAACCCCGAGACCCATCCTCCTAGCATGCCTTGCGCCGCTGTCGCGGTGTGCGGGTGGCCCCGGGTGCCGGGCCGATTGCGGCCGTCCGGCGGATGGTGACCGCCCGTGCCACCCAAACCGACCCCATTGGACTCATACGCACCTGTGGTTCTCTCACGCCTCACAAAGGGCATTTATTCCCACTCGCACCACAAGGCGCTCCACATGATTCCCGTTTCAGCCGGCATCTACGGAAGATTTCGCCGCACCTGCACTGAGCTGGCCTTTCGCTGTTTCGGGACACGGAATGCGGCGCCCAGGAGGGCGTCGGAAAAGGCACCAAAGATCGCACATTTCCATCATCACAAACGTGCCGGAATGCGCCATCATAACGGAGTGACCAACGAGGCTGGTGCGGACACGCTGCCTGGGCGGGACAAGTCACGCGGTCGGGTGCCGACCTTGCGGGGCGAGCTCTGGCGGCGGCACACCCAGTTGCAGGGAATGGACGACGGGTCCGACGACTACCGCGATGCGGTCGGCCAGATGCTGACCCTGACCTCGGACCTGCTGGACGCCGAGGCCGACGAGGCCGAGCAGATCCGGCTGCGGCAACGGCGGATCCGCTGGCTGGCCTACCTCGCGCTGGTGTTGCTCGTCGCGGGTGCGGCTCTGCTCGCCGTCGGGGTGGTCCGGTCCGAGCTGGCCGCCGACCGGGTGGCGATCCTGCTGGTCGTGCTCGCCGTCGCCGCGGCCACGGTCTTCGGCTACCTGCGCCGACGCGCCCGACGGCAGCCGGGGCGCCGAGCCGTCGGGCACCTCCGGGACGCCGAACGGCCGGCGGGCGCCGAGAGGAGCACCGAGCGGTGACCGACAACGCGAGCAGCCGGGCCGGGGCGGTGGCGCCGCCCGCGGAGCCGGGAGACGGCACCCGGCCGGCCGGCGAAGCGCAGCGGTCCAACGGCGCCCAGGCGACCCTCGGTGCCGAGCCGGGTCGCCGGGCACAGCCGTCCCCCGGCGCCGAGTCGGCGCAGGGGGTCGAGCCGGCGTCCGGCACCGGGCCGGCCGGCGAGCGGGGCCGGGCACTGCGCACCGCACCGGCCCGGGAGCAGGGGTCGCTGCCCCGCCCCCGCGACGGTGGCCGTCCGGCGCGGACGTCGCCGGTGACCGCCACGCCGCCGGTGACCGCACCGACCGGGGCGCCGCCACCGCCGAGGCAGCGCGCCGCCCCGGTCGGTGGGGCCGCCGGCGCGAAGGGCCCGGACCTGGCCGAGCAGCTGCGCCGGCTGGGTGACCGGGTGCAGCGGCTGGAACGGGCGCTGAGCGGGGCGGCCGACGAGGCCGAGCTGGACACCCCGGACGCCGAGCTCGTCACGCTGGCCGAGGCCGCCGAGTACGGGCAGACGCTGACCCGGGTGCTGATCTCGCCGAGGGTCCGGGAGGCGTGCGAGCAGACGATCGAGACGTGGCTGGCGTGGCAGCGCCGGTACGAGGAGGTCACCGCGTCCGCCGTTACCGCCTCCCGGGTCATCGCCACCACCGGACCCGGCCAGGAGCGGCACCGGAAGGCGGCCGAGGAGTTCACGGCAGCGCGGGCGGAGCTGGCGAAGCTGGAGGCGCGGCGACGGCACAGCGAGATCACCGCGCACAACGCCCGCGCGCAGCTCGACCACGACCAGGAGGTCCGCGAGCGCTACCACGACGAGATGGTCGCCGGCGACCAGGCGTGGGAGGTGCTGCTGGAGCGGCTGCGCGCCCGCGTCGGGGTGACGCTGGCCCGGGGGAACACGGTGCCGCCGTGGCTGCGGCACGCGCTCGGCCGCCCGGGCTCGCCCGCGCCGGCCCGGTGGCGGGAGCTGGCCGCGCAGCTGGTGGCCTACCGGCTGACCTACTCGGTCACCGACCAGCTGAGCGCGCTCGGTGAGGCGCCGACCAGCGACGACTCGCCTCGGCAGCGGCGGTGGCACCGCACGCTGAACCAGCAGCTGGAGGCCTGGCGGCCGGCCGGGGGCGGGCTCTGCTGAGCCCCGCCCCC
>DASXJJ010000059.1:0-95399 GCA_036497465.1 Pseudonocardia sp. | reverse complement strand
GGCTGGTGGGAGTTCGCCGGCCCGCTGCCCCTCGACCCGGTGCTGACCGCGGCGGCGGACAGCTTCGTGGCGCTGGGCTACCACGGCACCTCGGTGCGCGAGATCGCCCGCCGCGCGGGGCTGTCCGTCCCCGGTCTGTACCACCACCACCGCGGCAAGCAGCAGATGCTCGCGGCCGTGCTCACGGTGGCCATGGAGGACCTGCGCTGGCGGCTGGAGGCGGCCGACGCCGAGGGTGCGGACGACCCGGTGCACCGGCTCGAACTGCTGGTCAGGGCGCTGGTGCTGTACCACTGCCACCGGCCGGGTCCGGCGCTGCTGGCCGCCACCGAGCTGCGGCACCTGGAGCCGCCGCACCGGCGGCGCATCGCCGCGCGACGGGTGGCGGTGCAGCGGCTGGTGGACACGGCGGTGCTGGACGGCTCGGCGCGCGGCGCGTTCCGGGTCCGGTACCCGCTGGACGCCAGCCGCGCGGTGGTCACCATGGCCGTGTCGGTGGCCGGCTGGTTCCGCGCCGCGCTGCCGCTCGGGCCGGAGGACGTCGCGGACCGCTACGTCGAGTTCGCCGCGAGCCTGCTGCACCACCGCGAGCCACCGCGCCGGTTCTGAGCCGGTACCGAGCCCGCGCCGAGCCGGTACCTAGATGATACCGAGCCGGTACCGAGCCCGCGCCGAGTCTCTACCGAGTCCCCGGGCGGCCGCGCACGGAGCCGGCACCGGGTCCCTCGGACACGAAACGGGGCGGGCGCGACCTCGTCGGTCGCACCCGCCCCGTCGTCGTGGTGCTCGGCCACCGGGGCCGAACGGGCCGACCGTGCCGCGGGCACGGCCGCCGGATCACGCCAGGCTGACCTTGGCGCCGGCCTCCTCGAGCTTCGCCTTGGCCGCCTCGGCGGCGTCCTTCGGCGCGTTCTCCAGGATCGGCTTCGGAGCCGCCTCGACGAGGTCCTTGGCCTCCTTCAGGCCCAGTCCGGAGACCAGCTCACGGACCACCTTGATGACCTGGATCTTCTTGTCGCCGGCGGCCTCGAGGACGACGTTGAACTCGTCCTTCTCCTCCTCGACCGGGGCCGCCGCGGCGGCGGGGGCGGCTGCCGCGGCGACCGGGGCGGCCGCGGTGACGTCGAAGGTCTCCTCGAACTGCTTCACGAACTCCGACAGCTCGAGCAGCGTCATCTCCTTGAACGCGTCGAGCAGATCGTCGGACGAAATCTTCGCCATGGTGGCGGTTCCTCTCTTACCGGGATGGTTCTGGTGCGGGGGTGTCCGGGATCGGACGGACTACTCGGCGGCCTCGGCCGGAGCGGACTCGCCGCCCTCCGATGCGCGCTTGTCGGCCAGCGCCTGGACCAGCCGGGCGACCTGCGAGGCCGGGGCGTTGAACAGGCCGGCGGCCTTGGTCAGGTTGCCCTTCATCGCGCCGGCCAGCTTGGCCAGCAGGACCTCGCGGGACTCCAGGTCGGCGAGCTGGTTGACCTCGGCGGTGCTCAGCGGGCGGCCGTCCATCACGCCGCCCTTGATCACCAGGCCCTTGTGGTCCTTGGCGAAGTTGCGCAGCGCCTTCGCCGCGTCGACCGGCTCGCCGGTGACGAAGGCGATGGCGGTCGGGCCGACGAGCAGGTCGTCGATGCCCTCCACCCCGGCGTCCGCGGCAGCCCGCTTGACCAGGGTGTTCTTCGCAACGCGGTAATTGGCCGAGTCCCCGAGCGCCCGACGCAGCTCGGAGAGCTGCGTCACGGTCAGACCGCGGTATTCGGTGATCATCGAAGCGTTCGCGCCTCGGAAGCGCTCGGTGATCTC
Source organism: Pseudonocardia sp. (assembly GCA_036497465.1). Taxonomy (GTDB): domain Bacteria; phylum Actinomycetota; class Actinomycetes; order Mycobacteriales; family Pseudonocardiaceae; genus Pseudonocardia. Next base: position 93,599 of record DASXJJ010000059.1, on the reverse strand, counting down.
CTCGACGGCGGCCACCTTGTCGGGCCGTGCCATCGGGCCTCCTCGTGTAGCGGTGTCAGGGATGCCCACCACATCCCGCTGACCGGCCCGGACACGACGAACGCCCCGGCGCAGGCGCACGGGGCGTGGACACCCGATGCGGCACAGCGCATCGCGTGACGAACCTCGTCCTCCTGCGCGGGTCGCCCGACGAGCGGGGCCTTCGCTCACCGGTGAGGGTGAGGACCAGCGGTCTACGGTGGAACGTCCTCACGATACGCGACCGGGCCACCCGCGGTCGAACCGGGTTCCGCGCCACCCGGCACCGCCACCCGGCGGGCCGCGCGTTCATCCGATCGGGGCCGCAGTGGCCCGCATTCGGCGGACCCCACCGGGTTAGCCTCCTCGCACATGGAGGAGGTCGACATGGATACGACGGCTGGCGAGGACATCACGGCTGACGAGCTGTGGATCGACGTGGGCATGTGTTCCGGGCTGAGTGGCAAGGTGCAGGCCTTCGCCGACGTCGAGTGCGAGGCGCCGGAGGAGCCGCCGGCCAGCTCGGCGGAGTGGACCGACTGGGCGGTGACACACCTGGCCTCGGTCGCCCGGCAGGACGACTGGCAGCCCGGCCGCTACCACTACAGCGTCCAGCAGCGGAACTCGTCCGGGCACTCGATGGACACTTTCGCGCAGGGTTTCTGGGACTACCGCACCTGAGCCGACCCGGAACAGCGCGACGGCCGGCACCCACCGAGGGGGCCGGCCGTCGTGGTGGTCGGGGTACCGGCGGTCAGACCGCGGCGTCCTCGACCGTCAGGTTGCGCGTGCGGTTCGGGTCGACCGGGATGCCCGGACCCATGGTGGTGCTGAAGGTGACCTTCTTCAGGTACCGGCCCTTGGCGGCTGACGGCTTCGCCCGCAGGATCTCGTCCAGTGCGGCGGCGTAGTTCTCGACCAGCTTCTCGGTGTCGAAGCTCGCCTTGCCGATCACCAGGTGCAGGTTGGACTGCTTGTCCACCCGGAAGTTGATCTTTCCGCCCTTGATGTCGGCCACGGCCTTGGTCACGTCGTTGGTGACCGTGCCGGTCTTCGGGTTCGGCATCAGGCCGCGCGGGCCGAGCACCCGGGCGATCCGACCGACCTTGGCCATCTGGTCCGGCGTGGCGATGGCCGCGTCGAAGTCCAGCCAGCCACCCTGGATGCGGGCGATCAGCTCGTCCGAACCGACCTCGTCGGCGCCGGCGGCGACGGCCTCGTCGGCCTTGTCGCCCACGGCGAAGACGATCACGCGGGCCGTCTTCCCGGTACCGTGCGGCAGGTTCACGGTGCCCCGGACCATCTGGTCGGCCTTGCGCGGGTCGACGCCCAGCCGCATGGCGACCTCGACGGTGGCGTCCATCTTCTTGCCGGAGGTGTCCTTGGCCAGGTTGGCCGCCTCCAGCGGGCTGTACAGCTTGTCGTGGTCGACCTTCTCGGCCGCTTCGCGGTATGCCTTGCTGCGCTTCATCGTGCTGTCCTCATTCTCGAGTCAGGTGTGGTGACGAGCCGCGCCCGGCTCTCCCACGTATCCGTCCGTCAGTTCTGGACGGTGATGCCCATCGACCGCGCGGTGCCGGCGATGATCTTCGCGGCCTGGTCGATGTCGTTGGCGTTCAGGTCGGGCATCTTGGTCTGCGCGATCTCCCGGACCTGGTCCATGGTGACCGTCGCGACCTTGACGCGGTGCGGCTCGCCGCTCCCCTTCTCCACGCCCGCCGCCTTGAGCAGCAGCTTCGCCGCGGGCGGGGTCTTGAGCGCGAACGTGAAGGACCGGTCCTCGAAGACCGAGATCTCCACCGGGACCACGTTGCCGCGCTGGGCTTCGGTGGCCGCGTTGTAGGCCTTGCAGAACTCCATGATGTTGACGCCGTGCTGGCCCAGCGCGGGGCCCACCGGCGGCGCCGGGGTGGCCTGGCCGGCCGCGATCTGCAACTTGATGATCGCGGACAGCTTCCTCTTCTTGGGGGGCATGTCCTTGTGCTTCCTTCTACCTACTTCGCCGGTCGCCCTGCCGCGACCCGGCTAGATCTTGGATACCTGGCTGAACGAGAGCTCCACCGGCGTCTCCCGGCCGAAGATCGACACCAGCACCTTGAGCTTCTGCGCGTCGATGTTGACCTCGTTGATGGTGGCCGGCAGCGTGGCGAACGGCCCGTCCATCACGGTAACCGACTCGCCCACCTCGTAGTCGACCTCGACGGCCGGCTTGCCCGCGGTGGCCTCGGCGCCCGCCTTGCCGGCGGCGGCCTTCTTCGGCTGCTCCTGCTTCGGCAGCAGGAACTTCAACACGTCGTCCACGGTGAGCGGCGAGGGCCGGGAGGTGGCGCCGACGAACCCGGTGACGCCGGGGGTGTTGCGCACGGCGCCCCAGGACTGGTCGTTGAGCTCCATCCGGACCAGGATGTAGCCGGGCAGCACCTTGCGCTGCACCTGCTTGCGCTGGCCGTTCTTGATCTCGGTGACCTCTTCGGTGGGCACTTCGACCTGGTAGATGTAGTCCTCGACGTCCAGCGTCTGGACCCGGGTCTCCAGGTTGCTCTTCACCTTGTTCTCGTAGCCGGCGTAGGAGTGCACGACGTACCAGTCGCCCGGGGCCCGGCGCAGCGCGGTGCGCATCTCCTCGGCCGGGTCGACGTCCTCGTCGGGCTCGTCCGCGTCCACCGCGCCCTCGGCGTCGGAGGTCTCACCGGTGGCGTCGGCGGAGGCGTCCTCGTCGGCGGAGCCGTCCTCGGCGTCCGCGTCGGCCTGGGCGTCGATCTCGACGTCGTCGGCCTCGGTGGCGGTGCCGGGGCTCGACTCCGGGTCCGCCGTGCTGCCCTGGGCCTCCGGCTCGTCGAGCTGGCCCGCCTGTCCGAGCACCCCGGTTGCCGTGGTGTTCTCGGTGGGCTCCGGGCCACCGTCGTGGGAGGTCACTGCAGTCTCGCTTCCTTTCCGTGCCTGATGTCGTGGTGTCGCGGTGCGGCGTGCGGGCGGGCCCGTGGGCCGGCGCCTCGCTAGTTGCCGAACACCGCGAACACGCCCTTGGCGAACGCGAGGTCGAGCAGAGCGACCAGCGCCACCATGAAGGACACGAACACCAGGACGACGATCGTGTACGTCACCAGGTCCTTGCGGCTCGGCCAGATCACCTTGCGGAGCTCGGCGACGACCTCACGCAGGAACCGCATCAGCCGCGCGGGCGGAGACTGTGTCTGACCCCGGCCGTCCCGCGACGGGGTCGCCCGGCCCTTGCGCCCGTCGAGCGCGGCCGTCGTTCCCGCGGACTGACGACCACGCCCATCGGCCGCGGTCGCCGGCTCCCCGCCGCTCCGCTCCGAGTCGCGCTCCTCGGTCACGTCCGCTGCTCCACTGCTGTCCCTGCCTTCTCTTCGGCGCCGTGCACCTGGTGGCAGGGGTGACAGGACTTGAACCTGCAACCTGCGGTTTTGGAGACCGCTGCTCTGCCAGTTGAGCTACACCCCTATGGCTTGGCCCCCGCACGACCGGGGGCCGGCACGGCTCAGCACCGCTGCGCCGTGTCAACCGTGGCGAGTGTACGGCACCGCGTCAGGGTCTCCCCAACCGCGCCGGTGATCGCCCCCTCGACAGGCGCGGCGGGGCGTCGGGCGCGGTCCGGCGTTGACGTGCAACCAGGCGGCTGCCTATCCTAGACGTGCAGCCACTCGGCTGCACGTTCGAGGGCGGCGGGATGGACGAGGTGTTCCGGGCGCTGGCCGACCCCAGCCGCCGGCGGCTGCTGGACAGCCTCAACGCGCGCAACGGGCAGCCGCTGCGCGAGCTGTGCGCCGGGCTGGAGATGACCCGGCAGTCGGTGAGCAAGCACCTGGCGGTGCTGGAGGCCGCCGGCCTGGTCACCACCGCGTGGCACGGCCGGGAGAAGTGGCACCACCTCAACGCCGCCCCGATCAACGCCATCGCGGACCGCTGGATGACCCGGTACGACCGGGCGCGCGCGCAGGCGCTCGCCGACCTCACGACCGCATTGGAGCAGGAGCCCATGAGCGACACCGCGTTCGTCTACACCACCTACGTCCACACCACCCCGGAGCGCCTGTGGAGCGCGCTGACCGAGCCGGAGTTCACCCGCCGCTACTGGGGAACCACCCTCACCTCCGACTGGCGGGTCGGCTCGACCGTGGTGTGGGAGCAGGACGGCGTGACCATGTCCGATCCGGAGCAGGTGGTGCTGGATTCCGACCCGCCGCGCCGCCTGTCGTACACCTGGCACACCTTCACGCCCGAGTTCGGCGAGAAGTTCGGCTTCGACCCCGACACGTTCGCCCGGCTGGCCGCCGAGAAGCGGTCGACGGTGACGTTCGAGATCGAGCCGTTCGGGGACGCCGTCAAGCTGACCGTGGTGCACGACGGCTTCGAGCCGGGCAGCGTGGTGCTCCAGGGGATCGGCGAGGGCTGGCCGGCCATCCTCTCCGGGCTCAAGACGCTGCTGGAGACCGGCGAGACGATGCCGCCGTGGCCGACCGGGGACGACCGGGCGGAGTCGGTGTCCTCCTGACCCCGCCCGGGCCGCCCGGTCAGCTGTCCGGCTTCTTGGGCTTCGGCTCCACCCGCAGGTGGAAGTGCTCGCCGTAGCGGGTGGTGCCGTAGTCCATCGCGCTGTCCACGGTCTTGCGGGTGTGCTCGTCGCGGCGCAGCAGCGGGTCGTCCTTCAGGTCCTTGGCCAGCGTGACGCACAGCAGCACCATGATCAGCGCGAAGGGCGCGGCGGTGATGATGGTCAGGTTCTTGATGCCCTCCAGCGCGCTGTCACCACCGCCGCCGACCAGCAGCATCACCGCGCCGATCGCACCCATCAGCACGCCCCAGAAGATCACCACGCTCTTCGAGGGCATGATCGAGCCGCGCTGGGACAGCGTGCCCATCACGACCGACGCGGCATCCGCACCGGAGACGAAGAAGATCGCCACCAGCAGCATCGCCACGACCCCGAGCGCGATCCCCAGCGGGTAGGCGTCCAGCACGCCGAACAGCTGCTCCTCGGCGCTCTTGGCGGCCAGGTCCACCCCCGAGCGCTGGATGCTGACCGCGGCGCCGCCGAAGATCGCGAACCAGACCAGGCTCACCGCGCTGGGCACCAGCATCACGCCGATGACGAACTGCTTGATCGTGCGGCCGCGGCTGATCCGGGCGATGAACATCCCGACGAACGGCGTCCAGGAGATCCACCAGGCCCAGTAGAAGACCGTCCAGCCGGACAGCCAGGTCTCCATCGCGTCGCCGCCGCTGGCCCCGGTCCGCGCGGCCATCTGGGCCAGGTCGCCGAAGTAGTCGCCGATCGCGGTGGGCAGCAGGTTGAGGATCAGGATGGTCGGCCCGGCGACGAACACGAACGCCGCCAGGATCGCCGCCAGCACCATGTTCACGTTGGACAGCCACTGGATGCCCTTGGCCACGCCGCTCACCGCACTGGCCACGAAGGCCACGGTCAGCACCGCGATCACGACGACCAGCAGCGTGGTGCTGACGTTCTGCAGGTACCCGCCGGCGCGCAGGCCGCCGCCGATCTGCAGCGCGCCAAGGCCCAGCGAGGCCGCCGAGCCGAACAGCGTGGCGAAGATGGCCATCACGTCGATCGCCTTGCCCAGCGGCCCGTTGGCCCTGCGCTCGCCGATCAGCGGGGCGAACGCGGAGCTGAGCAGCTGCGAGCGGCCGCGCCGGAAGCTGCCGTAGGCGATGGCGAGGCCGACCACCGCGTAGATCGCCCAGGGGTGCAGCGTCCAGTGGAACAGCGTGGTCGCCATCGCCACGTCCAGCGCCTCCGGCGACCCCGGTGCGGCCGTGCCCGGCGGCGGGCTGGTGAAGTGCGTGAGCGGCTCGTTGACGCCGTAGAACATCAGCCCGATGCCCATGCCGGCGCTGAACATCATCGCGATCCAGGACACCGTACGGAACTCGGGCGGCTCACCGTCGCGGCCCAGCGGCACCTTGCCGTACCGGCTGAACGCCAGCCACAGGGCGAACACCACGAAGCCGGAGGCGGCCAGCACGAACGCCCAGCCGCCGCCCTTCATCACGCCGTTGAGCACGGCGCTGGTGAGGGCACCGAGCGACCGCGTGCCGAAGATGCCCCACGCCACGAAGCCGAGGGTCAGTGCTCCGGACACGCCGAACACCCAGCGGTCCACCGGCTGTCTGCGGTCCGCGTCCGGGACGGCAGGGACGTCTCCGCTCCGGTCTGTGTGGTCGGCCTCGGGATCGGTGAGCGTCATGGTTGCGTCGGCACCGGCCAGGAACGACGGTGCCTTCCCCCTTCCGGGTCGGCGCGGCCGCGGGGAAACCTGAGGAACCCTCAGTTTGCGTGCGGGCATCGTGACCCGCCGGCAGGAAGACCGTCAAGACTCTGCGTCAGTGACAGCACACGGCCCGCCCCCGGTCGGGGGCGGGCCGTGTGCGGCGGCGCGAGGTCGGGGCGCGGCCGGGCGGAACCTGGTCCAGGGCTACTTGTCGGTGTCCGCGAGGTCGGCCAGCGCCCGGGCACGGCGGGCGTACTTCCAGTCCGCAAGCTGGGCAATCGTCTTGATGCCGAACTCGGCGAGCTTCTCGTCGTGCGCCGGGGTCAGGCCCTCCAGAGCGGACGGCGGCGCGGCGAGAATCTCCTCGGCCGACTTGTCCTCCCAGGCCTTGTCCACCAGCTTGCCGAACTTCACGAGGGATCCTTTCGTTGCCGGATCGTGACGGCCCGCAGCATTCCGGGCGCGCGGCCGACTCGCAACGGTGCCGCGCCGGTTGTCCGCCGACGCACGCTCGGCGGACCCTCAGGAGGGCAGGCGGACGGTGGCCGACGCGCGGCCAAGCACGGTCTTGCCGTCGAACTTCACGGTGATGTCGACCTTGCCGGTGCGGCCCGAACCGTCGTCGGCCTCGGTGACCGAGGACAGCTTCCCGGTGAGCTCGAGCTGCGCGCCGGGCTCGTCGTCGACGCCGGTGACGACGTCGGGCACCGGCACCGGGCGGGTGAAGCGCACCTGGTAGCCCAGCACCGCCCCCGGATCGCCCAGCCACTCGGTGACCAGCCGGCCGCCGAGCGCCATAGTCAGCATCCCGTGCGCGACGACCCCGGGCAGCCCCACCTGCTCCGCCACCCGGTCGCTCCAGTGGATCGGGTTGAAGTCGCCCGACGCGGCGGCGTAGCGCACCAGGTCGGACCGGGTGAGCCGGACGGACAGCGGTGGCAGCTCGATGCCCTCGACGAGGTCGCTCACGAGTCCGCCTGGCAGATCAGCATGGCCTCGGTCTCGCACACCGGCTCGCCGTCGACCGTCGCGCAGTCGCAGCGCAGGGTGAGCATGTGGGAGCCGGCCCGGGTGCGCAGCGACTCGACGTGCACGGTGGTCACCAGCTCGTCACCGGCGTGGATCGGCCGGGAGAAGGTGATCTTCTGGTCGCCGTGCACGGTGCCCTCGAACCGCCAGCCGAAGCCGGGCTCGCGCAGCACCGCCTCGATGCGCGGCATCGTGAACACCACGGGGAAGGTCGGCGGGGCCACCACGTCCGGATGCCCGGCCGCCGCCGCGGCGGCCGGGTCGTGGCACAGCGGGCTCTGCTCGCCGACAGCGGTGGCGAACTCGCGAACCTTCTCCCGGCCGACCTGGTACGGATCCGAGGGGCCGAACGAGCGGCCCACGAACGACTCGTCGAGCGCCACCAGGGTCAGCGGGTCTCGCGGTGGTCGCGGTGCACGTTGCAGTTCGGGCAGTACTTCTTCATCGTCAACCGGTCGGGGTTGTTCCGACGGTTCTTCTTGGTGATGTAGTTGCGGTGCTTGCACACCTCGCACGCCAAGGTGATCTTCGGACGAACGTCGGTGGCGGCCACTGGAGTCTCCTGCTTCGCGGTCTTCGTGATGGGCTGGCTGTGGTAGCGGTGGCCGGACTTGAACCGGCGACACAACGATTATGAGCCGTTTGCTCTACCGACTGAGCTACACCGCCGCGCGGATCACAAGTGAACCCGCCTACACCATCAGGTGTCGAGCCCCTTTACGGAATCGAACCGTAGACCTTCTCCTTACCATGGAGACGCTCTGCCGACTGAGCTAAAGGGGCGGGTCGGCACTTCAAGGGCCGGGCCGGTGAGCCCGTTCCGTGAAGCCTCGACGAGAGTACACAACCTCGGAGGCCGGCCGGCAACCGGGTTCGGCGCACCGGCCGGATCCCGCCCGTTCACCCATCCTTCACGTACCGACGCCTGACAGCGCCCGACGCGCTGACGACCATGCGGGTATGCCGCCACCGATGAACCCGCCGGGCGAGACCCCCGGAGTCGGAGTCCCCGCCGCGCTGGCCGCCCGGATGACGATCGCCGAGCAGCACGAGTGGGTGCGCGGCTTCCTCGCCGCCCGGCCGGTGAGCAGGCGCAGCGCGCTGCGCGGGGCGGCCGGCGCGGCGACCGGCCTGGCCGCGGCGGGCGGGCTGGGCGCCGTGCTGGCCGCCTGCGGGACCCGGGCGGGTGGCGGGCCGCCGGCCGGGCCGCCGCCGCTCGCGGTGACCGGGCGGCACCTGTCCTTCGGTGCCGACCCCACGCGGCAGATGGCGGTCGCCGGCGAGCTGACCACCCGCCCGACCGGGAGGGTGCTGCTGGACATCGGCACCGACCCCGGCTACGGCACGACGATCGAGGCCGAGGTCCGCGAGCTGGTCAGCCAGGTGCCCCAGGCGGACGGCTCGATCCGGGCGGCCGACCAGTTCTTCGTGCACGGCCTGGCCCAGGGACTCACCCCCGGGCAGCGCTACCACTACCGGTTCCGGCTGCCCGGCGGCGGCACCACCCCGGACGCGGTGTTCGGCACCGCGCCGGCCGGCCGCGCCCCGTTCACCTTCACCGCGTTCGGCGACCAGGGCGTCAACGGCCCGACCTCGAACGGGAACGGGTTCACCGACGACTACTACAAGGGCGGTGACACCCGGCGCACCCCCGAGCCGGCGTCCGCGCTGGTCGGCGTCGTGACCTCGCGCAACCCGGCCTTCCACCTGCTGGCCGGCGACATCTGCTACGCGGACCCGAGCGGCGACGGCAGGCCGATGCGCAACGCCGCGCCGCACGAGCCACCGTCCGGCTTCGACAACTTCGACCCGACCACCTGGACGGCCTACTTCCACCAGATCGAGCCCAGCGCCGCGAGCACGCCGTGGATGTTCGCCACCGGCAACCACGACATGGAGGCCCTCTACGACGACAACACCGCCCCCGGCGGCGCGACGCACGGGTACGGCGGACACGCCGCGCGGATGGACCTGCCCCGCACCGGGCCGTCCGGGTGCCCGTCGGTGTACTCGTTCACCTACTCCGACCTCGGCGTGCTGAGCCTGGACGCCAACGACCTGTCCGCCGAGATCCCCACCAACGCCGGGTACAGCGGCGGCGCGCAGCTGGCCTGGGTGCGGGACACGCTGCACCGGCTGCGCGCCGACGCCTCGGTGGACTTCGTCGTCGCGTTCTTCCACCACTGCGCGTTCGCCACCAGCGGCTCGCACGCCTCGGACGGCGGGGTGCGCGCCGCGCTGGCCCCGCTGTTCGAGGAGTTCGGCGTCGACCTCGTGGTGCAGGGGCACAACCACCAGTACGAGCGGAGCAACCCGATCAAGGGCGGGCGCAGCGGCGCGCAGGCCCCGGACGGGTCCACCGTGCACCCCGCGACCGACGGCACCACCTACATCTGCGTCGGCTCCGGCGGCCGCCCCCGGTACACCTGGCAGCCCGGCGAGACCGACCGCTACCGGGGCAACACCGGCCCGGACAGCGGCACCGGATCCACCAGCTTCCTGGCCATGGGCGAGGACGCCAAGCAGCCCGAGCAGGTGGACTGGTCGCAGGCCCGGTACCTGGACTACGCGGTGCTGTCGGTGGACGTGCGGCCCGGGGCACCCGGCGCCGACTCCAGCATGACCGTGCGCGCGATCAACGACATGGGACAGGAGATCGACTCCGTGACGCTCGTGCGACCGGCCGGCTCCGCCACCCGGCCGACCGCGCTCGGCCCGGCCTGGCGGCGCACGCCGGCCGGGCTGTCGGTGCCGGGCGGCACGCCGAGCGCGTGACCGGCCGGATCCGTCGGCGTACGGGCGGTGGCGACCGCGGCGGGTCACGACCGGCGGCCGGGTCGAGACCGGCGGGCGGCGACCGGCGGGCGGTGGTCGGGCCGGCGGGGGGCGGGCCGGCGGGGGGCGGGCCGGCGGGCGGTGGCGACGACGGCGGCGACCATCGGGTGCGCGACACTGGGCCGATGACCGCCCCCGCCGCCCCCGTCGCCGTGGTCACCGGAGCGGCCAGGGGCTTCGGCCTGGAGATCGCCCGCCGGCTCGTCGTGGCGGGTCACCGGGCGGTGCTCACCGACGTGGACGAGCAGGTGATGGCGTCGGCCGAGTCGCTGGGCGGAACCGGCATCATCGCCGACGCCCGATCGGTCGCCGACCACCGCCGGGTGGCCGAACAGGCCGGCGAGCTCGGGCCCGTCCGGGTGTGGGTGAACAACGCCGGCGTCGCCCGCCCGGCGACCGCGTGGGAGCAGGACGACGCGGACGTGGAGCTGATGGTCGCGGCGAACCTGCTCGGGGTGATCCACGGTTCCCGGGTGGCGGTGGCGGCGATGCGCGCGCACGGCGGGCGGCTGCTGAACATCGCCTCGCTGTCCGCGCACGGCCCGGTCCCGGGGCTGGCGGTGTACGCGGCGACGAAGTCCGGCGTGCTCAACTACACGGTCACGCTGCAGAGCGAGCTGCGGATGGCCAGGCTGCCGGTGCGCGCGTTCGCGCTGTGCCCCGACGTCGCTGACACCGCGCTGGTCCGCGACGCGCGGGAGCGGCCGGAGTCGGCGATCCTGTTCGCCCAGCGCAGGCTGCTCACCGCGGGCGCGGTCGCGGACGCCGCGATCGCGCTGCTGAACGGTCGCCGCGTGGTGCGGTCGCTGCCGGCGAGCCGCGCGGTGGCGGCCCGGATCGGGGCGTTGCTGCCCACAGTCGGGACGCCGGTACTGGCCCGGCTGCGCGCCGCGGGCGAGCACAGGCGAGCTCGGCCGTGAACCCGTCCGCACGTTCCTCGGGCGCCGGGTCCGGGTCCAGGTCCAGGTCCAGGTCTAAGTCCGGGTCCGGGTCCGGGTCCGGGTCCGGCGGGGCACGACGGTCGCGGCGCCACGACGCGGACGCCGGCGGGGACCCGGAACTGCTCGCCTCGAAGGCCGCGCTGCGTGACGAGGTCTGGACCGCACTGACCGAGGCGAAGGTGTCCCGCTTCCCCGGCGCGCGCAACCGGATCTCCAACTTCATCGGCGCGGAGGCCGCCGCCGCGCGGCTCGCCGAGACCGATGCGTGGCAGCGGGCGACCGCGGTCAAGGCCAACCCCGACTCGGCCCAGCTCCCGGTGCGCAAGCGCGCGCTGGAGGAGGGCAAGACGGTGTTCATGGCCGTGCCCCGGCTGGCCGAGGAGAACCCGTTCTTCCTGCTCGACCCCGACGAGCTGGCCGACCCGCCGCACCGGGCCGCATCCATCGCTGGTGCGACCCGTTCGGCCCAGCGCTTGCCGCTGGCCCGGATGCGGCCGGTCGACCTCGTGGTGAGCGGCTGCGTGGCGGTCGGCGAGGACGGTGCGCGGCTGGGCAAGGGCGGCGGGTTCGCCGACCTCGAGTTCGCGCTGGCCGGTTCGGCCGGGCTGATCCGAGCGGACACGCTGGTGGTGACCACGGTGCACGAGCTGCAGGTCCGGCCGGCCGGCGAGATCCCCACGTCGGCGCACGACGCACCGGTCGACCTCGTGGTCACGCCGGAGCGGGTGATCGACTGCCGGACGGGGCGGGGTGAGCGGGCGACCGGCGAGATCCGCTGGTCCGAGCTCACCGAGGACAAGATCGCCGCCATTCCCCTGCTCGGCGTACTCCGCACCGAAGCCAACCGTCCCTGACGCCGGGAGCGGCCTTCCCCGAACGGCCGGCACATACCGCGTCCCGCTGGCACAGACTCCCCGCGGCGCGCACACGCCCCGTCGAGTCAGTGCCGGCCACACAGGGTCTGCGCCGGCCACACCGGTCCGCGCCGGCCACGCCGGTCTGTGCGGGCCATGCAGGGTCTGCGCGGGCGTAGCAACCGGCCCACCCCGCTCCTCCGTGACTCGGCTCGCCGCACGCCCATCGATCGGCTCGTGGCCGGCGCGTGCGCGCCGCGCCGCCGCCCGTCCGCGCCGCCCGTCCGCGCCGCCCGTCCGCGCCGCCGTCCGTCCGCGCCGCCACCCGTCCGCGCCGCCACCCGTCCGCGCCGCCGCCCGTCCGCGCCGCCGCCCGTCGGCGCCGAGATCTACGTCGGAGCTGGTCCAGTCTCCTGGTGGCCACGCTCCTGTTGAGCTGGACGCGACGCCTCAGGTGCCCATCGACACCGTCCGACACACGCCCCCGGGCCGACACAGATCCGGTACCAGCCACGCATGGTCTGCAGGGCCTGTGCCGGAGGGGCGAGGTCTGTGCGGGCGGGATGAGGGGCGCCGGCGAGTCGGACGGGTCCGTGCGGGCGGCGGCGCCACCACGAACGCCACGAACGCCACGAACGCTCACCGGGCGGCGCCGAGAGCAGCGTCACGTACACCGTACGTTCGTCGTATGGCGTGCCCGTGGGTCGGCGCGGCAGGGTGGGCGCATGACGCCCGCGCCGACTCCCACCGTCGAAGTTGACCCCGCCGGCCACGTCGTGGCTCCCGACCTGTCGGACGTCGACGGCTTCTGGACCGAACCCGTCGAGCGACGACATGCGGCGTTCGAGGCGCTGCGCGAGCGCCCCGGCCTACCGTTCTTCACCGAGCGGACGTTCTCCGAGTTCATCCCGGCCGGCCCCGGTTTCTACGCGCTGAGCAGGCACGACGACATCGTCGAGGCCAGCCGGCAGCCACGGATCTTCACCTCGGGACAGGGCGCCACCAACATCGCCGACCTGCCGACGGAGTTCCTCGAGTTCTACGGCTCGATGATCAACATGGACGACCCCCGGCACAGCCGGCTGCGGCGCATCGTGTCCCGGGGGTTCACCCCGCGCCGGCTGGACGAGCTCACCGAGAACGTCGCCAGGGTCACCGAGCGGATCATCGATGACGTGATCGACGACGGCGGGTGCGACGCGGTTCCGGCCATCTCCGCGCGGCTCCCGCTCACCGTCGTATGCGACATGATGGGCATCCCGGCCGACCAGCACGGCTTCGTGTTCGACCGCACCAACGTCATCCTCGGCGCCACCGATCCGGAGTACGTGCCGGACGCGGACAACATCGTCGCCGCGCTCATGGCCGCGGGCGCCGACCTGGCCAACCTGATGCGCGGGCTGGCCGAGCACCGGCTGAAGCACCCGGTCGACGACCTGACCTCGGCGCTGGTGAACGCGCAGATCGACGGCGAGTCGCTGACCCCCGACGAGCTGGCGTCCTTCTTCATCCTGCTCGTGGTGGCCGGAAACGAGACCACCCGCAACGCGATCAGCTGGGGCATCCACCTGCTCACCGAGAACCCGGAGCAGCGGCGGCGCTGGCTGGCCGACCTGGACGCGGTCACCCCGACCGCCGTCGAGGAGATCGTCCGCTGGGCCTCACCGGTGATGTTCATGCGGCGCACCCTGGCGGTGCCGGCCCAGCTCGGCGGCCAGTCGCTGGACGCCGGGGACAAGGTGCTGCTGTTCTACTGGGCCGGCAACCGCGACCCGGAGCACTTCGCCGACCCGGCGGCCTTCGACGTGCTCCGCTCGCCGAACCCGCACGTCGGCTTCGGCGGCCCCGGCCCGCACTTCTGCCTGGGTGCGCACCTGGCCCGGCGGGAGATCTCGGTGATGTTCCGCCGGCTGCTGACCCGCGTGCCGGACATCGCCGCGACCGCCGAACCGGTCCGGCTGAAGTCGTCGTTCATCAACGGCATCAAGCACCTGCCGGTCTCGTTCACCCCCGGAGGTGCCCGGTGATCGTCGAGTCCCCGAGTCACCTGAACTACCCCGAGGTGCCGGCCGGCGCCACGCTGGCCGGGTCGGCCGTGCGGTGGCCGGACCGGGTGGCGCTGCGCGCCGGCGGGACGGAGCTGACCTTCGCCGAGCTCTACCGGCGCGCGTGCGCGTTCGCGCACGCCCTGCGCGCCGAGGGCGTCGGCGTGGGCGACGTGGTCGCCGTGCACCTGGGCAACCGCCCGGAGTACGCGGTCGCCTACCACGGCATCCTGCTGTCCGGGGCGACCTACACCCCGGTCAACCCGCTGCTCCCGCCCGCCGACCTGGCCGCCCAGCTGGCCGACTCCGGGGCGGTGCTCGCGGTGAGCTTCGCGCCGGCGAACCGGGCGCTGGAGGCGGTGCGCGAGCAGACCGCGGTCCGCCGGGTGGTGCTGGCCGGCGACGCGAGCTTCGAGGACTTCGTCGCCCGGCGGCCGACCACCCGCCCCGAGGTGACGATCGACGTGCACCGCGACATCGCCCACCTGGCCTACACCGGCGGCACCACCGGCCGGTCCAAGGGTGTGCGCCTGCCGCACCGCAACGTCGTGGTCAACACGCTGCAGTTCGCCTGCTGGCGAGCCGGCGCGGCGCCGAGGCTGGACGCCGACGGCGGGCTGTGGATCGAGCAGGTGGGCGACCCGGCCGACTACCCGGAGCGGCTGGGAACCGACGTGGGGATCAACCTGACACCCTGGTTCCACGCGATGGGCACGGTGGGCAGCCTGAACGTCGCGGTCCTCAGCGGCACCACCCAGGTGCTGCACCACCGCTTCGACCCGGCGGCGTACCTGGCCGACGCCGAGCGGTACGGGGTCACCGGGATGGCCGGCGCCCCGCCGTTGTTCGCCGCGCTGGTCGGCCACCCCGACTTCGCCACCCGCGACCTGCACACGGTGCGCGGCATCACCTCGGGCGCCGCCCCGCTCGCGGTGGAGATGATCAATGCACTGGTGGCGAGGTTCGGCCCCAAGGTGATCATCGGCGAGGGCTACGGGCTGACCGAGGTGACCATGGGCGCCACGGCGGGCCCGGCGGCGCGGTCGGCGGTGCGCAAGGTCGGCACGGTGGGCCTGCCGGTCGCGGACACCCGGATCAAGGTGGTCGCGGAGGAGTCCGACGAGCCGCTGCCCCCCGGCGAGGCGGGCGAGGTGTGCATCAGCGGCCCGCAGGTGATGCTCGGCTACCGCAACCGGCCGGACGAGACGGCCGCGGTGCTGGCCGGCGGGTGGCTGCGAACCGGCGACATCGGGGTGCTCGACGAGGACGGGTACCTGTCGATCGTCGACCGCAAGAAGGACATGCTGCTCTACAAGGGCTACAACGTGTACCCCCGTCAGCTGGAGGAGCGGCTGTTCGGCCAGCCCGGGATCACCGGCGCCGCGGTGGTGGGCCGGCCCGACCCGGCGGTCGGCGAGCTCCCGGTCGCCTTCGTGGTGGCCCCGGGTTTCGACGAGGCCGACGGGGAGAAGCTGCGCGCGGCGGTGAACGCGGACCTGCTGCCCTACCAGCACATCCGCGAGCTGCGGCTGGTCGAGGAGATCCCGGTGTCTGCGGCCGGCAAGGTCCTGAAGCGGGAACTGCGGGAGCTGCTGGCGTAACGCCCCGGCCCCCTGGCGCGACGTCCAGGTGGCGCGCGGGTGTGGCTCCTCCCGGTCACACCCGCGCCACCCAGCCAGGCCGGTAGCCCCGTCTCCCCCGGGCCGCCGGACAGACTCCCCCAGGGCGGCGTTGCAATGAGGTTCCAGCAGGAATGGCAGCCGGAGACGGACGACGGGTCGCCGGTGGCCCTGTTCAACTCCCCGCTGCTCAACACCGAGATGCAGACCACGGTGCTGCCCGTCGGCGAGCAGATCGACCCGCCGACCACGGTGCTGCCCGCCGGCCAGGCGCCCGGCGGACGGGCGGCCGCGATGCTGTCCAACCGGAAGCTCGCCTGGGGGCTCGGTGGCCTGGTGCTGCTCGTCGTCGGCCTGCTGATCGTGACGCTGCGGGCCACCGCCGCCGCCGAGGACCAGGCCCCGGCGCCGGCCGCCGACCTGGTGTCCCCGGCCGCGAGCGCACCGAGCACCGAGGCCGCCGTGGCGCCGCCCCCGGTGGTCCCGACGACCGAGCCGCCCCGCGCGGTCACGCCGACGGCCAAGGCGGTCGCCCCGGCACGCAGCACTCCGACGGTCCGCGCCACGCCCAAGCCGAAACCGACCCGCGCGGCCACGCCCACCAAGGCGGCCACGCAGCCGAAGACCTCGCCGTCGGCCAGCGCACCGGCCTCGGCGCCGGCCAGCGCGCCCGCCTCCACGGCGGAGAGCAGCCGCGACACTCCCGGTGGGCGGAACAACCAGCGCGAGCTGGAGCGCGCCCGGAACCTCGGCGGCGCCAATTCCTAGCCTGGGCGCCGTGCCCTCGGGCGGCGTCGGAGACGGAGTGGTCCCGCCGGTCGGAGCGGCGGCGGCCGGCCGGCACCGCCGGGCGCCCCGTCCGGCGTCGCGCCGGGCACTCGACGCCGGGTTGGCGGCGGCCGGCCAGCTCGGCCGCACGGCGGCCGGCATCGTGATGCTGGCGGTCATCGGGGCCACCGCGGCGCTGGCCGCGCCGCACCCGCCCGCGGAGCCAGGTCTCGCCCGCGCGCCGCTCGCCGCGCCGCACGGCGCGCCCGGGCAGGCCCACCGGATCCTGGACGAGCCTCCGGGGGCGGTGGGTTCCTCCGGGGCGTTCACCCGCCACCGCATGCGCTGAGCGCCGGGGCGCGGCTGCACGCCCGGCCTGACGCCGGGGCGCCGCTGCACGCCCGGCCTGACGCCGGGGCGCGGCTGCACGCCCGGCCTGACGCGGTACCCGATCGAGGGCGCGCACCTAGGACGCCGAACCGACCCGTGCCTCACGCCGACCGGCTCGGGACGACGACCGGCTCATCCGGACCGACGCGGGTCACGTCGACTCGCGGGCACGTCGACCGGCTCACCCCGACCGACGCGGGTGACGTCGACACGTGGGCAGGTCGAACCCACGCGGGTCAGGTCGAGCAGCCGACGCCGACCGACGCCCGGTCGGGCGGCGCGCGGTGGCGCCGACCGACGTCGGCGCCGGCCGACGTGGGTGACCGCCGGGGGCCGCACCGCGGTGCGGCCGACCGGCGGTTGTGGATCAGGCCGCGTCGGCCTGCTGAACCTGGGCCTTCATCACGGCATCCACGATGCCCATGATCATCCCACGAGAGCCCAGCCGGTAGCCGAACTCCTCCCACGAGAGCAACTCGCGGGACAGCAACTCACCGACCGGCCCGGGGTAGACCCGGGTCGCCCGGAACGCCGCCGCCCGCAGCCGCATCCGCTCGTGGTGGTCCATCGATGCATGTGCGCTCATGCCAGCACCTCCGCCTGTGACGAGACTTCGGTGGGCTCCTCCGCGTTGAGTCGCATCCCCGAAGCACCCATAGTTACCCAGGAAACGCGCATAGTCACGTCACTGAGACGATTGACTCGATTCCCGGTCTGATGTCCTTCTAAACGAGCTAGCGGAAAATTTGTCACTCGTCCGAGCGAGGGACATGGCCCTACGGTGCGGGTCATGGTCATTTCCGAGGCGCTGACCGACCGCCTGTGGTCGGGCATCGCGCACATCTACGCGGGCGTGCTTGATCATCCGTTCGTCACCGGGCTGACCGACGGCACCCTGCCGGCGGAGTCGTTCCGGCACTACATCGTGCAGGACGCGCACTACCTGCGCGGGTTCGCCCGGGCGCTCGCGGTGTGCGCCGCGAAGGCCCCGACCGAGTCGGACACCCTGATGTTCGCCGAGCACGCGGCCGGTGCCATCGCCGCCGAGCGGGAGATGCACGCCGAGCTGGTGGCGGCGCTGGGCATGACGGTCGAGCAGGCCGCCGCCGAGCCGGTCGCGCCGACCACCCAGGCCTACGTGAGCTACCTGCTGGCCACGGTGCACGGCGGGTCGTTCGCCGAGGGCCTCGGCGCGGTGCTGCCCTGCTACTGGATCTACGCGCGGGTGGGCGAGGCGCTGCTCGACCGGTCCTCGCCGGACCCGCTGTACGCGCGGTGGATCGCGATGTACGGCGGCGAGGACTACCGGTCGGTGGTGGACGCGGTGTTGGCGCTGACCGACCGGGTGGGCGCCGAGCTGTCGCCGGTCGAGCTGGGCCGGGTCGTCGGGCACTTCACCACCACGTCCCGCTACGAGTGGATGTTCTGGGACGCCGGCTTCCGCCGGGAGACCTGGCCGATCTGACCCGCGTCCCCACGGTGTACGCAGCGATCGGCGGGCGATCATGCAGGTGCCGGACACCGTGCGGTGGGCCGCCACCCACGGCCTGCCGCGGCTGGCGCTGCGCCAGGCGACCCGCGCGGGCAACCTCAACGCCCGGTTCCTCACCGATCCCGAGGTGTGGGGCGGATCCGTACCCGCACTACGACCGGCTGCGCACCGCCGCGCCGTTCGGCGCCGGGCTGGCCGGCAAGATCGCCGTGCGGCACGGGAGCGCGGCCGCTGTGCTGCGCAGCGAGGACCTGGGGACCATGGCCTACGGCGGCGCTCCCCGGCCGGTGCGGTGGCTGCTGCGCGGCACCGGCCCGGGGTCGGCGCGCAGCGTGATCGAGCCGCCGTCCATGCTGGCCGTCGACCCGCCGGTGCACAGCCGGTACCGCCGGCTGGTCACCCGGGCGTTCACCGCGCGGGCGGTCCGAGCGCTGCGCGAGCGCACCGAGGAGATAGCCGGCTCACTGCTCGACGACGTCGACCGAGGGGCCGCGACCGGGCCGGTCGACCTGGTCGCCACCTACGCCGCACAGCTCCCGGTGATCGTCATCTGCGAGATCATGGGGGCGCCGACCTCGATGAGCCCCCAGTTTCTCCAGTGGGGCGACGCGGCGGCCACCTCCCTCGACCCCGGGCTGGACCGGCGGGCGTTCCGGCACGCACAGCGCGGGATCGACGCCCAGACCACCGTCAACCTGCTCGCCACCGGCATCACCCTGCTCGACCGGCACCCCGACCAGCGGGTGCTGCTGGCCGGTCGCCCGCAGCTGTGGCCGAACGCGGTGGACGAGATGCTCCGGTTCGACTCGCCGGTCCAGCGCACCGCCCGGCGAGCGTCGCGGGACACCGAGGTGCTCGGCGAGCGGTTCCGCAAGGGCGAGATCGTGGTGGTGCTGCTCGGCGCGGCGAACCGGGACCCCGAGGTGTTCGACGAGCCGGCCCGGTTCGACGTCACCCGGGCGAACGCCGGGCGGCACCTCGCGTTCTCCAGCGGCATCCACCACTGCCTCGGCGCCGCGCTGGCCCGGGTGGAGGGCGAGGTGGCGCTGCGCGCGTTGTTCACCCGGTTCCCCGGGCTGGCGGTGGTCGGTGAGCCGCACCGCAGGCCCACGTCCAACCTGCGCGGCTACGACGTCGTCCGCGCCGACCTCGCCGGCTCGCCGGTGCGTTGACCCGGCACCCGCCTGCGGGCGTCCCCGGCCAGGGTGCCGGCGGACCGGCTCAGCCCAGGCCGCCGCGCCGGTCGAACCGGTCCGGGATGATCAGGTGCAGCACGAAGCCGACGATGGCCACCACGATCGCGCCCCAGAACGCCGCCGCGAACCCGGACACCTCGAACGGCAGCCGCAGCCGGTCGGCCAGCCAGCCCACCAGCAGGAACAGCAGGGCGTTCACCACCAGCCCGATCAGCCCGAGGGTCAGGATGTAGAACGCGCAGCCCACCAGCTTGATCACCGGTTTGATGAACGCGTTCACCAGTCCGAAGATCAACGCGACGATGACCAACGTGGCGACCCGGGTGGGCCGGTCGGCGCCACCGAGGTAGATGCCATCGACCACCAGGGTGCAGATCCACAGCGCAACCGCGTTGACCAGCACCTTCAGTACGACCGCGAGAGCCATCAGTTCACCACCGCTTGGTACACGAGCGTCCGCAGTTGCGCACGGATCGGATGGGAACTGGACGGTAACAGCTGGGTGAAGAACATCCCGGTGAGCTGCTCCGCCGGGTCGACCCAGAACGCGGTGCTGGCCGCGCCGCCCCACGCGTACTCCCCCGCCGAGCACAGCATCTTGAGCGCCGCCGGGTCGAGCACCACCGAGAAACCCAGCCCGAAGCCCTGCCCGGCCATCGGCGACTCGGCGAACACCGGCCGGCCGAAGCTCTGCAGGTCCTGCCCGCCGGGGAGGTGGTTGGTGGCCATGTACTCGACCGTCCGCCGGCCCAGCACGCGCACGCCGTCCAGCTCGCCGCCGCGCAGCAACATCTGGGTGAAGCGATGGTAGTCGTGCGCGCTGGAGACCAGCCCGCCCCCGCCGGACAGGCAGGTCGGCGCGCGCAGGGCGGCCGCGCCCATCCGGTCGTTGCGGGTGAACCGGCCGGTCCTCGGGTCGGGGCTGTACAGCGCGGCGAGCCGCTCCGCATCGGCCTCCGGCACCCCGAACCCGGTCTCGGTCATGCCCAGCGGGCCGAGGACCCGGTCGGCCAGGAACTCGTCCAGCGACTGCCCGGAGACCACCTCGACGACCCGGCCGAGCACGTCGGTGGCGACCGAGTAGTTCCACTCGCTGCCCGGCTGGAACAGCAGCGGCATCCCGGCCCACGCCTCGCACGCGGCGGCCAGGTCGACGCCCGCCGGCACCCCCCACTCGTAGCCGCGCGCGCGGTAGATCGCGTCCACCGGGTGCAGGTGGTGGAAGCCGTAGGACAGCCCCGAGGTGTGGGTGAGCAGATGCCACACCCGGATCGGCTCGGTGGCCGGCTCGGTCACCGGCTTCAGCGCCGACCCGCCCCGGTAGACGCGGCTCGCCCCGAACGCCGGGATGTACCGGCCGACCGGGTCGGTCAGCTCCAGCCGTCCCTCCTCGACGAGCGCCATCGCCGCCACCGAGGTGATCGGCTTGGACATGGAGTAGATCCGCCACAGCGTGTCCGGCTCCACCGGCAGGTCCGCCTCGGCGTCCCGCAGCCCGTGCGAGCCGACGTGCGCGATCTTCCCGCGCCGGGTGATCACGGCCTGCCAGCCGGCCAGCCGCCCGTCGTCGACGTATCGGGCGAAGTGCCGGTCGATCCTGGCCAGGCGGTCGGCGTCCAGCCCGACCTCGGCGGGATCCGTCTCGGGGGTCAGCTCGGCCACGCCGCGACCCTACCGCCGCGAACCCCGACCATGATCCTGCGATAGGTTCGGGCACCGTGGCCACCACGTGGACGGACCTGATCGGATACGTGCGGTTCCGGTACGAGATCTTTCAGCAGACCCGGGACACGCTGCGGTTCCACCTGCCCATCGGCGACGACCGCACCCAGCGGGTCGCCGTGCACCACGTCGAGTCCGACGGCGCCGACTGGGTGCTGATCGAGTCCGCCGTGGCATGGGCCGACGAGGTGGACCTGCGGCGGCTCCTCGAGCTGGCCGGCGAGTCGGTGGTGGGCGGTGTGGTGGTGTCCGAAGGGGTCGCCCTGTTCCGGCACGCCACCAGCCTGGCCGATCTGTCGCTGACCGCGTTCGACGCCCCGTTCAAGCTGGTCGTGGAACGCGCGGACGCCCTGGAACACCAGCTCACCGGCCAGGACCGGTTCTAGCCGCGCCCGTCCGCGCACCGTGTCGCCGGTACCGCCGTCCGGCCTCCGTCCGCCGGTACCGCCGCCCGACCGGTACCGCCGTCCGGCCTCCGTCCGGCCTCCGTCCGCCGAAGGTGATCGCCGTTTCGGGCGGTTCGGCCCCCGCTGTGCGCGGTTCCGGCGCCCGCGACGGCGATCACCCCCGTCCACGGCCACCCCAGCCTCCGGTATCCCCCGGGACGGCGGTCATCCCCACCGCGTACCGGCGGGCACCGCGGTCAGCACGCACCGGGTACGGCCGGCACCGCGATCACCGCCCGCGCGCGCCCGCCAGGCCGGCGACCAGGGTGGCCACGCACAGCAGGCCGGCGCCCAGCACGCCGTTGAGCCCGAGCCGCTCGCCGAGCAGCAACACGCCCAGCACCGTCGCGGTGACCGGCTCGAGCACCGCGACCACGGCGGCCGAGCTCGCGCTGACCCCGCGCAACCCGGCGAAGAACAGCCCGTACGCCAGCGCGGTGGGTACCCAGGCGAAGTAGGCGAGCACGCCGAGCGCGGCGGCCGACGGGGCGAAGCCCAGCCCGGTGACCAGCACGCACGGCACCGCGAGCAGCGCGCCACCCGCGGCGAAGCCGTAGCCGATGGTGGCCGGCCCGGCCAGCCCGGCGACCGGCTCCCGACCGAGCAGGGTGATCGCGGCGAACCCCGCGGCCGCGCCCAGGGCGTACAGCACGCCCAGCCACAACGAACCCCCGGCGGGAGCGACCGCGCCACCGGCCGGCCCGCCGACCGCGCCGGCCGGCCCGCCGACCGCGCCACCGGCCCCGGGCGCGCCGACCAGCAGCCCGAGGCCGGCGACCGCGAGCAGCACCCCGGCCAGGCTGCCCGCCCGGGGCCGGCGGCGCCGGTGAACCGACTCGACGGCGAGCACCAGCGCCGGTGACACCCCCAACGTGGCGAGCGTCGCCACCCCGACCGAGGTGGCGGCCACCGAGGCGAAGTAGCAGTACTGGTAGACGGCGGACAGCAGCCCGACCAGCGGCACCCGGACACGCCCGGCGCGGTCGAGCCGCGGCAAGCGGCCGAGCAGGCCCAGCACCAGCAGCACCGACAGCCCGCCGCCGGCCAGCCGGTAGGTGGCGACGGCGAGCGGAGGGAGGTCGGTGAGCCGGCCGAGGAGGGCGCCGGCCAGGCCGCCGGTTCCCCAGAGAACCGCGGCCGCGACGACGGACAGCAGTGGGACGGACGAGGACCTCGGACGCTCGACGGCGACCGGACGGGGACGGGAGGACATGCACGCTCCTGCGGCAGCGACGGTGGGAGGGGAGTCGCGGAACGCGGGCGTGACCGGCTACCGCACGGCACGGCGCCGGCCGGCCACCGGCGGCACCGGCGTCGTCGAACGTCACCTGGCAACGCACATGCACAACGGCAACGGCAACGGCACGACAGCAACGGCAACCGCACGACGGCACCCCGGGACGCCGGCGCGACATGGCGCCGGCCGGGGTCGCCGCTAGGCGCGGGCGCTCGCCGGGGCGAGGCGCGCGCGGAGCCGGGCCCGCCCGCTCAGGCCGCGGGCGGCGGGGTGATGGGGAAGCACCGGTGCACGGATCAGACGCTACCCGCCCCGGGCAAGGCCTTTCGCAGGTTGAGACGCCCCGCGATTCGCAGGATGAGACATCCCGACGCCTCCGGCTTCGCCACGGTGAGGTCGTACCGGTCGGCACCGATGTGGGAGGAACCCGATGAAGGCGCTGGTCTATCACGGAGCCGGACGCAAATCCTGGGACGAGGTGGCGGACCCGACGGTGGCGGATCCGACCGACATCGTCGTCCAGGTGGACACCACGACGATCTGCGGTACCGACCTGCACATCCTCAAGGGCGATGTGCCCACGGTGGAGCAGGGCCGGCTGCTCGGTCACGAGGCGGTGGGCACCGTGGTCGCCACCGGTTCGGCGGTGACCTCGCTGGCCGAGGGCGACCGGGTGCTGGTGCCGGCGATCACCTCGTGCGGCCGCTGCTCGTACTGCAAGCGCGCGATGCCCAGCCACTGCCAGGCCGTCGGCGGGGTCGGCTGGATCTTCGGCCACCTGATCGACGGGACCCAGGCCGAGTTCGCCCGGGTGCCCTACGCGGAGACCAGCGTGCACAAGGTGCCCGAGGGCGTCACCGACAGCCAGGTGCTGTTCCTGGCCGACATCCTGCCCACCGGCTACGAGGTCGGGGTGCGCAACGGGCAGGTCAAGCCGGGCGACACGGTGGCCGTGGTGGGCGCCGGGCCGGTCGGCCTGGCCGCGATCATGACGGCCGGCCTGCACGGGGCGAGCCGGGTGATCGCTATCGACAAGTCGCCGTCCCGGCTGGAGTTCGCCAAGCAGTTCGGTGCGACGCACGCGATCGGCGCCGAGGACGACCTGGACGCCGCGCTGGCCGAGCTGACCGACGGGCTGGGCGTGGACGTGGCCATCGAGGCGGTCGGCGTGCCGGAGACCTTCGAGACCTGCGCGCGGATCGTCCGGCCGGGTGGCGTGGTGGCCAACATCGGGGTGCACGGCGCGCCGGCCACGCTGCACCTCGAAGAGCTGTGGATCAAGAACATCACGATCACCACTGGTCTGGTCGACACGGTGACGGTGCCGATGCTGCTGCAGCTGGTGCGGGACGGTCGGATCCGGGCCGAGCAGTTCGGCACGCACGACTTCCGGTTGGACCAGATCATGGAGGCCTACGACGTGTTCGCCGACGCCGGGAAGCACAACGCCCTGAAGGTCGTGCTGAAGCGCTGACTCCGCCCCCAGCGGTGCTCGCGCGGGCCGGGTGCGCCAGGCCCGGACCCCGCCGGCAGGCCCATGCCCGGCCCGCGCGTGCACGCATTACCTCTGAGGGAATCGCTTCGATTACCTCCTCGGGGCATCGTGGTGTTCACCCACCCACGGACCCGAGGAGGACCCGATGAGCACCGAGACCCAGGCCAGCAACGAGACCGCGCACGCCGACACCGCCACCGCGCTGGCGGAGCGCTACATCGCGCTGTGGAACGAGACCGACGCCGACGCGCGGCGGGCCGGCATAGACGCGCTCTACACCGCCGACGCCCGCTACGCCGACCCGCTGGTCGACGCGCGCGGCCGCGATGAGATCGACGCCACCGTGGCCGGCGCCCAGCGGCAGTTCGCCGGGCTGGCGTTCAGCCTGGCCGGCCCGGTGGACAGCCACCACGACACGGCCCGGTTCCAGTGGCACCTCGGCGCCCCCGGCGCGGACGAGCCGCTGGTCGTCGGGTTCGACGTGGTGACCGTCGCGGACGGCCGGCTGCGCCAGGTGTACGGGTTCCTGGACAAGGTCCCGGCGGGCGCCTGACCGGCCGGTCGGCCCGGGGCGCGCACAGTCCGTGCGGCCGGGCGCCCCGGGGCGGACCGCGAACCGGCGCGACCGTCGAACGGCCGGCCGTCCCCCGGCGTTTTGTGAATCACTCAGGGAGGCCGCGACCGCTGCGCTAGGTTGGGCCGTCACCGTGATCGAGGAGGCCCGTTGAGACGGTCCCTGGCGCTCGCCGCCCTGCTCGTCGTGTCGTCCGGCGTCGTGGCCTGCTCAGGCGCTCCGGGCGCGCCGGGCTCCGGCCCCGCGTCCGGC
This sequence comes from Pseudonocardia sp., assembly GCA_036497465.1. GTDB lineage: Bacteria > Actinomycetota > Actinomycetes > Mycobacteriales > Pseudonocardiaceae > Pseudonocardia. The sequence continues at coordinate 68,432 of DASXJJ010000059.1, read as the reverse complement.
GAGAAGGCACCGGGCAGCATCAACCCGCCCGCCGCCTCGCTCGGCCCGGCACCGACGATGCGGGTGGTGACCTCCGGGCTGACCGATCCCTGGGAGCTCACCTGGGGGCCGGACAACTTCCTGTGGGCCACCGAGAAGGTCGGCAGGAAGGTCGACCGGATCAACCCGGCGGACGGCGCGAAGAGCACCGTACTGGACATCCCCGAGGTCTCCTCCAGCGGCGCCCAGGACGGCCTGCTGGGCATGGCCTTCGCCGGCGACTCGGTGTTCCTGGCCTACGACTACAGCCCGAGCGCCGGGCCCAACCCGCCGCCGCCCGGCCCCGACACGGAGCCGCCTCCCGACCTGCGGGGCAAGATCGTTCGTTACCACTACGACAAGGCGGCGGCCACCCTCACCGCGCCGACGGTCGTGCTGGACAACCTGCCGGCCAGCGCGGACCACAACGCCGGCCGGCTGGTGTTCGGGCCGGACCAGAAGCTGTACTACTCGATCGGCGACCAGGGCAACAACCAGTTCGACCGGGCCTGCCGGCCGATCCGCGCGCAGGACCTGCCGACCGCGGCGCAGGTGACCGCGAAGGACTGGAGCACCTACGTCGGCAAGACGCTGCGGATGAACCCCGACGGCACCGTCCCGGCCGACAACCCGACGATCCACGGGGTGCGCAGCCACGTCTTCACCTACGGCCACCGCAACCCGCAGGGCCTGGTGTTCGGCCCCGGAGGGCGGCTGTTCTCCGACGAGCACGGCCCGAAGAGCGACGACGAGGTGAACCTGCTGCGGGCCGGCAAGAACTACGGCTGGCCGTTCGTGGCCGGGTACCGGGACGACCAGACCTACCGGTACGCGAACTGGTCGGCGGCTCCGGGCTGCGCGGGGCTGCACTACGACGACTACGACCTGCCGCCGTCGGTGCCGCTGGGCCCGACCGAGACGCAGTGGAACGCCCCGGACTACGTGGAGCCGCTGAAGACGATCTACACGGTGCCGACCGGCTACAACTTCCAGGACCCGGCCTGCGGCGAGGAGTTCGACCTGTGCTGGCCGTCCATCGCGCCGTCCAGCATCGACTACGTGCCGGCCGCCGGCGCCCCGAACCCGGCGCTCGCCAACGCGCTGCTGGTGCCCAGCCTGAAGAACGGCGCGGTGTACGTGTTCAAGCTGACCCAGGACGGGGCGTGGGTGGGCGGCGACGTGGTCCAGCTGTTCCGGACCCGTAACCGGTACCGCGACGTGGCGCTGAGCCCGGACCACACCAAGGTCTACGTGGCCACCGACAGCGAGGGCAAGGCCGGCCCCCAGTCCGGCTCGGTGACCGGCGACCTGGACAACCCCGGCTCGATCCTGGAGTTCGCGCTGACCGTGCCCGGCCAGAGGTAGCGGCCGGTCAGCGCCGCGAGGTGACCCGACGCTCGGCGGCCAGCCCGTCGGAGAAGTCGGCGTCCTTCGTCTCGCCGAGGAACAGCAGGGAGACCAGGCAGAGCACCGCGACCCCGACCAGGTACCAGGAGACACCGGTGGTGGACCCGGTGGTGGCCAGCACGTCGGTGGCCACCAGCGGGCTGATGCCGCCGCCGATGATGCCGGCCGCGCTGTAGGCGAACGACGAGCCGGTGTAGCGGAAGCGCACCCGGAACAGCTCGGGGAGGTACGCCCCCATCGGCCCGTACAGCAGCGCGAAGCACACCAGCCCGACCACCATGGCGACCCCGATCAGCACCGGCTGCCGGGTCTGCAGCAGCCAGAACAGCGGGAACGCCCACAGCCCCGAGGCCACGGCGGCCGCGATGCACAGCGCGCGCCTGCCCACCCGGTCGGACGCGGCGGCGAACCAGAGCGTCGCCGCGCCCATCACCAGCGACGCGATGATCGCCTCGACCAGCATCGTGGTCTGCGACAGGTGCAGCGTCTTGGTGCCGTAGGACAGGCAGAACGTGGTGATCGTGTAGAACATCGTGAACGCCAGGATGAACGACAGCGTGGCCAGCGCCAGCACGCCCGGCTGGCGGCGCAGCAACTCCAGGAACGGCACCTTCGTCCGGGCGTGCGCGTCCAGCGCGGCCTGGAACACGGGTGTCTCGGCGATCCGCATCCGGATGTAGAAGCCGACCACCAGCAGCACCGCCGAGGCCAGGAACGGCACCCGCCAGCCCCACGCCAGGAACGCCTCGGCGTTCATCGTCGCGTTCAGGATCAGGAACAGCGCGTTGCCCAGCGCGAACCCGACAGCGGGGCCGAGCTGCGGGAACGCCGAGTACAGGCCGCGCTTGCCGGTCGGGGCGTACTCGGTGGCCAGCAGCACCGCGCCGCCCCACTCGCCACCCAGCCCGATGCCCTGCGCGAACCGCAGCACGGCCAGCAGCACCGGCGCGGCGACCCCGATGGTGGCGTACGACGGCACCAGCCCGATCGCCACCGTGGACAGGCCCATCACCAGCAACGACGTGATCAGCATCCGCTTGCGGCCCAGCCGGTCGCCGAAGTGGCCGAACAGGATCGCGCCCAGCGGCCGGGCGATGAACCCGACGGCGAACGTCGCCAGGGCGGCGAGCAGGCCGGCCGTGGCGGAGAAGGACGGGAAGAACAGCTTCCCGAACACCAGCGCGGCGGCGGTGCCGTAGATGTAGAAGTCGTAGAACTCGATGGCGGTGCCGATGAAGCTGGCGACCGCGATCCGGCTCCGCGACGGCGCGGTGCTCTCGTCCATGGCGCTCCGATGGCGGCGGGGAGGGACCGGCTGATGATCTCATCCGGACCGGTCCCACGGCGAGGGTGAAGCCGGGCACCACCGCACCGGGACGATCACGGGTCGGGGCGGTGCGCGGCCCGGGTCCAGCGCTCCCGCTCGGCGGCGAACGCGGCCCGCCGCCCGGCCCGGACCCGGTCGATCTCGGGGCCGTGCGCCGCGGTGATCGCGGCCGCCTCCCGCACCGAGAACGTCCCCGGTGCCACGTCCAGGTCGGCGCGCCCCGCCGCGACGTCGGCGCGCAGGTCGGCCAGCTCGTCCACCGACACCGGCCGGAACCGCAACCGGTCGAACAGGCGCAGCAGCCACGGGTGCTCGTCGCGTGCCGGCCCGCCCGGGGTGCGCCACACCGGCACCGTCCGCCCCACCAGCTGGTACCCGCCGGGCCCCTCCATGCCGTAGACGCAGAGGTAGATGCCCCCGATGCCGACCGCGTTCTGCGGGGTCCAGGTGCGCGCCGGGTTGTACTTGGTGGTGACCAGGCGGTGCCGGGGGTCGATCGGCACCGCGACCGGCGCGCCCAGGTACACGTCGCCCAGGCCGATGACCAGGTAGGTCGCCGCGTGCACGACATCGAACACGTCGGCCCGCTCAGGCAGGTCGTTGACCCGCCGGATGAACTCGACGTTGTCCGGGCACCACGGCGCGTCCGGCCGGACCGAGGCGTAGCGGCGCATGGCCTCGTGCACCTCGGGATGGTCGAACGCGATCGGCAACGTCACCTCCCGCACGTCCAGGGTGACCGTGGCCGGGTCGTCGAGCCCGGCGGACAGCTCGCCGAGCAGCCCGGCCAGCGCCGGCAGCGTCAGCCGCGCGCCGTCCACGGCGACCAGCAGCGACCGCACGCCCTCGACGACCTCGGTGACCCCCGCCGGGGCCGAGGCGCGCAGCGCGTTCGCCAGCAGGTGCACCCACATGCGGACGGTCAGGTCCAGCTCGGCGGGGCCGGCCTCGACCAGCAGGTGGCGGTCGCCGGAGCGGCGGATGCGGAACCCCGGGGCGGACCCCTGGGCAGTCCGCTCGGCGAGCGTCGACGGCGAGCGGGACGTCGACGGTCCCGTCGGGCCCGTGCGGTGCCCCTCGGGACCGGACCGCGGCCCCGCCGGGTCGGGCGAGGGTTCGGCGCGCCGGCCGGGCGCCGCGTCGGCACGCCGGCCGGGCGCCGCGTCGGCACGCCGGCCGGGCGGGGCGTCGGCACGCCGGCCGAGCGTGCTCTCGAACGCCTCGGCAAGCGCGGCCCCCGGGTCGGCCAGCACCGCCCGCCGCCGCGCCGCCAGCCGCTCCGCGTGCTCCGGGCTCACCGGGTCCAGCCGTACCGCGTCGCCGGGGCGCAGCTGGCCGAGCGCCCACCGGTCGGCGTCGATGACCACCGCCGGGACCACGAACCCGCCCAGGCTGGGACCGTCCGGGCCGACGATCACCGGGGTGTCGCCGGACAGCATGATCCCGCCGACCGGGTAGGCCGAGTCGTGCAGGTTGGACGGGTGCAGCCCGGCCTCGCCCCCGTCGGCGCGCGCCCAGCCGGGGGTCGGCCCGACCAGCCGCACTCCGGTGCGGTCGGCCCGGTGGTCCACCCGCCAGCCGGTGGCGAACAGCTCGGCGACGCCGTCCGGGGTGAGGTAGTCCGGCGCCCCGTGCGGGCCGGCCAGCACCCGCAGCGTCCACCGCCCGGTGAGCGCGGGCAGCAGCGCGGTGACGTCGAGCGGCCCGGTGAGGTTCTCCGCCCGGCCCACCTCCAGCGGGTCGCCGTCCCGCAGCGCCCGCCCGGCCAGCCCGCCGAACCCGCCGAGCAGGAACGTGGCCCTGCTGCCCAGCACCGCCGGCACGTCCACCCCGCCGGCCACGCTCAGGTAGCCGCGCATGCCCGGCCCGGTGACCGGGCCGGCGTCCAGCACCGCCCCGGCAGGGACGGCGAGCACCGAACCGGGACGGAACGGCCGGCCGGCCAGCGTGGCGGCGGTCAGCGCGCCGGTCAGGCACACCGTGGCCGGCCGGTCGAACCGCAGCACCGGGCCGGTGACCAGGCACTCCAGCGCCGCCGCCGTCGGCGGGTTGCCCACCGCCAGCGCGCCGAGCGCGGCGGACAGCTGGTCGAACGCCCCGGACGGCGGCACCCCGACGTCCCAGTGCCCGGTGCGCCCGCCGACGTCCTGCAGCGTGGTCTGCATCCCGGCGCGCAGCACGGTGACCGCCCCGGCCGGGAAGCCCGTCCGCCCCGCCCCGGCCCGCGCGTCGGCCAGCACCGTCACCGCGACCACCACCCGAGCAGCCGCACCGGCGTGGGGTCCCAGCCGTTGCACGGGTTGTTCAGCTGCGGGCAGTTGCTGATCAGCAGCAGTACGTCCCGGGACGCCCGCAGCTGCACGTACTTGCCCGGGCCGGACAACCCGTCCGCGAAGTGCAGCCCGCCGTCCGGCGCGACCGGCACGTTCATGAAGAAGTTGATGTTGTGGCCGAGCGCCCGCTGCCCGATCCCGGCGGGCTCCCCGTAGTGCAGGAACGTCTGCCGGCAGGCGTGCTGGTGGCGGGTGTGCTCGCCGTAGCGGATCACGTTGGACTCCTGCGCGCACGCGCCGCCCACGGTGTCGTGTCGCCCGCAGGTGTCCGCGCTGATCACCGCGAGCTCGTCCAGCCGCGACGACAGCAGCCGCGAGCCCTCGGTCAGGTACACCGCGCGCTGCTCGCGGACGGTGTCGAACGCGGAGTAGCGGTTGGCGATGTCGTGGGCGTCGTAGAGCAGCGTGTCCACGGCCTGGTTGCCGTGCAGGTCCACGATGCGTAGCTCGCCGCCCTCGGGCACGGCGACCAGTGCCCCGTCCCCGGCCGGCACCACCTGGTCGTGCACCGCCGTGGCGGCGTCCCACTCGGTACTCGGTGTCGTGTCCGCGGAAGCGCTCACAGCAGCACCCTCCTGGTCGCGTCGAGGGCCCGGGCGCTCTCGTCCCGGAACCGGTACGAGGGGTCGTCGGGCGGGACGGCCGCGTCCAGGACGTCGACCTCGACCAGCACCGGGGGCGGCTCCCACCGGCCGGGATTCATCGGGTGCGGCGTCGTGGCGGCCACCAGCAGCAGGTCCTGCTCGGTGCGCAGGGTGAGCGTGTCGCCGGCGCGGCAGTGCCCGGATGCGAACTCCAGCCCGGCCCCCTCGTCCACGGCGATCCGGGTGAACACGTTCACGCAGCCGTGCAGGTCGGCCTCGGACAGGCCGTGCCTGGTCAGCTCGCTCACCAGCCCGGTCCGCGCGGCGCGGCGCCAGTCGTTGCGGTGCTCGGCGTAGCTGGACGGCCCGAACCGCTCGAGGTGCGCCCGGTGGCCGAACCCGGTGAGCGCGTCGTGCCAGTCCAACGTCGACTCCGTCACCGAGGCCAGCGCCAGCCCCCGGTCGGACATGAGCACCATCGGCGGCCGGACACACGCGCTCATCTGCGCCTTGAGCGTGTCCGGCAGGTTCAGCCGGTCCAGCCGGTCGGCGCCGACCAGCAGCAGCGCCAGGTTGGCGTCCGGGCCACCGGCGGTGAGCTTCACGGTGCGCCCGGCGCGGACCGGCGTGGACCAGGCGGCCCCGCCGGGGATCTCGTGCGCGTACCCCATCAGGCCTCCTCCCCCGCCACGGCGCCGACGGTCTCCCGGCGCCGCCACCCGCGCGGGGCCGGTGCGCCGATCGCCGCGTGGTAGGCGTGCCGCTGCGCGGCGTACGCGACGGCGCCGAGCAGCGCGGTCACGCCCACCGCGATCGGGCCGAGGAACAGCAGGTACCAGTGCCCGCCAGCCGGGTCGAACACCTCGGCGCGCGGCCAGCCCAGGTTGACCGCCATGCCCAGCCCGTAGAGCACGGCGACCAGGTTCACCGCGACGCCCCAGCGGCCCAGCGAGAACAGCGGCCTCCCGGTCTCGTCCCGGTCGGCGGTGTGCAGCCGCCCGCGCAGCCGGGCCACCAGCATCGGGCCGGTGACCATCAGGTACGCCAGGTACATCAGCATGATGCAGACGCTGGTCAGCGCCAGGAACAGGGCCGGGTTGCCGATGTTGACCACGAGCAGCGCGGCGGCCAGCACCCCGGCCACCACGGTCGGCAGCAGCGGCGTGTTCGTCCGGCGGTTGACCTTGGCCAGCTTGGCGGAGAACGGCAGCACCTGGTCCCGGCCCATCGAGAAGATCATCCGGGTGGCCGAGGTCTGGATGGCCAGCGTGCAGACGAACACCGCGACGGCCACGTCGATCAGCAGCAGGGTGCCCGGCACGGTGCCCAGCCGGCTGGTCAGCACGTACGGCAGCCCCTGGGTGGCCAGGTTGCCGTCGGTGAGGCTGGGCGCGGCCATCAGCGCGGCCACGATGAGCAGCGCGCCGCCCAGGCCGGAGGCGGCCACCGCGCGCAGGATGGTGCGCGGCGCGGTCCGGCGCGGGTTGCGGGTCTCCTCGGACAGCTCACCGGCGCTGTCGAAACCGACCAGCACGTAGGCGGCCATCAGCGAGGACACCAGTAGCGGCCCGAGGTAGCCGGTGGACGGGTCCAGTCCGGTGGCGTGCAGCACGACGCCGGGGCCGCGCTCGGCGTGGGTGAACAGCAGCACCACCACCAGCGCCACGCCGACCAGCTCGCACACCACGCCGACCGAGCTGGCGATGGCCGTCATCCGGATGCTGGCCGCGTTGAGCGCGGTGGTGACCGCCAGCAGCACCACGCCGAGCAGCACCGCGTTGGACGCCCCGGACACCGTGCTCAGCGCGGGGTCGTCGCCGATCACCTGGAACCCGGTCCAGATCACCGGCAGAACCACCTGCAGCGCGATGGCCGCCGCGGCGAGCGTGACGATCTGCGCGATGATCATCGTCCAGCCGGCGAACCAGCCGATCACCGTGCCACCCAGCCGGCGCGACCACTGGTAGACGGCCCCGGAGAGGGGGTACCGCGCGGCCAGCTCCGCGAAGCACAGCGCCACCAGGAACTGCCCGACGAACACGGCGGGCCAGGTCCAGAAGAACGCGGTGCCCCCGAACCCGTAGCCCAGCCCGAACAGCTGGAACACGGTGGTCAGGATCGACACGAAGGAGAACCCGACCGCGAACGAGGCGAAGGTGCCCACCTTGCGTTCGAGCTGCTGGTCGTATCCGAAGCCACGCAGGTCGGCCAGCGGCCGATCCTCGACGACTGTCATCGTCCACTCCCTTGCGGTTCCAGGGACCGGACGTACGACATGACGGCATGCCCGGGCCCCTATCGGCCTCCCGGGCTTTTCTCCCGCCGTGGAACACCGCGCCCGGCGGACCGGAACGCGCTGCCTGCACCTCTCGGACCAGGCCCTCCGGGCGCGAGCTCGGAGACGGAACCCTAGGTGCGCACCGCCGTGGTGGCGGATCGGCACAGAGTTCACCCGCCCGGTGTTTCATCCGGCCTGCTCGTCGGTGACATCGGTGTTGCGGGCGGTGACAGAACCGTTGCGGAACCCTCACCGCTCCCGACGGCTACCGAGGACTGGACCGATCAGGGCAGCGTCGCTGCGCTGAACGGACCATTGATCGTTGCCGCACCGGATGGAATCGTCGGCTCGCCGTCCGGTCGACGGCGCTCCCTCCGGGGAAACGGAGCCGTCATGTCTTCCAGGCCGGTCGGGTACCACACACGTCGCGCCCTCGTGCTGCTCGCGGTGCTGTGCGGTGCCGCCGCGCTCGCCGCCTGCTCGGCCGGGCCCGCGCCGGCTCCTCGGCCCTCCGGGTTCGCCCCCGCCGACGTCGCCGCGGTCGACGCGGCCGCCGGAGCCGCCCTGACCGACGGGGCCACCGGGGCGATCGTCGCCGTCTCCGACCCGCGCCGGGGCACCCTGCTCAAGGCCTACGGCACCGCCGACACCGGGGGCGAGCCCCTCACCCCGGACGCGAGCTACCGGATCGCCAGCGTCACCAAGACGTTCACCGCCGACGCCGTCCTGCGGCTCGTCGACCAGCGGCGGGTGGCACTGGCCGACCCGGTCGCGAAGTACGTGCCCGACCTGCCGAACGGCGACCGGATCACCGTGCGCGACCTGCTGGCCATGCGCAGCGGGGTGTACGACTTCGCCGACGACCAGGCCTTCTTCGCCCGCTACACCGCCGACCCCGCCTACCCGGGCTGGACCCCCGCCGACGCGCTCGCCATCATGCGCGCACACGCCGCCGAGTTCACCGCGCCCGACCGGCAGACGGTGTACTGCAACTCCAACTACGTGCTGCTCGGTTACGTGATCGAGAAGGCCACGGGCGAGCCGGCCGACCGCGCGCTGGACGGGGTGGCCCGCCGGCTCGAGCTGCGCGGCACCTTCTACCCGAGCGGCACCACGTTGCCGGCCCCGTTCGTGCACGGCTACCTCGGCGACGGCACGCCACCCGCGCCGGGGATCGCCGAGCAGCCGCATCGCGACGTCACGGTCAGCAACCCGGCCGTGGCCGGAACGGCCGGGGCGATCGTCTCCACGGTGCCGGACATGGCCCGCTACGCCGCCGCGCTGGGCACCGGCGCGGGGCTGTCCCCCGCGATGTGGCAGCAGCGGCAGACATGGAGCCCGCTCTCCACCTCGGGCGTCCGGCTGGAGTACGGGCTCGGGATCACCCGGGTCGGCGACTGGATCGGCCACGACGGCTCGATCTTCGGCTACAGCAACATGGTGTTCTACCTGCCGAGCGAGCGTGCCGCGGTGGTGGTGATGAGCAATGTGGCCGACGAGATCGCGGTGCCGTCGCAGAACCTGTTCGGCGAGGTCGTCAAGCGGCTGTACCCGGGTTCGCTGACCACCTGGCCGTGATCCACGGACCCGGGGAATCCCGGCCGGGCGAGATCGGTTGGACCGGCTATGACCGTCTACGACTACTCCGTCGCGACCGCCGACGGCGGCACCCAGAAGCTGAGCGACTACACCGGTGACGTGCTGCTGATCGTCAACGTGGCCAGCAAGTGCGGGTTCACCCCGCAGTACGAGGGGTTGGAGGCACTGCACCGGGACGACCGGGAACGGGGCCTGCGGGTGCTCGGCTTCCCGTGCAACCAGTTCGGCGACCAGGAGCCGGGCTCCGACGCCGAGATCCAGCAGTTCTGCAGCGCCACCTACGACGTGTCCTTCCCGGTGTTCGGCAAGGTCGAGGTCAACGGCCCGGACGCGCACCCGCTGTACGGCTACCTCCGCGCCGAGGCGCCCGGCGAGTTCGGCCCCGAGCAGGGCTTCCTGTACGAGCACGTCGGGAAGACCCACCCGGAGTCCCTCGGCACCGACGACGTCAAGTGGAACTTCACCAAGTTCCTGGTCGGCCGCGACGGCCGGGTGCTCCGCCGCTACGAGTCGACCGCGACCCCGGAGGACATCCGGGCCGACGTCGAACCGCTGCTGTCCGCCTGAGGCCTGTCCCGGGGCGTGCGGCGCCGGGGTTCGGGCACCGGCCGGCGCGCACGCGCCGGGAGGTCAGGCGGGCTTCGTCGCCACCCCGAGGTAGAGGTGGCCGAACGGGCGCAGCGGCGCCGGGCCGGGCAGCTCGTCGTGCTCCAGCGTGTCGATCCGGAAGCCCGCGTCCCGGACCAGCCGGTCGATGGGCCGGTCGAGGTGGCAGCCGGCGAACACCCGGCGCTGGACCGGCGTGAGCCGCCGCTGCCAGTCGGGCGACGCCGGGCTCGGGCGACCACCCGTGCTCCAGGAAGCAGAAGCCGCCGCCGGGCACGAGCACCCGCAGCAGCTCGCCCAGCGCGAGCTCCGGCCGGGGGATCGTGCACAGGGTGAACGTGCTGAGCGCGCAGTCGACCGAGCCGGACTCCACGGACAGCGACTGGCCGTCCAGCCCGGCGAACTCCACCGGCGCCGGCGACCGCGCGATCCGGTCCCGAGCCATCCGCCGGGCGACCTCGGACGGCTCGACCGCGCGCACCGAGCGCACCGCCGGCGGGTAGAGCGGCACGTTCAGGCCGGACCCGAAGCCGATCTCCAGCACGTCGCCCCGCACCCGGCCCACGACGCGGCGGCGCAGCCGCGTCACGTCGTCACCGCCCAGCGCGAGGTCGGTGATCCGGGGCACCACGCGGTCGCTCCACCACCCCATGTGGATCACCCTAGCGTCCGCGCCGGTCACCGCCGGAGAAGTCGCCCATTAGTGACCGATCGGCCAATTAATCGGCGACGACCCGTACATTCCTGCATTAACTATTCTCGAGCGTTGCCAGGCATTCCTCGATTCTCGAGTTACCCCTGGTACGCCACGGCCTTGCAGCTCACAACAGTGACGGAAGTGGGTGGGCGGCCGCCGCCGCGCCGACCCCGGTGACCCCCGATGCCGGCCCGGACGAGGCGGCACGCGCCCGCCGGCGGAGCCGGCCGCGGCACACCCCGGCAGGCCGCCGACCCGGCCCCCGAACTGCGCGAGCACGCCTCCACCTCGCGGTTACCGCGGCCACCGAGCGCGGCACGACGGGTGCGACGGGTGCGACGGAGGGACCCGCCGGGGCGGACCGCGCTCCGCCGGATGCCGGGACGCCGTCCCCCGACCGCCAGCCGGGAACGACACCGGTTTCCAGCAAAACGCGAGTACGAGGTTTCCCGGCAAGATCTTCCGGGAAAAACATTCACGCGTGGGCGGAATAGGGCGCTAGACCAGGAGCAGCAGCCATGATCGTGATGAAGATTGCCATCCTCACCGTACTCATCCTCGGCGGCGGTTTCGCGATATGGCAGTTCTCCCGGCAGAAGTCCCTACGACGGGACGGCACCCCGTACGCGAAGCGTCGCAGGCGGCTCCCGGTGACCGACCGCAAGGGCAACCGCTACGTGCCGGTGGGCGACGACGGCTGGCTGCCGGAGAAGCGGGTGCGGCGCACCGGCGTCAAGCCCATGACCTTCTCGGCCATGACGCAGAAGGTCCAGGGCGGGGAACTGCACGTGGACCGTCGGGCGGAGAAGCCGGCCGCGGCCTCGAACGCGGCGGACGGTTGAAGGACACCGGGCGGCCGTAGCGCCGCGGGCAGGCCGGTCGTTCTTCCGGCCGGAAACGTAACTGGGCCGGAGCGGTAATCCCCGAGATGACCGCTCCGGCCCGCGCGACCACTCGCCCGCTCCCCAGCGACAAGTGGTAAGTCGACGCCCGAATTGTGCTGCACGTGCCATCCGCCGTCACCGGGGAAAGGCGCTACTCCACCCGATCGGACGCGTCAAGGAGCCACGCCGGAGACCGGCAGGTTAACAGTGGATTTCATCGCCCCGCCGTGGCTCACGCGGCGGGGCTTTCCCGGTGTACCCGTGCGCTTCCCGGGAGCGGTCCCGCGAACTGAGAGCCGACCGCGATTCGGGTTCGGGACGGGGTGACCGCTCGCTAGGGTTCACCGCTGTGACGGCGTCGGTGGTGATGGCCGAGGTGGTGCGCAACGGGTTCGTGGAGGGCCGCCACCACGGCTCGGTCGCGGTGACCGCGCCGGACGGCACCGTGGAGTGGTCCCTGGGCGTCGTCGGCGAGCCGATGTTCCCCCGCTCGTCGAACAAGCCGCTGCAGCTGCTCGGCCTGTTGCGCGCCGGCGTGGACCTGCACGGCGAGCTCCTGGCGCTGGCCGGCGGGTCGCACTCCGGGGAGGCGTTCCACCTCGACGGCGTGCGGCGGATCCTGGCCGGCGCGGGGCTCGACGAGGCGGCACTGCGCAATCCCCGCGCGTACCCGCTGGACCGCCGCGCCCAGAAGGCCTGGGTACGAGCCCGGCAGCGCCGCGACAGGGTGGCGATGAACTGCTCCGGCAAGCACGCGGCGATGCTGGCCACCTGCGTGCGCAACGGCTGGTCGACCGACGACTACCGCGACCCCGGGCATCCGGTGCAGCTGGCCGTGCGGGCCGCGGTGGAGGACTGCGCGCGGGAGCGGGTCGCGGCGGTGGCCGTGGACGGCTGTGGCACCCCGCTGCTGGCGATCAGCCTGGCCGGGGTGGCCCGCGCCTTCGGCCTGTTCGCGGCGGCCCCGCCGGGCACCGACATGGGCCGGATCGCCGACGCGGTGCGCGCCTTCCCTCGGTACGCCAGCGGCACCCGGCGCACCTCGGTGGCGCTGATCAACGCGGTGCCCGGGTTGTTCTGCAAGTCCGGCGCGGAGGGCGTGTTCGCCGTCGGCCTGCCGGACGGCAGGGGCGTCGCGGTGAAGATCGACGACGGGTCGTCCCGCGCGCGGGGCGTGGTGGTGGCCGCGACCCTGTGCCGGCTGGGGTACGGCAACCCGGTACTGCGCGCCCGGTCCAGCTACCCGGTGCTCGGCGGCGGCGAGCCGGTCGGCGCGGTGCGTCCCGGCCCGGCCCTGCGCGCCGACTGAGGTCGATACCTAACTCGTTTGGCCAAATTTCCGCCCCGCGGACCTGCCGTTCTGAGGATCGGCGTCGTACCCTCTCAGCGTGGCCGGACTGCTGACGCGGCGTCGATGGATCGACTGCTGCTTCGTCACGTCCAGCATGTGTCGCCTCGGCTGACCACGCCCCGCCCCGTCGTTCTCCTCACCCCGGTGTCCCCTGCCCGCGCGCGGGCGCCCGCCTGGAGGTCAGTTGTGAGCACCGAGTCCACCCGCCCCGCCGCCGAGCCCCAGCCCGAGGCGCCACCGGGCCTCGGCGCCCGCATCGGCGCCGACTGGGCCGCCGTCATCGTCGCCGCCGTCCTGGTCCTGGTCACCGCGCTGGGGCTGCTGCCGTCGATCCCGTTCCTGGTCAAGTGAGCGCGCCGACCACCGGGGCCACCCGCGAGGGCGGGATCACCGGCACCCCCGTGCTGCGCTACCTGCCCGGCCTGCTACTGCTCGCCGCGGTCGGGGTGCTGGGCACCTTCGCCCAGACCGCCCTGCGCGCGGCCGGGAAGGCCGCGCACACCCCGCTGCCCGACATCGAGTACGTGCTGTGGGCGATCCTGATCGGGCTGCTGATCCGCAACACTGTGGGGGTACCCGCGCCGTTCCGCCCCGGGGTGGCGACCTACGAGTTCTGGCTCAAGATCGGCATCGTGCTGCTCGGCGCCCGGTTCGTGCTCGGCGACCTGGCCAAGCTGGGCGGGTTCAGCCTGGTACTGATCCTGATCGACATGGCCGTGGCCACGGTGGTGATCCTGCTGGTGGGCAAGGCGTTCGGGCTGGGTGGGAAGCTGTCCACCCTGCTCGCCGTGGGCACCTCGATCTGCGGGGTGTCGGCCATCATCGCCGGCAAGGGCGCGATCGACGCCGACGACGAGGACTCCGGGTACGCGATCGCCGCGATCCTCGCCCTCGGCGCCGTCGCCCTGTTCAGCTTCCCGGCCATCGGGCACGCGCTGGCCCTGTCCGACACCCAGTTCGGGCTGTGGGCGGGCCTGGCCGTCGACAACACCGCGGAGACCACCGCGACCGGCGCCGCCTACTCCCCGGAGGCCCAGCAGGTGGCCGTGGCGGTGAAGAACACCCGCAACGCGCTGATCGGCCTGGTCGTGCTGGGCTACGCGCTGTACTGGTCGAACCGGGGCGGTGTCGAGGTGGCGAGCGGGCCGCGCGCCCGGTCGGCGATCGTCTGGCGCACCTTCCCGAAGTTCGTGCTGGGCTTCATCGCGGTCTCCGCGCTGGCCACCGCCGGGCTGTTCAGCAAGGCCGAGGTGACCAGCCTGGGCAACCTGTCGAAGTGGGCGTTCCTGCTCTGCTTCGCCGGGGTCGGGCTGAACTTCGACCTGCGCGAGCTGTCCCGCGCCGGGGTCCGCCCGCTGGTGGTCGCGGCCCTCGGCCTGGTGGTGGTCGCGGCCTGCTCGCTGGGGCTGGTGCTGCTCACGTCCGGGTGGCTCGGCGCCGGCTGACCGGCGGCTGCGCCCGGCCGTCCTAGGATCACCGCATGGCACTCTCAGTCGCGCGGGTTCCGCGTCTCGTCGCGGCCGTCACCCTGGTGGGCGGGGTCGGACTCACGGTGGCGCCCCGGCGCGCCGCGGCCGTGATGGGCATCGGTGACCAGCCGGACGCGGCGCGCGCGATCGGCGTCATGGACCTGGCGCTGGTGCCGGGGCTGCTGCGCGGCCGGCCGGTGTGGCCCTGGATGGTGGCCCGGGCGCTGTTCAACCTGCCGGTGGCCGCCGCCTACCGGTCCGAGGCGCAGCGCTCCGGGGCGGCTCTGGCCCGCGGCGGGATGCTCGCCATGCTGGGGTTGACCGCGGCCGACGCCGGCGTGGCGCTCGCCCTGCGCCGGGCCGACCGCCGCGCCAGGACACCCGCCGGGTGACCCGCCGGTGGTCGAGCCGGGTGGTCGAGCCGGGTGGTCGAGCCGGGTGGTTGAGCCGCCCGGCCCCGAGGTGGTCGCCGCGCTGCGGGCCGCCGGCTGCGTGTTCGCCGAGGACGAGGCCCGGCTGCTGGCCGAGGCGGCCGCCGGACCGGCCGAGCTCGCCGGGATGGTGGCGCGGCGGGTGGCCGGGCTGCCACTGGAGCAGATCGTCGGCTGGGCGGAGTTCCGCGGCCTGCGGGTGGCCGTCGAGCCCGGTGTGTTCGTACCGCGCAGGCGCAGCGAGTTCCTGGTCGAGCGGGCCGTGGCCGCGACCCGGCCGCCCTCGGTGGTGCTCGACCTGTGCTGCGGCTCCGGCGCGGTCGGCCTGGCCGTGGCCACCGAGCTCGAGACCCTCGCGACCGGCACCACGACCGGCACCACGACCGGCAGCGTCGAGCTGCACGCCGCCGACGTCGACCCCGCCGCCGTGCGGTGTGCCCGGCGCAACCTCCCGGGCGGCCACGTGTACCAGGGCGACCTGTACCGGCCGTTGCCCGCCGAGCTGCGCGGCCGGGTGGACGTGCTGGTCACCGTCACCCCGTACGTACCGACCGGGGAGATCCGGCTGATGCCGCCCGAGGCGCGGCTGCACGAGCCGAGGGCGGCGCTGGACGGCGGGGCCGACGGCCTGGACGTGCTGCGCCGGGTGGCCGAGGAGGCGCCCGCCTGGCTGGCCCCCCGCGGCACGCTGCTCACCGAGACCGGTGACCGCCAGGCGCCGGCGGCCGAACGGATCCTGGCCGCCGAGGGGCTGACCGCCCGGGTGGAGCGCTCGGCCGACCTCGGCGCCACCGTCGTGCGGGGCACCCTCCCCCGCTGACAGCCCCCTACAGCGGGCGGAGGTCGAGGGTGCGGCGGAGCCGTTGCCGGGCGCGCTCCAGCCGGCGGCCCTCGTACGCGATCGGGAAGTAGCGCAGCCGTTCGGGCAGCAGCGGCACGGCGTGCGCGACGACCCGGCCCAGGATCCGCAGCCGCCGCTCGTCGGCGCCGGTCCACTCCAGCCCGAGCATCCGACGCGCGACCGGCGGCGTGGTGCCCACGGTGACGAAGTGCTGCAGCCGGCCCGGGACGAACGCCGCCGCCCGCCACAGCGGTCGCAGCGGGGCGGGCAGCGCGGGCGGGGGCGGCACCGTCCGGGAGACGGCCAGGAAGTCGTGGGCCACGCGGGTGGGCCGCAGGTGCGTGCGCACGGTCTCCTCGAACAGCGCCAGGTAGTCGGCGTAGGTCGCCGGGATCTCCTTCTCCGGGACCGCGAAGTTGCGCATGAGCTGCACGTTCTCCTGGTAGAACGCCTCCTTCTCCGCCTCGGTGAGCGGCCGGCGGGAGAAGTAGCGGGCGCTCTGCACGAAGGCGTGCACCCCGGTGAGCAGCACCCACGCCCACGGGCGGGAGGCCAGCGCGGTGTGCCGCACGCCGTGCTCATCGACGCTGGCCAGCCTGGCGTGCATGGCCCGCAGCCGGTCCGCCTCGGCCAGTGCCTCCGGCCCGCCGTAGATCCAGGTCATCACCGAGGCGATGCTGCGTACGCCCCGACCGACCGCGTCGGTGCGGAACACCGAGTGCTCGTCGACCACCGCGGCGATGCTCGGCTCCATCGTCTGCAGCAGGAACGCGGAGCCGGTGCTCAGCGAGAAGGTGACCAGCCCGGTCTCCTCCCACATCCGGCTGCCCGGCTCGATGGGTCTGCGCCCTGGGCGCGCCGGGCGAGGTCCGGTGGCGGTCATCGCGGTCCTCCCGGGTTCGGGCGGGGGTCGCCGCCGGGCCCGGAGAGTCCGACGAACGCGGCGACGTGGTCGAGCACGAATCGGCGGGTGCGCTCGCCCTGGTGCAGCGGGATCGTGGTGCCCCGGGTCAGGGCGAGCGACAGGGCCACCCGGGCGAGCACCTCGGCCACCGGCTCCGGGTCGTAGTCCGGCAGGTCGCCGGTCCGCTGCAGCCGGCGGAGGAACTCCGCCAGGTAGTCCCGGCCCAGCTCGATCACCGGGCCGCCGTCCAGGGTCAGCCGGGGCAGCACGATCTCCGGCTCGGTGCTCAGCAGCCGGTTGAGCAGCCGGTTCTCCCGCATGCCCTCGAAGCAGGCCACGAACAGCTCGACGATCTGGTCCTCGGCGGTGGCCCGCATGTCGATCCGCCGGTCCACCTCGGCCAGCAGCCGCCGCACCTCGCGCAGGCCCACGGCGGTGACCAGGTCGGACTTCTGCGCGAACCGGCGGTACAGGGTGGCCGGGCTGAGCCGGGAGCGGCGGGCCACCTCGCCCATGCTGGTGCGCCGGACACCGAAGTCGAGGAACGCGTCCAGCGCCGCGTCCAGCACCGGGGTCCGATCCGGGTCGGCCGGGCCGGCACCCTCCCGGACCAGGGGCAGCAGGTGACGCACGGCGGCCTCCGACTCGACGAGACGATGAGAGAACGTGGTCGTTAATCTCTCATCGCGTCAGCAACCGGTCAAGCCCGGCCTCGACGACGGCGCCGGCCCGCGGAACCACCGGCGCCCGGTATCCGCATCCAGGGATGAGTCACCCGCCGTGGAAGCGATGCGCGGGAGGTGCGGGTGTTCCCGCACCCGCGCGATACGCCGGGCCGATCCGCCGTGCGGAGATCGGCTCGAACTCGGCCGTTCCGGGCCCACCACGGCTCCGGCCGGAATTGTTCTTCGCGCCCGGCAGCCGTCACCGACCCAATAGCGGCGGCCGAGAGGCCGGGCGAGCGGCCGACCCGGGGCACACCGTCGCGCCGACCCTCCCACGCCGCAATTCACGCGGCGCGGCCGGGCGCCGCACGACCCACATTCTGAGCGGGCCTCAGTTCTCCTGGTGGTAGGCCTCGAGCACGTCCGACGGGATACGTCCCCGCTCGGACACCTTCTTGCCGTTCTTGCGCGCCCATTCCCGAATGGCCTGGTTCTGTTCCCGGTCGACGCTCGGGCGGGACGCCGCCGCAGTGGCCGCCCGACCGCCCCTGCGCGCCTTGCCGGCCCGACGAGCAGCGGAAACGTACTCGTCGACGGCAGCCCGGAGCTTCTCCGCATTGCCGCTGGACAGGTCGATCTCGTAGATCTTGCCGTCGAGACCGAACTCCACCGTTTCGTTGGCTACACCGCCGTCCAGGTCGTCGACCAGGGACACGACTACTTTCTGGGCCACAGCGGGGTTCTCCTCGGAATCACACCACGAACCGGCCGGCGCCGGTTAGCGACATCAGCGACTGGGTTAGCCCGCACTCTATCCGAGCCGTCCGATTCATGTCACCCCCGGGATATCGGCCGCGGTTATGTGCCGTCCGGCACCCTACCGGCCGCTATCCATGCCACCCGATCGGCCGAGTTCTCTCGGCACCGAATTAGCTGGTCGGCCGAGTTCAGCCGGTGGGGCTGTTCGACGCGGCGCGCTTGGAGAAGTCCACCGCGGTCGCGGTGATTCGGGTTCCCCAGATGTCACCGGCGATACGCACGTTGTCCCCGGGCTTGAACTGGTCCCGTGACTTCGAATGGAACATCGATCCGTACATGGTCAGCGGGGTGAGGCTGACCGTGTAGGTGTTGCCGCGGATACCCAGGACCGTCCACGTCGAGCTCTCCTCGGCGGTGATCCGGCCGAGGATGTACCGGTTGGGCGACGCCGGCGCGAGCGGGACCACCGAGGAGTCGACCGCGCCGGCGGGCCGGCCGGAGGAGGTGAGCAGCGTCGGACCGGAGCAGCCGACCACCGAGAGCAGCGCCACCGAGACCAGCGCCACCGAGAGCAGCGCCGCCACGCAGCCGAGCCACCGACGGCGAACGGCACCCGAGGGCCGGCGTAACGGTCGCACCGTCATGGTCGTCGCTCCTCCCGGCGGGCGCGTGGGGCACCCCGTTCAACGAGGTCGGCGCGGCCACGGTGTGCACCGGGCGGGAATCCTCAGCGAGCCACGCCTCGGCGCGACCGAGCCCGGCCGGTCCGGCAAAGACACCATGGTCAGAATGCGAGCGGGCTGAGAACCTTCACCTACGCCCACGAAGGCGGATCACCCGCCGGCCGTCCGACGCGCCGGTGCAGCCACGAGGAGCAGCGGTGAACGGCAACTCCGAGCCTGGCCCGACTCCGCCGATCCCCCCGGGCCAGGGCCCGCCGCCCGGCTACGGCCCACCGGGCTACGGCCCACCGGGCTACGGCCCGCCGCCCGGCTATGGCCCGACCAGCTACGGGCCGCCGCCGTATGCATCTCCGCCCGAGACCTCGGGGCCGCCCACGTACGGCTACCCCGCACCGCAGGGCTACGCCGCTCCCCCGGGCTACCCGGCACCGCGGGGCTACCCGGCAGCGCAGAGCCAGGCCGCTCCCCCGGGCTACCCGCAGCCGGGCTACGGGCCACCGCCCGGCGCCGGGACGACCCCGGGATACCCGCCACCGCCCGGCCACGGGCCGCTGCCACCCCCGAAGCCCCGGCGCGGCGGGACCGGGAAGCTCGTCGTGCTGACGGTGGTGCTCGGGCTGCTCGCCGCGGCCGGCGGCTACCTCGCCTTCGGCGGTTCCCTCGACTCTCTCGGCTCCCTCGGCGGCTCCCTCGGCCTATCGGGCGGCGCCGGGGACTCCGGCGGCGCCGCGGCCGAGCCGGCGGCGCCGGAGGGCGCGCCGGGCTCCGACCCGGCCGCGGCAGGCCTGCCGGGGCTGGGCCAGGAGCAGGTGCCGCCGTGCCCGTTCACCGCCGACCGGGTCAGCGCGCTGGTCGGGCAGCCCATGGTCGACAAGGGCGACTGCCTGTTCGGCGACGGCAACGGTGTCGCGCAGATCGGCATCGAGCCGCACACGGCCACCGCGACCGGGACGACCTACGACTACAGCCGGGACCGGGCCACCAGGGTCTACAACGGGCAGGTCCAGGACGTCGGCGCCAAGGGCTACCTCGCGTACAAGGACACCGAGGCCGAGGCCGTGGTGATCAACGCCAAGGGCGGGTTCACCATCACCATGAGCGGGTTCCAGCGGCTGTCCGGATCCGGGTACGACCCGGTGCTGCGCGCGGTGATCGACGCGCTGCCGCGCTGATCGGACGGGACCAGTCCGCCCCCGGATACAGCGAAACCGGCCCCCAGTCAGCGTTTCCGCTGGTGGTGGGCCGGTTTCGGCTGGTGTGGCAGGTGAAGGATTCGAACCTTCGAAGGCTAAGCCGACGGATTTACAGTCCGCTCCCTTTGGCCACTCGGGCAACCTGCCGGGGTGCGCGTCATCGTGATGTCCACGCATCGGAGAGGATACGGCAGTGGCGTCGGAGCGTCACACGGGGTTCGACCGTTGAGGAGGAGCAGGTGGCAGATCCGTCGTTCGACGTGGTCAGCAAGGTGGACCGGCAGGAGGTGGACAACGCGCTGAACCAGGCGGGCAAGGAGCTCTCCCAGCGGTTCGACTTCCGGGGCACCGGCGCCGGCGTCAGCTGGGCCGGCGAGGAGGCCGTGGCCATCGAGGCGGAGACCGAGGAACGCTGCCGGGCGGCCGTCGATGTCTTCAAGGAGAAGCTGATCAAGCGCGGCATCTCGCTGAAGGCGTTCGACGTGGGCGACCCGCAGCCCTCCGGGCGCACGCACAAGGTCACCGGCACGATCGTGCAGGGTATCGCATCGGACAAGGCCAAGGAGATCTCCAAGGCGATCCGGGACGAGAAGCTGAAGGGCGTGCAGGCGCAGATCCAGGGCGACCAGCTGCGGGTCTCCGGCAAGAAGAAGGACGACCTGCAAGCGGTGATCGCCCTGCTCAAGGGCAAGGACTTCGGGATCGCGCTGCAGTTCACCAACTACCGCTGACCCGAAGCTCTGACCTGGGAAGACTCAGCCCAGGCCCCCGTCGGGTACAGGCCGGGTACGACCGAGCGCGGACTCCACCAGGGTTCGCGTCCGGTCATCGGCGTCCGGCCGGTACCCGCCGGGTCGACTCCCGCGCGGCCGGGTGGCGCGCCGCGGTGTGGTCCGGCTACCCCGGTGCCCCGGTGAAGGCGGGCGCGAGGGCCTGGTCGGGCGTGAGACCGAAGCCGATGTCGGTGCTGTAGATCGCCATGGCGAGGGCCTGGAACATCGGCGGGGGCGTGATGGCGTTGGGGTTCTTGGTGGACACCACCTCGATCGTCGTCCGGCGGGAGGGCGAGTACATGGTGACGGACTCGTAGCCGGCGAAACTGCCTTCCCCGCCCACGAACCCACCGGACTCGACGAACCCGAGCCCGTAACGCCACAGGCCGGGCCCGTTGTAGTTCCCGGAGAAGACGAAGGGGACCATGTCCCTGTTCGCCTCCGCCCAGACCTCCGGCTTGAGCAGCGCACCGGTCGCCAGGGCGCGGGACCACACACGCATGTCCGACAGCGTGGAGACCATGCTCCCGTGCGCCCAGAGGCACGACCCGGGAAGGTCCGTGGCGTCGTCGGAAACGGTCGGTGCCCCGGCGGGGCCGACGTCCCCGGTCCCGTACCCGTGGGTGAAGGGCTCGCTGAGGCCGCTCCCCGACGCCGGCAGCAGGGTTCGGTGGAGGCCGAGCGGTCCGGCGATGCGCCGCTGGACCGCGGTGCTCAGATCCTGCCCGGAGGCCAGCTCCACGACCCGACCGAGCAGGTTGTAGCCGTAGTTGCTGTAGGACCACGTGGTGCCGGGCGGTGCGACCGGAGGGAACGCCGCCTCGGCCGAGAGCAGCTCCGCGACGGTGCAGCCGTTGATCACTTTCGCCTGGACGGCGGGCGCGGTGAAGCCATCGGCGAGCCCGCTGGTGTGGTTCAGGAGCTGTCGGATCGTGATCTGGTCGCCGTTGGGTACGCCCGCCACCCACCTGGAGATGTGGTCGGCCAGCGAGACCCTCCCCTCCCCCACGAGCTGCAGGACCAGGTTGGCGGTGAATGTCTTGGTCTGGCTTGCGATCTTGAACTGCATATCGGCGCCGAGCGGTCTCCCGGTGGCGAGATCGGCCACGCCGGTCGCACTGACGAATGTTCCGTCCGGGCGCCAGATGCCGACCAGGACTCCCGGGGTGTGGTTCGTATCCTGGAACTGTCGGACGATCTGCTCGACCTTGGCCTGGGTCGGCGCGTCGAGGGGAGCGCCCTCGGTGTCGCCGGGCGCCGCGCTGTCGCCGCTCGATCCGCATGCCGATGCCGCCAGGAGGCCGGCCAGGACCAAGGCTCCGAGCCACCGCCCTGGGCAGCGGCCCATGTGCTGGTTCACGACCCTCAAGGGCACTCATCCCCACCAGGCGAATGTTCTCCACGGCGTTTCCATCGCCAGTAGAGCACGGCCACGGCCACGCCGGTCGCCGTCGGCGCGTCGGCACCCGACTCGGCGCTCCGCGCGACACCTAGACTGCTCCGGATGAGTGGTCCGGTGGTCGTGGTCGACGTCGTACGCAGCGGGTTCGTCGAGGGCCACCACCACGGCTCGGTCGTGGTGACAGAACCCGACGGCACCCCCGCGTGGTCGTTGGGTGACGCGGTCCGGCCGATGTTCCCGCGCTCGGCGAACAAGCCGATGCAGGCGCTCGGCATGCTCCGCGCCGGCCTGGACCTGCCCGGCGACCTGCTCGCGCTGTCCGGCGGCTCGCACTCCGGCGAGGACCTGCACCTCCGGGGCGTGCGACGGATCCTGGCCGGCGCGGGGCTCGACGAGACCGCCCTGCGCACCCCGCCCGCCTACCCGCTCGACGACCAGGCGCGGGACTCCTGGGTGCGCGCCGGGAACGGCCCCGCGCCGATCACCATGAACTGCTCGGGCAAGCACGCCGCCATGCTGGCCACCTGCGCCGCGAACGGCTGGCCCACCGGGAGCTACCGCGACCCGGAGCACCCGGTCCAGCGGGCCATCGCCGAGGCACTGGAGGACACCGCGGGCGAACCGGTCACCGCGGTCGGGGTGGACGGCTGCGGGGCACCGCTGCTGGCCATCACGCTGACCGGGCTGGCCCGGGCGTTCGGGAGACTCGCCTCGGCGGGGCCGGGCACCCTCGAGGGGCGGGTGGCCGACGCGTTCCGCGAGCACCCGGAGTACGCCAGCGGCTGGCGGCGCGACGAGGCCGCCCTGATGCGGGCCACCCCGGGGCTGCTGTGCAAGGGCGGCGCGGAGGGCGTGTACGCCGCCGGCCTGCCCGACGGGCGTGGCGTCGCGGTCAAGATCGACGACGGGGCGGCCCGCGCGCGTTCGGTGGTCATGGCGCACACGCTGACCCGGCTGGGCGTGCGCAACGAGGTGGTGCGGGCGCAGTCGGAGTACCCCGTGCTCGGCGGTGGGGCCCCGGTCGGCGCGGTGCGGCCGCACACCGGGGGCTGACCCCCGGCGGGCCCGGGCGGCTCACCGCCCGAGGCCGAGCAGCAGCGACGCCAGCGCACCCGGCGCCGAGAACATCGGCCAGTGCCCGGTGGGCAGCTCGACGAACACCCACTCCCGGCCGCCCATCTCGGCGAAGCCCGGCACCCCGGCGTCGATCGCGGGCCGGGCCTGGGCCTCGGTGAAGCTGCACGCGATCACCGTCTTGGGCAGCGTGGGATCGGGCTCGCCCCGGCGCGCCGACCCGGTCACCGTGCCGACCGGCTCCGGCGTGCTGCGCGCCCGGATCGCCGCGAACCGCTCCTCGTCGATGCCCGCCGTGCTCGCACCCAGCTCGCCGAGCTTCTCCCGGGTGGGCATCGGGTACCAGCCGTCGTGCGCGGCCAGCTCCGCCTCCACGTGGCGGCGGGTGTCCGGGGACACGAAGTCGACGTGCGCGACGCCCTCCGGCAGCGGCCCGGTGTCGACGTAGACCAGCGACGCGACCCGCTCCCTGGCGCGCTCGGCGGCCGCGGTGACCACGGCACCGGCGCCGCTGTGCCCGACCAGCACCGCGTCGTGCACCTCGCCCAGCTCGGCCACCACGTCGGCCACCCGGGACTCGATGGTCGCCCCCGGCTCGCCGGACCGCTCGGCCACCCCGCCGGGCGTCAGCGCCCGCACGTCGTGCCCCCGTGCGCGCAGCGCACCGGCCACCTCGTCCCACGCCCAGCCGCCCAGCCAGAACCCCGGAACCAGCACGTACGTCGACATGGCCGCCACTGTAGGGAGGCGGTCCGACGGTTCCGGGTCAACCCTCGGCCGGTTGGCGGCCGGTCACCGCCCCGTGCTCCAGCGCGGTGTCCACGGCCCCGGTGCGCCTCGGGATGCTCGGCCACCAGTGGTTGAACGCCAGGTTCAGCACGAACACCACGATCACCGTCGAGGTGATGCTGGAGCCGAAGATGACCTGGAAGTCCGGCGGGAAGTGCTGGTAGAAGTTCGGTTGGATGGTCGGCGGCAGGCCCACCGACAGGGACACCGCGATGATCAGCAGGTTGTGGTTGTGCGGGCCGCCGAGTGCCACCTTGTGCAGGGTCTGGATGCCCACCGCGGTCACCATCGCGAACATCACCGTCGCCGCGCCGCCGATCACCGGCCCGGGCAGCGCCGCCACCACCGCGCCCACCTTGGGGATCAGCCCGAGGACGACCAGGAACGCCCCGCACACGGCGACCACCCAGCGGCTGCGCACCCCGGTCATGCTCACCAGCCCGACGTTCTCCGCGTAGGCGGTGTCCGGGACGAGTTCATGAACCCGGCCAGCAGCGCGGACAGCCCGTCCGTGGCCAGCCCCCGGGCCAGGTCGTTCGGGGACAGGTCGCGGCCGGTCATCTCGGCGACCGCGAGCATGTCGGCCGTCGACTCGGTGTAGGTCACCAGCACCACGATGCACATGGAGATGATCGCGGCGGCGGCGAACCTGGGCGGCCCGAAGTGGAACGGCGCCGAGATGCCCACCCAGTCCGACAGCCCCACCTGGGAGAAGTCCACCAGCCCCATCGGCCAGGCGACACCGTGCCCAGCACGATCGAGATCAGCACCGCGGTCTGGCCGAGGAAGCCGCGGGCGAACCGGGAGATGAGCACGATCAGCAGGATCACCGTGGCCGCCAGTGCGATGTGCGAGACCTGGCCCGCCTCCGGGTTCATCGCGGTGACCACCTGGCCGTCGTGCACCTGGGCCTGCCCGTTCGGGTCCAGCACCGGGACCTTCGGGGTGAACGAACCGGTCTTGTCCCCGGCGATCAGGCCGACGCCCGCGCCGATCAGGGACAGCCCGATCACCATGATCACGGTGCCGGTGACCAGCGGAGGGAAGAACCGCAGCACCATGCTGAACGGCTTGGCGATGAGCAGCCCGAACACGCCGGAGATCAGCAGCGCCCCGTAGACGTAGGGCAGCCCGGCCCGCCCGCCGTACTGGTTGGCAATGATGATCATCGGGTTGAGCACGGTGAACGTCGCACCGGCCACCACCGGCAGCCGCACGCCCATGATCTTCCCGATACCGACCGCCTGGATGATCGAGGCGATGCCGGAGACCAGCAGGTCGGCACTGACCAGCACGGCGATGTCGGAGCCGTCCAGGCCGACCGCCGGACCGACGATCAGCGGTACCGCGACCGCACCGGCGTACATGATGAACAGGTGCTGCAGCCCGAGCACGGCCAGCCTCGGTGGCGACAGGACCTCGTCCACGGGATGCACGGCCGGTGCGCCGCGCTCGTCCGCGCTCGGTGGAGTTGACGACATGGAGCCCTCCGGGTTCGTCCGAGGGAGGTGGCTGGGGCGGTCCCGAGAGGCCGGCCCACCACGGTCGCAACCCGCTGCTACGCCCGGGAACCGGCGACGTGACGGGCGGGTTTCCCGGCGGGTAGCCAATTCGTGCGAATCGGCCGTTCGGCGGCCCGAGTAGATTGCCGTCGATGAAAGGCATCGTGTTGGCCGGCGGCACCGGCAGCAGGCTGTTCCCGGTCACCAACGCGGTGTCCAAGCAGCTGCTCCCGGTCTATGACAAGCCGATGATCTACTACCCGCTGTCCGTGCTGATGTTCGGCGGCATCCGGGAGATCCTGGTGATCTCCACCCCGTCGGACCTTCCCCAGTTCCGGCGGCTGCTCGGCGACGGGTCGCAGTGGGGGCTGGAGCTGTCCTACGCGGAGCAGGCCCAGCCGAACGGGCTGGCCGAGGCGTTCCTGATCGGTGCGGACCACGTGGGCACCGACCCGGTCGCGCTGGTGCTCGGCGACAACATCTTCCACGGCCAGGGCTTCCCGGCGCAGCTGCGGCGCAGCATCACCGAACTGGACGGGTGCGTGCTGTTCGGGTACCCGGTGTCCAACCCGGGGCGCTACGGCGTGGGCGAGGCCGACGAGAACGGCCGGCTGCTGTCGATCGAGGAGAAGCCGGCCAGGCCCCGGTCCAACCGGGCGATCACCGGGCTGTACCTCTACGACAACGACGTGCTGGCCATCGCCAAGGGCATCACCCCGTCGCCCCGGGGCGAGCTGGAGATCACCGACGTCAACCAGGCCTACCTGGAGCGGGGCAGGGCGTCGCTGGTGGACCTGGGTCGCGGCTTCGCCTGGCTGGACACCGGCACCCACGAGTCGCTGCTGGAGGCCGGTCAGTACGTGCAGGTGCTCGAGCACCGGCAGGGCATCCGGATCGCCTGCCTGGAGGAGATCGCGCTGAGCATGGGGTTCATCGACGCGGACGCCTGCTACCGGTGCGGCGCCGAGCTCGGCAGCTCCGGGTACGGCGAGTACGTGATGACCATCGCCCGGGCCGCCGGCGCCACCGTCTGACCGCGTCCGGGCGAGGCCTCACGGCCCGGCCGCCGGCGGAGGGTGACGGGACGGCCGCTCCAGGTACGTCGGGTCGGGCGCGGTGAAACCGAACCGCGCGTAGAGCCCGTGGGCGTCGGAGGTGTGCAGCATCCAGCGGAACGCCGCCCCGGGGCCGTCCTCGATCATCAGCCGGACGCTGCGGACGCCCAGGCCGTGGCCGCGGTGGCCGGCGAGCACGTACACGTCGGCCAGGTAGGCCAGCGCGTGGCCGTCGGACACCGCGCGGGCGAACCCGACCTGCGCACCCCGCTCGTCGTAGGCGCCGACGACCCGCCACGCCGCGCGCAGCTGCTCGGCGATCACCTCGTCGGACCGCCACCGCGCCCAGTACGCCTCGCCGCGCAGGAACGCGCACACCGAGGCCAGGTCGATCCGCGCGGGGTCGTCGGACAGCTCGTACGACACGCTCGAACGCTAGCGGCGGGCCATCTCCTCCAGCCGGCGGAGCCGGTCCTCCAGCGGCGGGTGGGTGGAGAACATCTTGGCCATGCGCTCCCCCGGCCGGAACGGGTTGGCGATCATCAGGTGCGACTGGGAGACCAGCGCGGGCTCGGGCGGCAGCGGGGCGAGCTGGGTGCCGCGCTCCAGCTTGCGCAGCGCCGAGGCCAGGGCCAGCGGGTCGCGGGTCAGCAGCGCACCGCTGGCGTCGGCCTGGTACTCCCGCGAGCGGCTCACCGCCATCTGCACGACGGCGGCCGCGATCGGGCCGACCAGCGCGACCAGCATCATGGCCAGCGGGTTGGGGCGGTCCTCGTCGTTGCCGCCGAAGAAGGAGGCGAACATCGCCATGTTCGCCATGAAGCTGATCATGCTGGCCAGCGCGCCGGCCACGCAGGAGATCAGGATGTCCCGGTTGTAGACGTGCGAGAGCTCGTGGCCGAGCACTCCGCGCAGCTCGCGCTCGTCGAGCAGCCGCAGGATGCCGCTGGTCGCGCAGACCGCGGCGTTGCGCGGGTTGCGGCCGGTGGCGAAGGCGTTGGGCGCCTCGGTGGGGCTGACGTAGAGCCGGGGCATCGGCTGGTGCGCGGCGGTGGCCAGCTCGCGCACGATCCGGTACATCGCCGGCTGCTCGGCCTCGGTGACCGGCCGGGCGTGCATCGCGCGCAGCGCCAGCTTGTCGGAGTTGAAGTAGGCGTAGGCGTTCATGCCGAGCGCGGCGAGCACGGCGATGATCAGCCCGGTGCGCCCGAACAGGGCACCGACCAGCAGCACCAACGCGCTGAGCCCGCCCAGCAGGACGGCGGTCTTCAGGCCGTTGAGATGGTTGTGCACGGCGAGTCACTTCCTCCTCGAGGGCCGGAGGAACCTCTGCTCCGAACCCCTCACCCGATGAACGATTGACCCTGGTCGCCGGTTCCGCCACCGCTGGGGCGACCCGACCGGCGGAGATCCACCGGCAGGGGCAGGATGGCGGCATGGCTGACGACAGAGCCGGCAACGGGGCCGACACCGGGGCCACCGCCGACCGCACCGACTCGCACCCGCCGGAGGTCAGGGTCGAGCACCACGGCCGGGTCGCGGTGATCACCGTGTCCGACCCGGCCCGGCGCAACGCGCTGACCCGCGACCTGGCCGACGACCTGGTGGCCGCCGTGCACGCCGCCGAGCGGGACGAGGGCGTCGGCGCGCTCGTGATCACCGGGGAGAAGCCCGGGTTCTGCGCCGGCGCCGACCTGAGCCAGCTCGGCGCATCCAAGGAGGCCGGGCTGCACGCCATCTACGGCGGGTTCCTCGCCGTGGCCGACTGCTCGCTGCCCACGATCGCCGCCGTCGACGGCGCGGCGGTGGGCGCCGGGATGAACCTGGCGCTGGTCTGCGACGTGCGGCTGGCCGGGCCGGGGGCGCGGTTCGACTCCCGGTTCCTCCAGCTCGGGCTGCACCCCGGAGGTGGCTACACCTGGATGGCGCAGCGCATCCTCGGGCCGCAGGGCGCGGCGGCGGTGACCCTGTTCGGGGAGAACCTGGACGCCGCCGAGGCGGAGCGCGTGGGGCTGGTGTGGCGTTCGGTGGAGGACCCGCTGGCCACCGCTGTGGAGCTGGCCACCCGCGCGGCGGAGGCCCCGCGTGACCTGGCCATCGCCACCAAACGCTCGATGCGGGTCACCCGCGACCTGGGCGCGCAGGCCGACGCGGTCGAGGTGGAGATCCGCTCGCAGGTCGCCTCGCTGGAGTCGCCGGCGTTCGCCGAACGGCTCGCCGCGCTGCGCTCCAAGGTCGCCGGCAAGCGCTGACGTCCCGGATACCGGGACGTTCCGGATGCCGCTTGTGAGATACAGCCCGTCCCCCCGACTAGTCCGGCCCCGAGGACTACCCTCGGATCACACGAGTACCCGTACGCAGTAGCGATCGACGGAAGACATCACATGACGAGCACGGACAGCGCCGTCGAGGCTCAGTATCCCGACGGTCCCCCGTCGTCCGACGGCAGCAATGGTCATCACCGTGAGGTCCAGCAGCGGCAACGCGTCGTCATCCGGTTCGCCGGCGACTCCGGCGACGGGATGCAGCTGACCGGTGACCGGTTCACCTCGGAGGCCGCCGCCTTCGGCAACGACCTGGCCACCCTGCCGAACTACCCGGCCGAGATCCGTGCCCCCGCGGGCACCCTGCCGGGGGTCTCCAGCTTCCAGCTGCACTTCGCCGACTACGACATCCTGACCCCGGGCGACCGGCCGGACGTGCTGGTCGCGATGAACCCGGCGGCGCTCAAGGCGAACGTCGCCGAGCTGCCGCACGGCGGCATCGTGATCGCCAACTCCGACGAGTTCAGCAAGCGGAACCTGACCAAGGTCGGGTACGAGGCCAGCCCGCTGGACGACGAGTCGCTCGATGCCTACACGGTGTACTCGGTGCCGATGGCCACGCTGGCCAAGGGTGCCCTGGCCGAGACCGGGCTGAGCAAGAAGGACGCCGAGCGGTCCAAGAACATGTTCGCCCTCGGGCTGCTGTGCTGGATGTACCACCGGCCCACCGAGGGCACCGAGCGGTTCCTCAAGGAGAAGTTCGCCCGCCGCCCCGACCTCGCCGAGGCGAACATCCTGGCCTTCCGCGCGGGCTGGAACTACGGCGAGACCACCGAGGCGTTCGCGGTCACCTACGAGGTCGCCCCGGCCAAGCTCAGGACCGGCACCTACCGGCAGATCACCGGCAACGCCGCACTCTCCTACGGGCTCGTGGCCGCCGGCCGGCAGTCCGGGCTGCCGGTCTTCCTGGGCTCCTACCCGATCACCCCCGCGTCGGACATCCTGCACGAGCTGAGCAAGCACAAGGCCTTCGGCGTGACCACGTTCCAGGCCGAGGACGAGATCTCCGGCGTCGGCTCGGCCATCGGGGCGGCGTTCGGCGGCGCGCTGGGCGTCACGACGACGTCCGGGCCGGGCGTCTCGCTGAAGTCCGAGGCGATCGGGCTCGCCGTGGCGCTGGAGCTGCCGCTGCTGGTGTGCGACATCCAGCGCGGCGGCCCCTCGACCGGCCTGCCCACCAAGACCGAGCAGGCCGACCTGCTGCAGGCGATGTTCGGCCGCAACGGCGAGTGCCCGCTGCCGGTCATCGCCCCGAGCACCCCCGGCGACTGCTTCGACGTGGCGCTGGAGGCCACCCGGATGGCGGTCACCTACCGCACGCCGGTGATCCTGCTCTCGGACGGGGCGCTGGCCAACGGTTCCGAGCCGTGGAAGGTGCCGGACACCGACTCGCTGCCCCGCATCGAGCCCGGGTTCGCCACCGAGCCGAACGCGACCGACGACTCCGGCGAGTTCTGGCCCTACCTGCGCGACGACGAGACCCTCGCCCGCCCGTGGGCGGTCCCGGGCACCGCGGGGCTGGAGCACCGCATCGGCGGCCTGGAGAAGGCCGACGGCAAGGGCTCCATCTCCTACGACCCGGACAACCACGAGCGGATGGTCCGGCTGCGCCAGGCGAAGATCGACAACATTCCGGTGCCGGATCTCGAGATCGACGACCCGGACGGCGACGCCGAGGTCCTGGTGCTCGGCTGGGGCTCCACCTACGGTCCGATCGGAGCCGGGTGCCGGCGGGTGCGCAGCATGGACATGTCCATCGCGCAGGCCCACCTGCGCCACCTCAACCCGATGCCGGCGAACCTGGCCGACGTGCTGTCCCGGTACCACACCGTGCTGGTGCCGGAGATGAACCTCGGCCAGCTGGCGCTGCTGCTGCGCGCCCGCTACCTGATCGACGTCAAGTCCTACACCAAGGTGTCCGGCCTGCCGTTCAAGGCGGAGGAGCTGCAGAACGTGTTCGTCGACGCGCTGAAGGGAGATCTCCTGTGACGGCGACCGACCTCGGTCTGCCCACGCTCGGTGGCCTGGAGGGTGTCCCGACCACCGACGAGAAGCAGACCGCGAAGGACTACACCTCCGACCAGGAGGTCCGCTGGTGCCCCGGCTGCGGTGACTACGCCGTGCTGGCTGCCGTCCGCGGGTTCCTGCCGAAGCTGGGGCTGCGCCGGGAGAACGTCGTGTTCGTCTCCGGCATCGGCTGCTCCTCGCGGTTCCCGTACTACCTAAACACCTACGGGATGCACTCCATCCACGGGCGCGCGCCGACGATCGCCACCGGCCTGGCGGTGACCCGGCCCGACCTGTCGGTGTTCGTGGTCACCGGCGACGGCGACGCGCTGTCGATCGGCGGCAACCACCTGATCCACGCCGTCCGGCGCAACGTCAACATGACGATCCTGCTGTTCAACAACCGGATCTACGGGCTGACCAAGGGCCAGTACTCGCCGACCAGCGAGGTCGGCAAGATCACCAAGTCGACGCCGATGGGGTCGCTGGACCACCCGTTCAACCCGCTGTCCGTGGTGCTCGGCGCCGAGGCGTCCTTCGTGGCCAGGGCCATCGACGCCAACCGCGCCGAGCTCACCGAGGTGCTCACGGCCGCGGCCGCGCACCGGGGCACCTCGTTCGTGGAGATCTTCCAGGACTGCCCGATCTTCAACGACGGCGCCTTCGACGCCATCCGGCGCGGCGGCGACGACGCCAAGCAGCGCCTCATCCCGCTCAGGGACGGCGAGCCCATCCGGTTCGGCGCCGAGGGCGAGCTCGGTGTGGTGCGCAGCGAGGACGGGCTGGGCCTGCGGGTCGCCCCGGTCGCCGAGGTGGGCGACGACGCGGTGATCGTGCACGACGCCGGCCGGGAGGACCCGAGCTTCGCGTTCGCCCTGTCCCGGCTGTCCGACCAGGACCTCTCGCACACGGTCACCGGGGTGTTCCGCAACGTCCAGCGCCCGACCTACGACGACGGCGCCCGCGCGCAGGTGGCGGAGGCCCAGGCCGCCGGCGCGGGCGACCTCGGTGCCCTGCTGCGCGGCAAGGACACCTGGACCGTCGAGGAGTGAGCCGGCCGGGCGGGCGGGCCGTGCTTCTCCGCCCGGCCCGGTTCGACGGTGCGTTCCGGCTCGGCGGTTCGGCCTAGCTCGGCGGGTTCGGCCCGTCCTGGTGGCTCTGCTCCGGGCTGGGCTCCGGGCTGGGCTCCGGGCTCGGGTACGCGGAGTGCGCCCGCCCGTTCCCGCCGTGCCCACCGGGCTGTCCGTCGCCGGTAGCCGCTGACCCCTCCGGCGCCACCTCGGGGGGGTCGCTGTCGGTCCCGTGGCTGCCGGTGGCGTCGCTGCCGGTGGCGTCGCTGCCGGTGGCGTGTTCCGGAGCGGCCTCGTCGGGCTCCCGCGCCTCGCTGATCGTGGCCGGCCCGGCGGCCGGCGGGTCCTGCCCGAACGCCTCGGTGCCCTCGGTCCCGCCGGCCGGCTCGGTGCGCCCGGTGTCCGGTGCGGCCGGTTCGCCCGGCTCCGCACCGTGTTCCCCGGGCTCCACGGCGGCCCCGGCGTGCCCGGTGTGCCGCGCGTCGCCGGCGTACCCGGAGGACGTCCCGGTGCCCTCCACGGGCCCGTCCCGCTCGACCCCGTGCTCGCCGGGCTCCGCCGGGTCGTCGTACCCGCCGGTGTGCCCGGTCTGCTCGCCCCCCGGTTCCTCGTATCCCGCGGCGGGCTCGACCTGCTCGGGTCCGGGCTCGTCCCGCCCGGCAGCGGGCTGTTCGTGCCGCCCGGCGAGCGGGTCGTAATCGGCAGCAGGCCCGTCCCTCGGCACGGCGGGCTCGTCGTGCCCCACGGACGGCTCCGCCCGCTCGACGGCGGGCGTCACCGCCTGCTCGCGGTAGCGCTCGTCGTCCTCCGAGACCGTGTAGTCGTCGAACAGGCTCCCCGCGTCGGGCTCCTCGGCGTACCCGCCGAACCAGTCCTCACCGGCCGAGGACCGCGCGGTCGCCTGCTCCGAGCTCCCCGGCTCCGCCGGATGGCCCCCGCCGGCCCCGCCCGGCCCGGCCGTCGCGGGCGGGCTCGGGACCTCGGCCGGGTCGATCTCCTCGGCGACGTCGTCGACCGCGCTGCGGGGCGCCGGCATCGACACCTTCCTGGGTGGCTCCTCGGACTCCGGCAGGCTGATCAGGAACCGGCCCGAGTCGAGCGCGGCCAGCGCGGAGTCGGCCCCGATCTCCTCCGGGGGCTCCTGCCCGGCGGCGTCGGGTGCGCTGCCGTCGGCCGGCGCCGCGTCGGCGGGCGGCCTCGGCTCGACCAGCTCGTGCCTGGGCGACTCCCCCGGCTCCGGTGTCTCCGCCCGGGCCGGCTCCTCGGCGGCCGGTTCGCCGGCCGGCTCGCCGCCGCCCGGTGAGGCACCGCCCCGTGAGGCACCGCCCCGTGAGGCACCGCCCGGTGAGGCACCGCCCGGTGAGGCACCGCCCGCGCGCGCGTCGTCCGGCACGCCCCGGCTCGTCGAGTCGCTGCCGGTCGCCGACCCGCCCGGCGCCGTGTCGACCCCCGACGTGGCACCGGCTCCGCCCACCGGACCGATCCCGTCGGCCGGCACCGGGTCCCCGGCGTCGGCCGGCACGCCGGCGGCGGTCGTTCGGCCCGGGTCCGAGGTCGCCCGTCCCGCGGTCGTGGAAGCCTCGCCGGCCGCGCCTGTGCCGCCCTCGACGGCCGCCCCGCCCGGGGCCGTCCCGCCCTCGGTCTCGCCCCCGGCCGCCTCGCCCGGTGCCACCGGGGTCGACTCGCCCGCCGCCACCTCGCCCGGGGCGGCCGGTCTCGGCCGCCCGCCGGCGTCGGCCGAGACCGCGTCACCCGAGACCGCGTCACCCGAGACCGCGCCATCCGACGCCGACTCCCCCGAGGTGGTCCCGTCCCCCTCGCCCGGTGCCGCCGCGGACCGCCGACGGCGGAGCAGCCGGGTCCCGAGCCAGATCGCCACGATCACCACCAGGACCACGACGGCGGCCACCCACGGGACCGGTCCCCGCTGACCCATGAGCTCTGTCATCGCCCTGCCCTCCTGCGCATCCGCGACGTGACGCTCGCCGTTCCGCCCGCCAACGGTGCCGATCGGCACGGATCGGGTCGATCATCACAGAAAGATCGGCGCGCGGCCACGGGGCGCTGAACCGGCGCGCCGGGTCGTCGGCCGGATGTGTCCAGGTCCGCGCGTGTCATGGTGCCGAGCCGGGGCCGGAGGCGTCGCTCAGCCGGTGCGGTCGACGACGTAGGTGGTGAGCGAGGCCAGCGCCTCCCGGGCCGGGCACTCCGGCAGGGCGGCCAGCTGTTCCCGTGCCTCTGAGGCCTGCCTGCGCAGCGTCTCCCTGGCCCGTTCCAGGCCGTCGCCCGCGCGCAGCAGCCCGAGCGCCTCGTCCACCAGCCGGTTGTCGGTGAGCGGGGCCGCCAGCAGCTCGCGCAGCCGCGCGGCCGACGGCCCGGAGTCCTGCAGCGCGTAGAGCATCGGCAGCGTGGGAACGCCCTCCCGTAGGTCGGTGCCCGGGGTCTTGCCCGAGCTCTCCTCCGGCGAGGCGATGTCGATCACGTCGTCGGACACCTGGAACGCGGTACCGATGATCTCGCCGAACCGGCGCAGCGCGGTCACCTGCTCGGGCGGGCAGCCGGCGAACATGGCGCCGTACCGCCCGGCGGTGGCGATCAGCGACCCGGTCTTCTCGGCCACCACAGCCAGGTAGTGCGACACCGGGTCCTCACCGGGGCGCGGCCCACGGGTCTCCCGCATCTGGCCGGTGACCAGCTCCGCGAACGTGTCGGCGATGATCCGGACCGCCTCCGGTCCGAGGTCGGCGACCAGCCGCGAGGCGTGCGCGAAGAGGAAGTCGCCGGTGAGGATGGCGATGGAGTTGTCCCAGCGCGCGTTGGCGCTCTCCGCGCCGCGCCGCATGGTCGCCGAGTCCATCACGTCGTCGTGGTAGAGCGTGGCCAGGTGCACCAGCTCCACCACGGCGCCCGCGGTCACCACGTCCGCCGAGTCGCCCCGGGGGCCGACCTGGCCGGCGAGCAGCGTGAACAGCGGCCGGAACCGTTTGCCCCCGGCGTCGATCAGATGCAGGGACGTCTCCGTGACGAAGTCGTAGTCGCTGCTGTGCACCTCCCGGTGCAAGAGCTCCTCCACGCGGGTCAGCCCGCCGTCCACCGCCTCGGCCAGCCCACGGTCCATGAACTCGACCCCGGCGACCCTGCTCCCGTTCGATCCCTGCACGCGGTCAGCTTACGAAGGGCCCGCTGCCGGCCCACGTCAAGGCCAGCGTCGGCGCGAGTCCGAGCACCAGGGTCACGAGCACGCCCAGGGTGATGGCGGCGGTGGTGAACGCGCCGGGCACGGTGACGGTGGGTCCGTCGGCGGCCGGCTCGCTGAAGTACATCAGCACGATCACCCGGATGTAGAAGAACGCCGCGATCGCGCTGGCGATCAGCGCGATCACCACCAGCGGGGCCATCCCGTCGGCCAGCGCGGCCGAGAACACCGCGAACTTGCCGGTGAAACCGCTGGTCAGTGGGATGCCGGCCAGGGCGAGCAGCAGGAAGGTCATCACCCCGGCCGTCACCGGTGAGCGTTTCGCCAGCCCGGCCCACTGGGACAGGTGGGTGGCCTCGCCGTCACCGTCGCGCACCAGGCTCACCACGCCGAACGCGGCGAGCGTGGTGAAGCCGTAGGTGAGCAGGTAGAACATCGTGCCGGACAGCCCGGCGGCGCTGATCGAGATCGCGCCGATCAGGATGAACCCGGCGTGCGCCACGGACGAGTACGCGATCATCCGCTTGACGTCGGTCTGGGTCAGCCCGATCACCGCGCCGAGCAGCATCGACACGATCGCCACCGCCCACAGCACACCGCGCCACTCCCACCGGGTGACGCCGAAGCCGACGGTCAGCACCCGCAGGATCGCGCCGAACGCCGCCACCTTGGTGGCCGCCGACATGAACGCGGTGACCGGCGTCGGGGCGCCCTGGTAGACGTCCGGCGTCCAGGTGTGGAACGGGCCCACGGACGCCTTGAACAGCAGCCCGATGATCAGCAGTGCCAGCCCGCCGAACAGCAGGGTGTCCGAGCGCAGCGACGCGGCGGACGCGGTGGCGATGTCGGCCAGCTTCACCGAGCCGGCGTAGCCGTACAGCAGCGCCACCCCGTACAGGAAGAAGGCCGAGGCGAACGCGCCCAGCAGGAAGTACTTGACCGCCGCCTCCTGGGACAGCAGCCGACGGCGCCGGGCCAGCCCGCAGAGCAGGTACAGCGGCAGGCTCAGCACCTCGAGCGCCACGAACATGGTCAGCAGGTCGTTGGCCGAGCAGAACGCCATCATCCCGGACAGCGCGAGCAGCGTCAGCGGGAAGACCTCGGTCTGCATCCCGGCCCGCCCGGCGGTGATCCGGTCCTGCGGGGTGCCGGTGGGGACCGGGCCGTCGGTGACGAACGCACCGCCGGGCTCCACCGACCGGTCGGCGATGAGCAGCACGCCGCCCAGGGTCAGCGCCAACAGGGTGCCCCACATGAACATGGTGGGCCGGTCGATCGCGATCGCGTCGGACAGCGTGGTGACCGCCCTGGCGCCGTTCGCGGCGTAGGTGGCCAGCAACGCTCCGGACACCACCAGCGCCAGCAGCGTCACGCCGACCTGCACCGCCCACCGCTGGTGGCGGGGCAGGAACGCCTCCACCAGCACGCCCAGGCACCCCGCGCCCAGGATGACGAGCAACGGCGACAGCGCGAAGTACGCCACCGACGGGATCGCCAACTGGCCGACTGGGCCCTGCGCCAGCACCGGCCCGTAGCCGAGAACCGACACGCTCACCGGGTCACCCCTCCTACCGGGTCGGGCAGTCCGACCTCGTGCAAAGTCGCCGTCACCGACGGGTTGATCACATCGAGCACCGGCCCGGGGAAGAACCCGAGCAGCAGCACCAGCACCACCAGCGGTGCCAGTACCCCGATCTCCCGCGCGGTGAGGTCCGTGAACGTGCTCTTCGCGGCGCCCTCGGCGGTGTTCGGGTCGGTCATCGTTCCGGGCCCGGCCACCGAGGCCAGCACCGCGTCGCCCCGGGCCGGACCCTGGAACACCCGCTGGTAGACCCACAGCACGTACAGCGCCGCGAAGATGATCCCGACCGTGGCGATGATCGTGTAGACCGGCTCGCGCGGGAACGACCCGATCAGCACCAGGAACTCGCTGACGAACGAGTTGGTACCGGGCAGGGCCAGCGACGCCAGGCCGGCGATCAGGAACGCACCGGCCAGCGCCGGGGTGATCGCCGAGACGCCGCCGTAGTCCGAGATCAGCCGCGAGTTGCCGCGGGCGATCAGCATGCCCACGACGATGAACAGCATGCCGGTGGTGATGCCGTGGTTGACCATGTACAGCACCGACCCGGCGAACGCCTGGGTGGAGAACGCGAAGATACCCAGCGAGATGAACCCGAAGTGCGCGATCGAGGTGTACGAGACGAACCGCTTCATGTCGTTCTGGCCGACCGCGAGCAGCGCCGCGTAGATGATCCCGATCACCGAGAGCACCAGGACCAGCGGCGCCAGCGTCTTCGACGCGGCCGGGAACAGCGGCAGGCAGTAGCGCAGGAAACCGAAGGTGGCCACCTTGTCCAGCACGCCGACCAGCAGCACGCCCGCCCCGATCGGGGCCTCGGCACCGGCGTCCGGGAGCCAGGTGTGGAAGGGCACCAACGGCGCCTTGATGGCGAACGCCACGAAGAAGCCCAGGAACAGCCAGATCTGCACCGACTCGGGCACCGAGGCGGACAGCCGCTGCAGGGCCTCCCAGCTGAACGTGCCGCCGGCCGGCAGCCGGTTGCCGCTGACCACGAACAGCCCGATCACCGAACCGAGCATGACCAGCCCGCCGAGCAGCGAGTACAGGAAGAACTTCACCGCCGCGTACTGCCGCTTCGGGCCGCCGAACCGCCCGACCAGGAAGTACATCGGGATCAGCATGGCCTCGAAGAACACGTAGAACAGGAACACGTCGGTGGCCGCGAAGACCCCGACCAGCGTGGCCTGGGTGCCGAGCAGCAGCGCGTAGAAACCGGATGCGGTGCGTCCCTCGGGGATCTTGTCCGCCCAGGACGAGCCCATCACGATCGGCACCAGCACCGCGATCAGCGCCAGCATGACCAGCGCGATGCCGTCCACCCCGAGGGTGATCCGGGTGCCGAACGCGGGGATCCACGGCACGTCGAACACCAGCTGGAAGCGCTGGGTCGCGGCGGCACCGACCGAGTAGGAGAACCAGGTCACGGCGGTGAGCACCAGCTCGAGCAGCGCGATGCCCAGCGCCACCGCCTTGGCCGTGCCCGGCGAGGTGCGCATCGGGGCCACCACGAACGCGCCGAGGAACGGCACGAGCAGCAGGATGAGCAGCAGAATGCTGTGTGAGTCCGTAGTCACGCCAACCTCACTGAGTCCCGAACCGCACGAACAGCAGCGCCGCGATGATCAGGACGCCACCGCCGAGCATGGTCATCGCGTAGGAGCGCACGAACCCGGTCTGCATCCGGCGAACCCGCCCGGACGACCCGCCGAGGAACGCCGCGGTGCCGTTGACCAGGCCGTCCACACCCTTGTTGTCGAAGTAGACCAGCGCCCGGCTCAGCCAGGTGCCCGGCCGGGCGATGAGCGCCTCGTTGATCGCGTTGGCGTACAGGTCCCGCCGGGCCGCCCGGACCGGGAAGGACACCGGCTCCGGCCGCTGCACCGGGGTCGGCCTGCGCCCGACCAGCAGGTAGGCGACCGCCGCGCCCAGCGCGGACAGCACCAGGGTGCCGACGGCCGCCGTGGAGTGCGAGATCGCGCCGTGCGCGCCCTCCTGCAGCTCGCCCAGCGTGGGCGCCAGCCAGGTGGCCAGCCGCTGGTCGTACTGCAGCCAGTAACCGGCGCCGACCGAGCCCACCGCGAGCACGATCATCGGCGCGGTCATCACGGCCGGCGACTCGTGCGGGTGGTACTCCTGGCCGTCCGGGCTGCGCAGCTCCTTCCAGCGCTTCTCACCGAAGAAGGTCATCAGCACCAGCCGCGTCATGTAGAACGCGGTCAGGCCGGCCGCGAGCATCGCCGCGCCGCCCATCACCAGGCCGCGCCAGCCGGGCTGGGAGGCGGCCGCCTCGATGATGGCGTCCTTGGAGTAGTAGCCGGACAGGAACGGGAAGCCGATCAGCGCCAGGTACCCCAGGCCGAAGGTGACGAAGGTGACCGGCATGTACCTGGCGAGCCCGCCGTAGTGGCGCATGTCGACCGTGTCGTTCATCGCGTGCATCACCGAGCCGGCGCCGAGGAACAGGCCGGCCTTGAAGAAGCCGTGCGTGAGCAGGTGGAAGATGCCCAGCGCGTAGCCGGCCGGGCCCAGGCCGACCGCCAGCATCATGTAGCCGATCTGGCTCACCGTGGAGTAGGCCAGCACCTTCTTGATGTCGTCGTACGCGCAGCCGATGATCGCGCCGATGAGCAGCGTGATGACCCCGACCAGGGTGACGACCAGCCGCCCGTCAGCGGTCACGTTGTAGATCGGGTTGCACCGGGCCACCAGGTAGATGCCGGCGGTGACCATGGTCGCGGCGTGGATCAGCGCGGAGACCGGGGTCGGGCCCTCCATGGCGTCGGGCAACCACGACTGCAGCGGGAACTGGCCCGACTTGCCGCAGGCGCCGAGCAGCAGCAGCACGGCCACCGCGAGCACCACGCCCGGGTTCAGCTGGCCGACGCGGGCGAACACCTCGCTGTACTGCACGGTGCCCAGGTTGGTCCACAGCACGAAGATGGCCAGCGCCAGGCCGACGTCGCCGACCCGGTTCATCAGGAAGGCCTTCTTCGCGGCGGTCGCCGCCGACGGGCGGTCCTGGTAGAAGCCGATCAGCAGGTAGGACGCCAGGCCGACGCCCTCCCAGCCGAGGTAGAGCATCACGAAGTTGTTGCCCAGCACCAGCAGCAGCATCGCCGTGACGAACAGGTTCAGCTGCGCGAAGAACCGCCGCCGTCCCGGGTCGTGGCTCATGTAGCCGATCGAGTAGATGTGGATCAGCGAGCCGACGCCGGTGATCAGCAGCACGAAGGTCAGCGACAGCGGGTCGATCCGCAGCCCGAAGTCCACGTTCAGCGCGCCGGCCGGGATCCAGGAGTACAGGTGCAGCTCGCTGGTGCGCTGGTCGGCCGGCAGGCCCAGGGTCTGCAGGAAGATCGCCAGGCCGACGGCGAACGCGCCGAGCACGGTCAGGCAGCCCAGCAGATGACCCCAGGCGTTCGCCCGGCGACCGGCGAGGAACAGGATCAGCGCGCCGAGTCCGGGCAGCACGAACAGCAGCCACGCCAGCCCGCCCGCGCCGGTGGCGGTGGGGATCTGGGGAGCGGCGGCCGCGATCAACTCGGTACTCATGCCGCCGCCGCGACAGGGGAGCTAGGCACAGGTTCTCCTAGTACTTGAGCAGGTTCGCGTCGTCCACCGAGGCGGAGCGACGGGTCCGGAAGATGGACATGATGATGGCCAGCCCGACCACGACCTCGCAGGCGGCGACCACCAGCACGAAGAACGCCATGACCTGGCCGTCGAGCTGGCCGTTGATCCGGGAGAAGGTGACCAGCGTCAGGTTCACCGCGTTGAGCATCAGCTCGATGCACATGAAGACGACGATGGCGTTGCGCCGCACCAGCACCCCGACGGTGCCGATGGCGAACAGCAGCGCGGCCAGCAGCAGGTAGTAGGTGGGGGTCATCGGTGGGTCTCCGCCCTGCGCTCGGCGTCCTCGGCGGGCTCCGCCTCGGCGGCGCCGTTCGACGTGCTCGCGTCGGCACCGTTCGGGGTGCTCGCGTCGGCGCCGTTCGGGGTGCTCGCGTCAGCCGGCTCGGGGCCGGGGTCGGCCTGCTTGCCGGCCTGCATGCCGGTCAGCGCGTGCGCGTCGACGTGGGTGCCCTCGTGCTCCTCGACCCGCACCGACTCGATGATCTCGTACAGCGAGTCCTTCGACACCGAGCCGTCGGGCAGCAGCGCCGGGGTGGCCACCGAGTTCGCGGTGGCGAACACGCCGGGGCCGGGCAGCGGGGCGATCCGGCCGCCGCGGTACTCGCCGCGCAGCCGGGCCTCCACGGTGGCCCGCTGGCCTCGCTTGGCCTCCCTGCTGGCCTGCGAGTAGGCCAGCAGCATCGCGCCCATGGCCGCGGTGATCAGCAGCGCGGAGGTGAGCTCGAAGGGGAACAGGTACTTGGTGAACACCAGCCGGCCGAGCCCGCCGACGTTGCCCCCGGGGCCGGCGTTCGGGCCGGC
Source organism: Pseudonocardia sp. (assembly GCA_036497465.1). Taxonomy (GTDB): domain Bacteria; phylum Actinomycetota; class Actinomycetes; order Mycobacteriales; family Pseudonocardiaceae; genus Pseudonocardia. Next base: position 27,189 of record DASXJJ010000059.1, on the reverse strand, counting down.
GAGGCCCGCCGGCCGCACCGCGTTCAGCGAGCCGAACAGCGAGCCGAACAGCAGCCCGGCGAAGCCGACCCCGAACACCCCGGCGGCCAGCCGCTGCCCGCGCAGCACCTCGACCACCGAGTCGGAGCTGTCCCGGCCCACCAGCATCAGCACGAACAGGAACAGCATCATCACCGCGCCGGTGTAGACGATGATCTGCGCGAAGCCGAGGAAGGGCGCCTGCTGCACCATGTAGAGCGCGCCGAGGCAGAGCATGCAGAGCACCAGCCAGAGCGCGGAGTGCACCGCGTTGCGGGCGAAGACCATGCCCAGCCCGCCGGCCAGTGAGACCACCCCGAGGACCCAGAACGCGATCGTCTCGCCGAGGGTCACCGCGCCGCCGACGGTGTCCGAGCTCGGGCCGGGCTGCGCCTGGGCCAGCACCGTCCCGATGGTGCTCATCAGGGCGCTCATCTGACCTGTTCCTCGACGGCGTCGGCGACCTGCGGGTCCGTCGCGTGGCCGGGCGCGTGCACGTAGTAGTCCTGCTCGTCGTCGCCCAGCCGCATGGGGTGCGGCGGCTGCTCCATACCGGGCAGCAGCGGAGCCATCAGCTGCTCCTTGGTGTAGATCAGGTTCTGCCGGTCGTCGTCGGCCAGCTCATAAAAGTTGATCATGGTGAGGGAGCGGGTCGGGCACGCCTCGACACACAGCCCGCAGCCGATGCAGCGCAGGTAGTTGATCTGGTAGATCGAGCCGTACCGCTCCCCCGGGGAGAACCGCTCCTCCTCGGTGTTGTCGCCGCCCTCGACGTAGATCGCGTCCGCCGGGCAGGCCCAGGCGCACAGCTCGCAGCCCACGCACTTCTCCAGCCCGTCCGGGTGCCGGTTGAGCTGGTGACGGCCGTGGTACCGGGGCGCCGTGGGGAGGAACTCCTCCGGGTACTCCTCGGTGACCACCTTCTTGAACATCGTGGAGAAGGTGACCCCGAAGCCTTTGAAGGCATCAAGCATCGTCTGCGTTCCCTCCGGATGCGGTGAGGGCCTCGGACTTGCCGGAGCCCGCGAGCGGGCCCGCGTCGGCACCCTCCGGGGCGGCCGGGCGCAGCCGGTGCCTCGGGTGCGGCGCGGGCACCTCCAGGTCCAACGGCGGGACCGGGTAGTCCGAGGCCGGTTCGACCTCGGGTGCGTCCTTGCTCCTCTGGTCGGGCAGCAGGAAGACCAGGATCAGCGCGGCGACCACGACCACCCCGATCACGAACGCCGTGATGGCGACGTTGCCGCCACCGCTGGTCCGCCAGGTACGGATGGCGAAGATCATCAGGATCCACAGCAGGCTGACCGGGACGAGGCCCTTCCAGCCGATCCGCATGAACTGGTCGTAGCGCAGCCGGGGCAGCGTGCCGCGCAGCCAGATGAACACGAACAGGAAGACGAAGATCTTGCCGATGAACCAGAGCATCGGCCACCAGCCCTGGTTGGCGCCCTCCCACAGGCTCAGCGGCCACGGGGCGCGCCAGCCGCCGAGGAACAGCGTGGTGCCCACCGCCGAGACGGTCACCATGTTCACGTACTCGGCCAGGAAGAACAGCGCGAACTTCAGCGACGAGTACTCGGTGTGGAAGCCGCCGACCAGCTCGGACTCGGCCTCGGGCAGGTCGAACGGGGCGCGGTTGGTCTCACCGACGATCGAGATGCAGAACACCACGAAGCTGGGCAGCAGCAGCCAGATGTACCAGCCGCTGGTCTGCGCGTCGACGATGCCGGCGGTGGACAGCGTGCCCGAGTACAGGATGACCGCGACGATGGACAGCCCCATCGCGATCTCGTAGGAGATCACCTGGGCCGCCGACCGCAGCGCGCCGAGCAGCGGGTACGGCGACCCGGACGCCCAGCCGGCGAGCACGATGCCGTACACCCCGACCGACGAGCAGGCCAGCGTGACCAGGATGCCGACCGGCAGGTCGGTCAGCTGCAGCACCGTGTGGTGGCCGAAGATCGTGACCTCGGGGCCGAACGGGATGACCGAGAAGGCCACGAACGCCGGTACGCAGGACACGATCGGCGCGATGAAGAAGACCACCTTGTCCGCGGTGATCGGCATGATGTCTTCTTTGAACGCCAGCTTGAGCCCGTCGGCCAGCGACTGCAGCCAGCCGCCGGGGCCGACCCGGTTCGGGCTGGGCCGGTGCTGCATCCGGCCGACGACCTTGCGCTCCCAGTTGATCATGAAGAGGGTCAGCACCACGCCGATCCCGAACAGCGCGACCACCTTGATGATGATCAGCCAGAGCGGGTCGGAGGCGAGCAGTTCCTCGGTGCGCTGCTGGTTCGCCGCGAGGAAGCCCGAGCCCCCGCGCCACGGCGCCGTGAGCACGGCCCCATCCTGCAGGGTGCCCATCAGTTACCTCCCGCGGTGACGGTGACCGGGTCACCGTGGCCTGCGCCGAGCGTGACGCGGACCTGAGACCCTGGTGAGTTCGCCGGCAGCCACACCACGCCGTCCGGCAGGTCGGCCAGCCGCAGCGGCAGCGAGATCGCGCCACGCTCGGTGGCCACCACCGCCGGCTCGCCCTCGACCAGCCCCAGCCGCGCCGCGGTGGCCTGGTTGAGCCGGGCCTCGGGGGCCCGCGCGGTGCCGGCCAGGTGCGGCTCGTCCACCGCGAGGCTGGCCACGTCGAGCAGCTGCCGCCAGGTGGCCAGCACGGCCTGCCCGTCGGCGGGCCGTTCCCGCTCCCGGGCGGCCGCGGTGACCGCCCCGGTCGGCCGGGCCGCGCCGACCAGCCCCAGGCGGCCCAGCTCGGCGCCCGCCACGCCCGGGGTCTGGGTGAACAGGTCGACGTCCATCTCCACCGCCAGGGTGTCCAGCACCCGGCAGTCCGGCAGCATGCCCGGCTCGCGGAGGGTGATGCCGAAGTCGCGGCGCCGGCCCTCCCAGTTCAGGTAGCTGCCCTCGCGGTTGATGTCCGGGGCCACCGGCAGCACCACGTCGGCCAGCTCGGTGACCGCCGAGGCCTGCAGCTCCAGGCTCACCACGAACCGCGCCCCGCGCAGCCCGGCCAGCGCCAGCTCGGGGTCCGGCAGGTCGTTCGGGTCCAGCCCGCCGACCACCAGCCCGGCCAGCTCGCCGGCGGCCGCCGCGGCAAGGATCCCGGAGGTGTCCCGGCCCGGCTCGGCGGGCAGCTCGTCCACGCCCCAGGCGGTGGCCACCACGGCGCGCGCGGCGGCATCGGTCACCGACCGCCCGCCGGGCAGCAGGGTCGGCACCGCACCCGCGTCCAGCGCGCCCCGGTCGCCGGCCCTCGGCGGGATCCACGCGACCCTCGCGCCGGTGCGCCCGGCGAGCTCGGACACCGCGGCGAACAGCCCCGGCACCTCCGAGGCCCGGCCGCCGACCAGGATCGCCGCGCCGTCCTGGCCCAGCAGGTCCAACACGTCGGAGCCCAGCCCGGCCAGTGCCTCCGGCTCGGTGCCCGGGACCGCCGGGATCAGGGTGCCCTCGGTCTTGGCCACGCTCGGCGTCGTCCACTGCCCGAGGTGGAACACCGCCAGCCCGTGCTTGCGCATCGCCTTGCGCAGCCGGAGGAAGACGACGCTCGACTCCTCCTCGGGGTCCAGCGCGACGCACAGCGCGGCGGGGGCACTCTCCAGCTCGGTGAAGGTCAGCCCGCCGGTCTCCGGCGAGGTGCCGATCACGTGCTTGGCCAGGAACTCCAGCTCCTCGGCGCTCTGCGCGCCGACCCGGAAGTCCACGTCGTTGGTGCCCGCGGCCAGCCGGGCGAACTTGGCGTAGGCGTAGGCGTCCTCGGTGGTCAGCCGCCCCCCGGCGAGTACCCCGACGCCCTTCGGCGCGTCCGCCGGGGCGGCGTGCCGGCCCTCGGCGTCCTCCGGGTAGTCACCGTCGCGCGCGGCGAGCAGGCCCTCGGCGGCCACCCGCAGCGCCTCGGTCCAGGAGGCCTCGGCCAGCTGGCCGTCGGCGCCCCGGACCATCGGCCGCAGCACCCGGTCCTTCGAGGTCAGGTAGCGGAACGCGAACCGGCCCCGGTCACAGTTCCACTCCTCGTTCACCTCGGGGTCGTTGCCGGCAAGCCGGCGCAGGACCCGCCCGCGCCGGGTGTCGTTGCGCTGCGCGCAGCCGGAGCTGCAGTGCTCGCACACGCTCGGCGTGGACTCCAGGTCGAACGGCCGGGAGCGGAACCGGTACGCGGCGCTGGTCAGCGCGCCCACCGGGCAGATCTGGATGGTGTTGCCGGAGAAGTAGCTCTGGAACGGCGTGTCCTCGGCCACCCCCACCTGCTGGTTGCTGCCCCGCTCGAGCAGCTCGATGAACGGGTCGCCGGCGATCTCCTCGGAGAACCGGGTACAGCGCTGGCAGAGCACACAGCGCTCGCGGTCCAGCAGCACCTGGGTGGAGATGGCCAGCGGCTTGGGGAAGGTCCGCTTGTGCTCGATGAACCGGGAGTCGGCGCGGCCGTTGCTCATCGCCTGGTTCTGCAGCGGGCACTCGCCGCCCTTGTCGCAGATCGGGCAGTCCAGCGGGTGGTTGATCAGCAGCAGCTCCATCACGCCCTGCTGCGCCTTGTCGGCCACCTCGGAGGTGTGCTGGGTCTTGACCACCATGCCGTCGGCGACCGTCATGGTGCAGCTGGCCTGCGGCTTCGGCATGGGCCGGCCGCCCATCTCCACCTCGACCAGGCACTGCCGGCAGGCACCGGCCGGGTCCAGCAGCGGGTGGTCGCAGAACCGGGGCACGATGATGCCCAGCCGCTCGCAGGTGCGGATGAGGATCTCGCCCTTGGGGGCGTCGACCTCGATGCCGTCGATGGTCAGCCGGACGTGCCCCTCCGGCACCGGCCGGGTGTCGCTCCCGGAGTCCTGGGTGAGCGTCATGCCTTCGCTCCTACGAGGTCGTCCAACTGCTCCGTGCGCGGCACCGAGGGCTGGACCTTGCACAGGTCCAGGAACTCCTGGCGGAAGTACTTCACCGCGCTCGTGATCGGGCTGGTGGCGCCGTCACCCAGGGCGCAGAAGGAGCGGCCCAGGATGTTGTCGCAGACGTCGACCATCGTCTCGATGTCGGACTCGGTCCCCTCGCCGGCGACCATCCGCTCCAGGATCTGCACCAGCCAGTAGCAGCCCTCCCGGCACGGCGTGCACTTGCCGCAGGACTCGTGCTTGTAGAACTCGGTCCACTTCATCACGGCCCAGGGCACCGAGACCGTCTCGTTGAAGATCATCAACGCGGTGGTGCCCAGCATCGAGCCGGCCGCGACGGCGCCCTCGAAGTCCAGCGGGACGTCGAGGTGGTCGGCGGTGAACAGCGGGGTGGACGACCCGCCCGGGGTCCAGAACTTCAGCGGGATGCCGTCCTTCATGCCGCCGGCCATCTCCAGCAGCTCGCGCAGCGTGACCCCCAGCGGCGCCTCGTACTGGCCGGGGCGCTCCACGTGCCCGGACAGCGAGTAGATCTTCGGCCCGGGGCTCTTCTCGGTGCCCATGGCGCGGAACCAGTCGCTGCCGCCGGTGACGATCGCGGGAACGCTGGCGATGGTCTCCACGTTGTTCACCACGGTGGGCGCGGCGTAGAGGCCCGCGGTGGCCGGGAACGGAGGCTTGAGCCGAGGCTGACCACGACGACCCTCGAGCGAGTCGAGCAGCGCGGTCTCCTCGCCGCAGATGTACGCGCCCGCGCCGGCGTGCACCACGATGTCCAGGTCGAAGCCGGAGCCCAGGATGTTCTTGCCCAGGTAGCCGGCGTCGTAGGCCTCGCGCACCGCCGCCTGCACCCGGCGGATCGGGTGCAGCGCCTCACCGCGGATGTAGATCGCGCAGAAGTTGGCCCGGATCGCGTAGCTGGTGATGATGCAGCCCTCGATCAGCGAGTGCGGGTCGGCCATCATCAGCGGAATGTCCTTGCAGGTCCCCGGCTCGCCCTCGTCGGCGTTGATCACCAGGTAGTGCGGCTTCGCGCCGGCGCCGGTGCTGCCCTGCGGGATGAACGACCACTTCATCCCGGTCGGGAACCCGGCACCGCCCCGGCCGCGCAGGCCGGAGTCCTTGATCAGCTGGATCAGCCGGTCCGGGTGCACCGGGCCGTCGCCGTCCCGGCCGGTGTTGCCGGTGGTGCCCCGGGGGTTCCGGTCGCGGCCGCCGCCTGAGCCGCCGGTCAGCACGTCGCGCAGCGCCTGGTAGCCCTCGAGCTGCTCGTAGGTCTGGATCGACCAGGACCTCGGCGACAGCCACCGCCGGGTCAGCACCGGCGTGAGCATGCGCGGCGTGTCGGTCGACTCGGTGGACGCGGTGGAGTCAGTCATCACTTCTTCTCCGGTACGGGCGGCAGCTCCGCATGGTCCGGCATCGGCGGCGCGAGCCAACCGTTCTGCTCGGCCAGCCGGGCACCGCGCAGCGTCTCCTCGGCGGCCGAGGGTCCTTCGTTGGCCGTCATCAGGTCATCGAAGAACCCGGCCAGCTCCAGCTCGACGGTGCGCCAGTCGGTGAGCGGGGCACCCCGCGTGGGCGCCGGCTTCTCGCCGCGGCGCAACGCCTCGACCAGCTCGCCGGCCGACTCGACCGTCTGGTTGTCGTAGTACTCGTAGTTGACCTGCAGCACCGGCCCCAGGTCGCACGCCGCCAGGCACTCGGCGTGCTCGACGGTGATCGACCCGGAGCTGCCCGCCTCGCCGACGGTCTCCTCGTGGCCCAGCGGCTTGCCCTCCGAGCCGAGCCGGGTGCACACCGAGCGGTAGATGTCGTCGCCGCCCAGCGCCGCGCACAGGGTGTTGGTGCACACGCTGACCAGGTGTTCGCCGCCGGGGCGGCGCTTGTACATGGTGTAGAACGTGGCGACCGAGCTGACCTCGGCGGTGGTGATCTCCAGCTGGTCGGCGCAGAACTGGATGCCCTGCTGGCTCACGTAGCCTTGCACCGACTGCACCAGGTGCAGCATCGGCAGCAGCGCGGAACGCGCCCGCGGGTACCGCGCGACGATCTCCTTGGCCCGCTGCCGGGTGAGCTCGTCGAACACCTCACCCTTGTCGCTGCCGGGGCCGGGGCCCCCGGCCACCGCCGACCAGGCCTCCTCCTCCGGGGCGACCGGCGGGCCGTTCATCTCCGGGGTGGCCCCCTGCACGCCGGTGCCGGGCTCGCGGTCCGGTCCGCTCATCGGTCACATCCCCCCATCACCGGGTCGAGCGAGGCGACCGCCGCGATGACGTCGGCGATCATGCCGCCCTCGCACATCGCGGGCATCGTCTGCAGGTTGATGAAGCTGGGATCGCGCAGGTGCACCCGCATCGGCCGGGTCCCGCCGTCGGAGACCAGGTGGCAGCCGAGCTCGCCGCGCGGCGACTCGACCGCCGTGTAGCTCTGCCCCGCCGGCACCTTGAAGCCCTCGGTGACCAGCTTGAAGTGGTGGATCAGGGACTCCATCGACTGGCCCATGATCTTGCGGACGTGCTCGAGCGAGTTGCCCAGCCCGTCGGAGCCCAGCGACAGCTGCGCCGGCCAGGCCACCTTCTTGTCCGCCACCATCACCGGGCCCGGTTCCATCTTGTCCAGGCACTGGCGGAGGATCTTCAGCGACTCGTGCATCTCGGCTACCCGCAGCCGGTACCGGGCGAAGCAGTCGGCCTCGGTCGCGGTGGGCACCTCGAAGTCGAACTCGTCGTAGAGCAGGTACGGCTCGGTCTTGCGCAGGTCCCAGGGCAGGCCGGCGGACCGCAGGATCGGACCGGTCGCGCCGAGCGCCAGGCAGCCGTCCACCGGCAGGTAGCCGACGCCCTCCAACCGTTGCCGCCAGATCGGCTGGCCGGTGAGCAGCGCGTCGTAGGACGGCAGGTACTTGTCCATCCAGTCGATGAACTCCTGCACGTGCTCCCGGAAGTCCTCCGGGAAGTCCTGCGCCATCCCGCCCGGGCGGATGTAGGCGTGGTTCATCCGCAGCCCGGTCAGGTACTCCAGCAGGTGCAGCGCCACCTCGCGCTCGCGGAAGCCCGAGGTCATCCCGGTCAGCGCGCCCAGCTCCATGCCGCCGGTGGCCAGCGCGACCAGGTGCGAGGCGATCCGGTTGATCTCCATCAGCAGGATCCGGCCGAGCTGCGCACGCCGGGGCGTCTCGATGCCCAGCAGCCGCTCCACACCGAGGCAGTACGCGGTCTCGGTGAACAGCGGCGAGAGGTAGTCGGCCCGGGTGACGAACGTGACGCCCTGGGTCCAGGTGCGGTACTCGCAGTTCTTCTCGATGCCGGTGTGCAGGTAGCCGACGACCGCACGGGCCTCGGTGACCGTCTCGCCCTCCAGCTCGAGCACCAGCCGCAGCACGCCGTGCGTGGACGGGTGCTGCGGACCCATGTTGATGACGATGCGCTCGTCGTGGTCCTGGTTGACGACCGTGTCCCAGTCGCCGCCGGTGACCGTGTAGATCGGGCCCTCGGTGGTGCGCCGCTGCTCGGCGTACGGGTCGGTGCCGCTCGGACCGCTCGGGCCGCCGGTGTGCGTCGTCATGAGTACGCCCTTCGCTGGTCGGGCGGAGGAATCTCGGCGCCCTTGTACTCGACCGCGATCCCGCCGAGCGGGTAGTCCTTGCGCTGCGGATGCCCCTCCCAGTCGTCGGGCATCAGGATCCGGGTCAGCGCCGGGTGGCCGTCGAAGATCACCCCGAACATGTCCCAGGCCTCCCGCTCCTGCCAGTCGGCGGTCGGGTAGACCTTCACCACGCTCGGCACGTGCGGGTCCTCGACCGCGACCGCGACCTCCAGGCGCACCCGGCGGCGGTAGGTCATCGACGTCAGGTGGTAGCAGATGTGCAGCCGCTCGCGGACGTCCTCGCCGTAGTCGACGCCGGACAGGCTGGAGCACAGCTCGAAGCGCAGCCCCTCGGAGTCGCGCATCGTGGAGCAGACATCGACGATCCGGTCGCGGTGCACGTAGAGGGTGATCTCGCCGCGGTCGACCGTCACCTGGCGGATCGAGCTCCCCGGGATGTTCCGCTCGGCCAGGCTCGCCGACAGCTCGTCGGCGAACTCGTCGAACCAGCCGCCGTAGGGCCGCTCCGCGGGAGCCGGCGCGTACGCCGGCAGCCGCAGCCCGCCGAACCCGGAGGTGTCGCCGGTGCCGTGCACGCCGAACATCCCGGCGCGCTCGTGCCCGGCCACGACCGGCGCGGCGTCCGGCTGCGCCTCGGTGCGCTCGCTGGGCTCCTGCGCGACCAGGTCGTCGGCGGGCCGCTCCGACGACGGGTGCTGGCCGGGCTCACGTCCCTGACCTGGATCAGTCACCTGGGCTCACTCACTTCTTCTTCGCGTACTTCACCGAGGACGGGATCAGCTCGGTACGGTCGCCGCGCTCCGCCTTGAGCGCCGCGCGCTTCGGACCCAGCGGCTCGTCCATGATCTTTGCGTGGATCTTGAGGATCGCGTCCATCAGCATCTCCGGCCGCGGCGGGCAGCCCGGCAGGTACATGTCGACCGGCACGATGTGGTCGACGCCCTGCACGACGGCGTAGTTGTTGAACATCCCGCCCGACGACGCGCACACCCCCATCGCCAGCACCCAGCGCGGCTCCGGCATCTGGTCGTAGATCTGCCGCACGACGGGCGCCATCTTCTGGCTGACCCGACCGGCGACGATCATCAGGTCTGCCTGCCGGGGCGAGGCCCGGAAGACCTCCATGCCGAAGCGGGCCAGGTCGTAGCGGGGCGCGCCGGTGGTCATCATCTCGATCGCGCAGCAGGCCAACCCGAAGGTGGCCGGCCACAGCGAGGACTTGCGGGTCCAGTTGACCAGTTTCTCCACGCTGGTCAGGAGGACGCCGTTGGGCAGTTTCTCCTCGATCCCCATACTCGCCCCTCAGCTCCAGTCCAGGCCGCCGCGCCGCCACACGTACATGTAGGCGAACCCGACCGTGGCAATGAACAGCACGATCTCCACCAGCCCGAACAATCCGAGCGAATCGGCGGTCACGGCGAACGGGTAGAGGAACACGATTTCGATGTCGAACAGGATGAACAGCATCGCCGTCAGGTAGTAGGCGACAGGCATGCGACCGCCACCGATCACCGGATGTGGTGACGGCTCGATGCCGCACTCGTAGGCGTCCAGCTTGGCCTTGTTGTACCGGCGCGGGCCGATGATCGGCGCCGCCGCGACCGAGAACACGGCGAACCCGGCGGCCAGCACGAACAACAACACCAGCGGGAGGTACGGCTGGAGCATCTGTCTCCTCCGGGTTACCGGTCGGCCAGTTTTCACATCGGGGCCGACACTTGGTGCCGACCTTAATCGCCTAACTCGGCGCAGTTCCGAGTGAGGCGAGCCTTACTGCAAGCGGGGGGTGATGCGGGTCATGGCGGAGATGAGCCGGTCCGAGGCGTCACCGCCCGTCGGGTCGTACAGATTGGCCAACAACTTGAGCAGGAAGGCCATCAATGTCTTGCGCGGCAATCCGTGCCGGGTGGCCAATCGCATGACCGTGGGATTCCCGATGGCCTTCGAGAACAGGTTCCCGATCCGGTAGTAGCTGCCCAGCGACTCGCGCATCGCCACCGGGTAGTTGCTCAGCGCGTGCTCGGCGGCCGAGCCGGACCGGGCCAGCGACTGGATCGAGCAGGCCGCCGCGATCGAGGCGGACTCCATCGCGTAGGCGATGCCCTCGCCGTTGAACGGGTTGACCGTACCGCCGGCGTCGCCGACCAGCAGCAGGCCGGGACGGTAGTGCGGGGTGCGGTTGAACCCCATCGGCAGCGCGGCGCCGCCGATGGTGCCCACCGCGTTGTCGTCCCGGTAGCCCCACTCCTCCGGTGTGCCGTCCAGCCAGGACTTGAGCAGCGCCCGGTAGTCGGTGGACCCGTAGGCCCGGCTGGTGGACAGGATGCCCAGGCCCACGTTGGACGTACCGTCGCCCATGCCGAAGATCCAGCCGTAGCCGGGCAGCAGCTTCGGGGCCTTCGGGTCGGCGCGGTCCCACAGCTCCAGGTGCGACTCGAGGAAGTCGTCGTTGGTGCGGGGGCTGTTGTAGTAGCGGCGCACCGCCACGCCCATCGGCCGGTCGTCCCGCTTGGACATGCCCAGGCTCAGCGCCACCCGGGCGCTCACGCCGTCGCAGGCCAGGGTCAGCGGCGCGCGGAAGGTCACCTCGCGCTTGCCCTTGCCCCGGCCGACGTGGCCCTTGACCCCGGTGACCCGGCCGGTGCGCTCGTCGGTGACCGCCTCGGTGACCGTGGTCTCCTCGTGCAGCCGGGCGCCGGCCTTCTCCGCGTGCCGGACCAGCAGCTCGTCGAAGTCCTGCCGGGGGCGGACGGCGCCGAAGTCCGGGAACGAGGCCAGGTCCGGCCAGTCCAGCTCCAGGCTGACGCCGCCGCCGAGCACCCGCAGGCCCCGGTTGTGCAGCCAGCCGTTGCGCTCCGAGCAGTCGATGCCCAGATCGATCAGCTGCTTCATCCCGCGCGGGGTGAAGCCGTCGCCGCACACCTTCGGCCGGGGGAAGGTCGACTTCTCCAGCAGCAGCACGTCCAGCCCGGCCCTGGCCAGGTGGGTGGCCGCCGTCGACCCGGCGGGCCCGGCGCCGACCACGATGACGTCCGCGTCGAAGTCGACGCCCCGGTTCCCGGTCAGGCCGGTGGCGCCCTCGGTGTCGGCGTTGATGGTCGAGCCCCCCTCGCTGCCGGAACTACTCGGTGCGGGCGTTGGGGACATACGGCTCTCCCGTGCGTCGGTGCGTCATAGCGCCTGTGGTGCGAGCGCGCGCGGCATCAGGCCGCGAGGTGGTGGCGCTGGTGTGCGTTCAGGACTGGTTCGGTGATGCGGTTGTGGTACCCCGTGCCGCCGCGGATCGCTCCTGGCTTGTGAACACTTTCACGAAGTACGCGACGAGTGTAGGACGCGAGTCGGCGGCACGCGCGCCCAGTGCCTCCGTGACGCGCTCAGGTCGCCGGTCCGGGCGACGTCCTCAGCGCGGACGGGGGACCGCCACAACGGTGTACGGCACCGCCGGACCGGGGTCTACGTCGAACCGCGCATTGGGCAGGTACAGCCAGTCGCCCCAGCGGGCGATCGTCGTCGGCTGGTCGAACCGGGGGTCGGTGATCCTGCGCACAACCCGGCCCCGGGTGCCCGACGGGTCCAGCTCCAGCACGGCCAGCCTGCTCGACTCGTTCTGCGCCACCAGCACCGTGCGGCCGTCGACCAGCACCCCGTCGCCGTCGTCCAGCGTCTCGCCGCCCAGGCCGACCGCCGTGGCGCGCCCGCTGGCCGGGTCGACCCGGAACAGCTTCCCGGTGTTGGACTGCACCACCAGCAGCGCGGAGCCGTCGTCGGTGGCCGCGATGCCGTTGGCGTTGATGCCGTCCTCGTAGTGCAGGTCACCGGTCAGCGGCACGGCCTTGACCCCGCCACCGGGCGGCAGCGAACCGTCGGCCGGCAGCGGGATCCGGTACAGCACGGCGTTGCGCGAGTCGGTGAGCCACCAGGCGTCGGCGGTCAGCACGTCGTCGTTGACCAGGTTGTTGTCCTCGGTCGGGTGCTGCACGAGCTGGTAGGACGCCAGCTGCCGGCCGGTGGTCGCGTCCAGCACCCTGGCGTCACCCGCCTCGGCGCCGGTCACGTACAGCCGCCCGCCCCGTTCCTTGATCCCCTGCAGCGGCTTGCCGGTGGCCGGGGCGAGCACCGCGCCCCGCCCGGTGGCCAGGTCCAGCTTGTAGATCGCGCCGGTCTCCCGCTGACCCAGGTACGCCTGGCCGTCGGCGGTCACCGCCATCCCTTCCGGGGCGAAACCGTTCGGCAGCTTCAGCACGGCGGGCGCGTTCGCCGGTCGGGCTCTGCTCGGCGGGGCCGCCGCGCTCGGCGCGGGACCGCCGGCGCCGGCGGCCGGCGAGCCGGGCGACGGCGCCGCCGGGGTGCCCGGGTCGGAGCACGCGGCGAGCGGCACGACCAGCGCGGCGACGAGGGCGGCCACGCGGGCGGCCGGTGAGGTCATCCTCCGGACCCTAGCGACGGGTGCCGGCTGCCCCGAACCGAGGTGCGGCGGGCGGCTGAGGTGGCGCTCAGGCCGGGTCGCGCCGTCCCGGGATGGCGCTCAGACCCGGGTGCGCCGTCCTGAGGTGGCGCTCAGGCCGGGGTCAGCTCCGACCGGTACGCCTCCAGCCGCTCCACCAGGCCGTCCGGGTTGGCCAGCGCCGGGAGGTGCCCGCTGTCCAGCTCGTCCGGAGTGATGCCCAGCCGCTCCCGCACCACCCGCCGCTGGAACTCGGCCGGGAACAGCCGGTCCCGGGTGCACAGCAGGAACCGGGTGGGCACGTCCGGCCAGCGGGGCAGCGGCCACGGATCCCGGAACGGGCCGTCCGACTGCTCGCGCTCGTGGCGGGCTCCCTCGGCGACCAGCTCCGGCGGGACGTCGTGCAGGAAAAGCACGTCGGTGTCGAACTCCCACACCCGGCCGTCGCGCTCGGCCGCCGCGCGCGCGGCCTCCTCCTGGCCGGTGTTCGCCCACCACTGCCCGCCGCTCTCCCCCGGCGCCGGCACCATCGCGGCCACCAGGACCAGCAGGTCGACCCGCAGCCGGTCGCAGACCAGCGGCGCGGTGAACCCGCCCAGGGACTGGCCGACCACGATCAGGTCGGTGCGCCCGCCGATCGCCTCCAGGGTGGCCCGCAGGTACTCGGCGAGGCCGGCCGAGCCGTCGTCCGCCGGCAGGTCGACCGCGACCACGTCGTGGCCGAGCGCGCGCAGCCGGAGCTCCACCAGGTGCCAGTACCAGGCCACGCCGCCGGCCCCCGGGATGAGTACGTAGGTGGCCACGGCCGCCCCCTCGATAACCCTGAACTCGTCGGTCCTAAATTAGGATCAGTCGGTCCTGACGATATACTGCGGGGGTGGCGGGCGCGAGGGCGTACCGGGATCCGTGCGGCATCGCCCGCGCGCTGGACCGGGTGGGCGAGCGCTGGGCGCTGCTCGTGGTGCGCGACCTGCTGCTCGGGCCGAAGCGGTTCGGCCAGCTGCGGCACGGCCTGCGCGGGATCAGCCCGAACGTGCTCACCCAGCGGCTGCGCGAGCTGGAGGAGGCCGGGGTCGTCACCCGCCGCACCGTGGGCCCGCCGCCCGGCTCGGCGGTGTACGAGCTGACCGCCCGGGGCCGCGAGCTGCAGCCGGTGCTGGTCGCACTGGGCCGCTGGGGCAGCGCGACGCTGCCCGAGGACGGCGAGCTCGGCACGGACGCGCTGGTCGTCGCGCTGGTCTCGACCCTCGACCCGGAGCGGGCGGCGGGCCTGCGGATCGGGGTGCAGCTGAGGTTCGGCGGTGCGGAGGCTGCGCAGGACTGCTGGCTGCGGATCGCCGACGGCAGCATCGACGCGCGGCGCGGGCGGCTGGACCACCCCGACGTCACGCTGGACACCGACCCGGCCACGCTGCGCGCGGTGGTGTTCGGCGGGCGGCCGCTGGACGACGCGATGCGCGCGGGCGCGCTGGCCGTGTCCGGCGCGCGGGAGGTGGCCGACCGGCTGGTGACGCTGTTCCCGGCCCGGCGGTCTGCCCGCCCCCGGTCAGCTGACCCCTCGGCCGGCTGACCCCTCGCTGAGCCGAGCCCCCGGCCAGCCGAGCCCGCTCGACCGAGGTCAGGGGCGGCGGGCGCGGTGCAGCGCGACGATGCCGCCGGTCAGGTTTCGCCAGGCCACGTCGGTCCACCCGGCCCCGCCGATCCACCGGGCCAGCTCGGCCTGGTCGGGCCAGGCGCGGATCGACTCGGCCAGGTAGACGTAGGCGTCCGGGTTGCTGCTGACCCGGGTGGCGATCTCCGGCAGCGCCCGCATCAGGTAGTTGTGGTACACGCTCGCGAACGGCGCCCAGGTCGGCGTGGAGAACTCGCACACCACCAGCCGCCCGCCCGGCCGGGTCACCCGGGCCATCTCGGCCAGCCCGGCGCTCGGGTCGACCAGGTTGCGCAGCCCGAAGGAGATCGTCACCGCGTCGAAGACACCGTCCGCGAACGGCAGGTGCAGCGCGTCGGCGGCGGCCATCGGGACGTGCCGGTGCAGGCCGTTGCGCAACATGCCGAGGGAGAAGTCGGCGGCCAGGCACCACGCGCCGTCCTTGGCCAGCTCCACCGTGGACACCCCGGTGCCGGCGGCGAGGTCGAGCACCCGCTCACCCGCGGCCGGCGCCAGCGCGCGGCGGGTGGCCGCCCGCCACAGCCGGTCCTGGCCCCCGGACAGCACGGTGTTGGTGAGGTCGTAACGGCGGGCCACGCCGTCGAACATCCGCGCGACCTCGCGCGGGTCCTTGTCCAGCCCGGCCCGGGACCCTGTACCTGTGCTCGACACGGTGCCCAAGGCTACGTCGTGACGGCCGCGGCGGCGCGCGAGCCCCGCGCCGCTCCCCGGTCACTCTCCGGTCAGGAACTGTCCGCTGTGCCCCCTACCGTGCACCGCATGGGCGCCGACGAGGAGATCATCCCGTTCCACCTGCACATCCCGGAGAGCGAGCTGGAGGACCTGCGCAGGCGGATCGACGACACCCGCTGGCCCGACCAGCCCCCGGGCACCGGCTGGTCGCTCGGCCCGCCGGTGGACTACCTGCGCGAGCTGGCCGGCTACTGGCGGGACCGCTACGACTGGCGGGCCGCCGAGGCCGCGATCAACGCGCACGACCAGTTCAGCACCGTGATCGACGGGCAGCGGGTGCACTTCCTGCACGTGCGCTCGCCGGAGCCGGGGGCCGCGCCGCTGGTGCTCACCCACGGCTGGCCGGGCTCGATCGTGGAGTACCTGGAGCTGATCGGCCCGCTCACCGAGCCGGCGCGGCACGGCGGCGACCCGCGCGACGCGTTCCACGTGGTGCTGCCGTCGATCCCCGGCTTCGGGCTGTCCGGGCCGACCAGCGACCCCGACTGGGACGCGCCGAGGGTGGCCCGCGCGTGGGCCGAGCTGATGCGCAGGCTCGGCTACCGGCGCTACCTGGCGCACGGCAACGACTGGGGTTCGGCGATCACCAGGGAGCTGGGGCTTGCCGACCCGGAGCACGTCGCCGCGCTGCACGTGCTGCAGGTCTTCGGCGCGGGCGCGCACGAGTCGACCGCCGACCTGTCCGACCCCGAGCAGCGGCGCAGCGTCGAGGCGAAGCGGCGGTACCGGCGCGAGCTGGGCGGGTACGCGGCGATCCAGAGCACCCGCCCGCAGCTGGTGGCCTACGCGCTCACCGACTCGCCGGTCGCCCAGCTGGCCTGGATCGTGGACGGCTTCCGGAACTGGACCGACGCGCGGGACGTGCCCGAGGACGCCGTCGACCGGGACGCGATGCTCACCGACGTGACGCTCTACTGGCTGACCGGGACGGCCGGCTCGTCGGCCCGGTTCTACCGGGCGGGCGCCGCGTCCTGGTACTCCGACCCGGCGCCGTCCACGGTGCCCACCGGGGTGGCGCTGCTGCCGCACGACATCGCCGTCCCGGTGCGCTCGATCGCGGAGAGGACCGACAACATCGCGCGCTGGACCACGTTCGACCGCGGCGGGCACTTCGGCCCGTTGGAGGAGCCCGACCTGGTGGTCGGTGACCTGCGGGCGTTCTTCCGGGGCCACCGGTGAGACGGCCCCCGGGAGCAGCCCCGGAGCACCGCCCGGACCGCGCGGCGGGCCCGGTGCGGGGCCCTCCCGCCGCCTCGGTAGCGTGCCCGGCCATGAGCAGCGAGAAGCCCGAGGTCGACTTCCCCGGCGGCGAGCCCCCGGCCCAGCTGGAGATCACCGACATCCGGGAGGGCGACGGCGCCCAGGCCCAGGCGGGCGACACGGTGTCGGTCCACTACGTCGGCGTCGCCTGGTCCACCGGCGAGGAGTTCGACTCCAGCTGGAACCGGGGCACCCCGCTGCAGTTCCGCCTGGGTGTCGGCCAGGTCATCACCGGCTGGGACCAGGGCGTGCAGGGCATGAAGGTCGGTGGCCGGCGCCAGCTGGTCATCCCGTCGCACCTGGCCTACGGCGACCGCGGCGCCGGCCGGGTCATCGCACCGGGCGAGACCCTGATCTTCGTCTGCGACCTGGTCTCCACCTGATCCCCGCCGTCACCGCTGGCCCAGGCGGGCCCGCACCCGGGCCAGCTGGACCTGGCGGGTGAGGGTGTCCAGGTCGTAGGCGCCGTGGTGGCGGCTGCCGTTGATGAAGAACGACGGGGTGCCGGCCGCGCCGCTGGCCTCGGCGCTGTCCCGGTCCTCGGTGACCCGCTCGGCGTACAGGTGGGCGCGCACGTCGGTGTCGAACCGGGCCACGTCCAGCTCGAGCTGCTCGGCGTACCGGTGCAGGTCGCGGAAGGTCAGCTCGCCCTGGTGGGCCAGCAGCAGGTCGTGCATGGCCCAGAACTCGCCCTGCCGGCCGGCCACCTCCGCCGCCTCGGCCGCGAGCTGGGCGTGCGGGTGGACGTCGGGCAGCGGCAGGTGCCGCCACACGTACCGCAGGTCGCCCTCGTCGAGCAGCTCGCGGACCACCGGCTCGACCTGCCCGCAGTACGGGCACTCGAAGTCGCCGTACTCCACCAGGGTGATCGGCGCCGTCTCCGGGCCGCGCACGTGGTCGCGCTCCGGGTCGACCGGCACCGCCAGGTCCTCGATGGTGTCCGTCGAGCCGAGCAGCAGCCGGGCCCGCGTCGGGCCGGGCAGCCGCCGGGCCACGCCGAACACCAGCCAGCTCAGCAACGCCGAGAGCAGCGCCGCGGTGAGCACGCCGACCTTGGCCTGCTCCAGCTGCTCGCCGCGGAAGGCCAGCGTGGCCACCAGCAGCGACACGGTGAACCCGATACCGGCCAGGGTGCCCGCCCCGGTCACCGCCAGCCAGCCCACCGGGGGCCGTAGCCGGCCGCCGCTGAGCCGGCCGGCCACGACCGTCACCAGGCCCACGCCCAGCGGCTTGCCGACCACGTAGCCGACCACGATCCCCTGGGTCACCGGCGAGGCGAACGCGGCGGCCAGGAACGGCCCGGACACCTGAATGCCGGCGTTGGACAGCGCGAACAGCGGAACGATCACGAAGCTGGTCACCCGGTGGAACTGCTCGCGCAGCCGTTCGTTGGGCGACACGGCCGCCCGCAGCCCGACGGTGGCCGCCCGGG
This sequence comes from Pseudonocardia sp., assembly GCA_036497465.1. Classification (GTDB taxonomy): domain Bacteria; phylum Actinomycetota; class Actinomycetes; order Mycobacteriales; family Pseudonocardiaceae; genus Pseudonocardia. The sequence continues at coordinate 9,127 of DASXJJ010000059.1, read as the reverse complement.
CCAGCTCCGGGGTCGGCTGCTCCCGGAACCCCCGGAACAGGTCGGTGGCCCGCTCCAGGTCGTCCCGGTCGGCCGGCGCCGCGTAGGCGTACAGCCCGATGACCAGCCCGATCACCAGCGGATCCACCCCGGAGCGGGCCAGCGCCAGCCAGGCCGCCACGGCCAGCACCAGGTACGGCCAGCCGGGGGACACCCCCAGCCGGGTGAGGAGCACCACGCCGAGGAACAGCAGCACCGCGACCATCAGCGGCATCGGGGACAGCCGCTCGGTGTACGCGACGGCGATGACCACCAGCGCGACGATGTCGTCCACCACCACGACGGTCAGCAGGAACACCCGCAGCCGCTGAGGGAAGCGCGGCCCGACCAACGCCAGCACCCCCAGGGCGAACGCGGTGTCGGTCGACATCGCCACGCCCCAGCCACGCATCCCGTCGGTACCCGCGGTGAACAGCAGGTACAGGCCGATCGCGGCCGCCATCCCGCCGACACCGGCCAGCACCGGCAGCACGATCCGCCGGCGCTCGCGCAGCTCGCCGATGTCGAACTCCTGCCGGGCCTCCAGGCCGACGACGAAGAAGAACAGGCTCATCAGGCCGCTGTTGATCCAGGCCGACAGGCTCATCTCGATGCCCGCGTCGCCGATGCGCACCGACAGCGGCGTCAGCCACACCCGCGCGTAGCCGTCCGCGTCCACGTTGGCCCAGACCAGGGCGGCCATGGTGGCCGCCAGCAGCACCGCGGCGCTGGCCGCCTCGGTGCGGGTGAACCGCATCGGCGCGCTCTCCGACACCGCGCGCCACCGGGCGCGCGAGGTCACCGACCGGACGTCGAGCCTCATCCACCGCTCCCCACGTCCGAGGGCGCCACCCGGCCCGGTGCCACCGTCACGGTTCGACCCTACGACGCGGACCGGCAGTGCAGCGCCGGATCGTGTGCCACCGCTCAGCCGCGGATCGTGCGCCGCGCCGCCACTCGGCCGGCGGACCGGTGCGCCGCCGGGCGGCCGCGACCGGCCAGCTCGCCGCTCAGCCGCCGAGGGCGGCGAGCATGCCGTCCACCGCCGCCGGCCAGGTGAACTCCTCGGCCCGGGCGCGCGCCCGGGCCCGCCGCTCGTACTCGGAGAACGCGAGCAGCCTGCCCACCGCACCGGCGAACGCGGCCGGGTCGTCGGCCACCGCCGCCCCGCAGCCGGGCCGGACGATCTCCACCAGCGCGGAGGACCGGGACACCACCACCGGGGTTCCGCTGGCCAGCGACTCCAGCGCGGCCAGCCCGAACGTCTCGTGCGGCCCCGGGGCCAGCGCCAGGTCCGCGGAGGCGAGCAGCCGGGCCAGCGCCGCCCGCTCGGCGAGGAACCCGAGGAAGGTCACCGGCAGGCCGCGCGCCCGCCGCTGCAACGCCGCCCGCCTCGGCCCGTCCCCGGCGACCACCAGCCGCACCCGCAGGCCGCCCTCGTGCAGCGCGGCGAGGGTGTCCACGCTGCGTTCCACGTGCTTCTCCGCCGACAGCCGACCGCAGTGCACCAGCAGCGTGTCCGCCGGCCCGGCCAGCTCCCGCCGCAGCCGTGCCGAGTGCCACTCCGGGGAGAACGCCGCCAGGTCGACCCCCAGCGGCACCCGCAGAACGTTCCGCGCGCCGATCCGGTCGAACTCGGCGCGGGCGAACCCGGTGGTGCACACCACGGTGTCGTAGCCGGCCGCCATCCGCCGGTTCGCCCGGTCCGCCCACCGCCGCGCGGCCGGCCGCGGCAGCAGGAACTGCTCGAGCAGCCGGTCCAGCCGCTCGTGCGAGATCAGCACGCTGGGCACTCCCCTCCGGGCCGCCCAGGTACCCAGGCCGCGCAGGGTCAGCCGGTCGGACACCTCCAGCGCGTCCGGGCGCAGCCGGTCCAGCCGCCTGCCCACCCGCCACGGGTCCACGGCACGGTAGCCGCCGGTCCCGGGCAGCCGGGGCGCCGGCAGCGCGATCCGCCGCACGCCGGTGGCCAGCCGCTCGTCGGCGTACCGGCCGCCGGGCACGATCAGCGTGACCCGGTGCCCGCGCCGGACGTACCCGGCGCCGAGGTGGTGCAGCGCGGTGCGCAGGCCACCCGAGCGCGGACCGTAGAAGTTGGCCAGCTGCACGATGTGCACGGCTCAGCCGCCCGCGCCCGCCGAGCCGCACGCGGCCGGGGGCATCTAGGCGGCCCGCCCGGACGGGTGGGCGTCGCCGAGCAGGTCGGTGTAGTGCCCGAGCAGCTCGTCGCACACCGAGGACCAGTCCCGCCGCAGCACCGAACGCCGGGCCGCCAGCCCGCACCGCCGCCGGGTCTCCGGGTCGGCCAGCGCGTCCACCGCCGAGCGCAGCGCCGCCGCCGAGCCGGGGTCCGAGGGGTCCGGGCCGGGCCGCACCAGGTACCCGGTGCGCCCGGGCGCGACCAGGTCGCGGGGTCCACCGGCGTCGGGTGCCACGACCGGGACCCCGGACGCGAGCGCCTCCTGCACGGCCTGGCAGAACGTCTCGGACGGCCCGGTGTGCACGAACACGTCCAGCGAGGCGTAGATCTCGGCGAGCTCGGTTCCGCCGCGGAAGCCGAGGAACTCCGCGTCCAGCCCGGCCGCCGGCAGCACCTCGCGCAGCCTGCCCTCGCTCGGCCCCTCCCCGACCACGACCAGCCGGGTGCCCGTACGGCCACCGAGTGCCGCCAGCCGCTCGACCTGCTTCTCCGGCGCCAGCCTGCCCACGTAGCCGATCAGCAGCTCGCCGTTCGGGGCCAGCCGCTCCCGCCAGGCCGCCGAGCGGCGGGACGGCCGGAACCGCCCGATGTCCACCCCGCGCGCCCACCGGTGCACCCTCGGCACGCCCCGCGACCGCAGCGCCTCCGCCGCCCAGCTGGACGGGGCGAGCGTGCGGTCGGCCTGGCTGTGCACCCGGCAGGTCCACCGCCACGCGGCCCGCGCGGTGAGGCCGAGCCCGTAGGACGCGGCGAACCCGGCGACGTCGGTCTGGTAGACCGCGACGGTCGGGACGTCCAGCCGCCGGGCGGCGGCCAGCCCCCGGGCCCCGACCACGAACGGCGCGGCCAGGTGCACCACGTCCGGCGCGAACCCGCGCAGGGCGGTCAGCACCCGCCGGGTGGGCAGGCCGACCGGCATGGAGTTGACCACCGGCAGGTCCATCGCGGGCACCCGGACCACCGGGACGCCCTGGTAGGAGCCCTCCCCCGCACCCGGGGCGATCACCAACGCGTGGTGCCCGTTGCGGCGCAGGTACTCCAGGACCCGCAGCACGGAGTTGGTCACACCGTTGACGGTGGGCAGGAAACACTCGGACACGATCGCGACTCGCACACCGCCGACCATGCCCCGACGATCGGCACCGAGATCGACAGTGGTGTGACCGAGGGGGTAACTCCCCGACAACTTCTCCGACCGGGCTTCTCCGACCGCCCGTGCCCCGCCCCGGTGTTGGCCTGCTGATCGGCTCCGCCTCGTCGGCCCGTCACCCGGCGGACGCGCCGGGGACACCGGACGCGGACATGCTGGGTCGACATGACCGCGCTGTTCGTTCCGCCCGCGGAGCCGGTGGACCCCGGGTTGCTCTCGCACGCCGTGGAGGTCGCCGGCCGGCTGGCCACCGACGCCGCCGAGGTGATCTCGGCGACCGCCGAGGGTGCCGCCGGGGGGCACCCCCACCCGTTCGACTGGGTCACCGACACCGGGCGGACGCTGGAGCGGCACACCCGGCGGGTGCTCACCGCCGAGTTCGCCGGGATTCCGGTGTCCGGTCCGGAGTACCCGGGCGGGCGGCCGGCCGGCTGCCGCTACCGCTGGTTGGTCACCCCGCTGGACGGGACGGCGAACTACCGGGCCGGGCTGCCCTGGTACGGCTACGGCCTGGCGCTGGTGGACGACGCGGGGCCGGTGGTCGGGGTGCTCGCCGACCCGAGCCGAGCGACGATCTACGCGGCCGCCCGGGGGCGCGGCGCCCGCGCGAACGGCGTCCCGGTCCGGGTCCCGGAGCGCGCGGTGACGCACCCGTTCCCGGTCTGTGTGGAGGCCTCCGGCGGCCCGCACCCGCCCTGCCGGCCGGCCCCGGAGATGCGGGTCCTCGGGTCCCCCGCGCTGGCCGTGACGCAGGTGGCGCTGGGCCACGCCTCGGCGGCCGTGGTCGAGCGCCACCAGCCGTGGGAGGTCGCCGCCGGCCTGGCCGTGGCCGTGGAGGCGGGCGCGGTGGTGCTCGACAGGGACGGCCGGCCCGACCCGTCACCGGTCGGCGCGCTGCTGGTGGCCGCGCCGTGGGCGGTGGCAGAGGTGTTCGGCTGGTGGACAGCGGTCCCGCCGACGGGCTGACCGGCCGGGCGGTACGGGCCTCCGCCGGGGCTGGACGGTGATCGCTCGCCGGGCGGACGGTGGTCGCTCGCCGGGCCGATCCGGCCGGGCGGTACGGGGTCTACGCCGGGCTAGACGGCCCTGCGGTCCGAGGTCTCCGCCGCCACGGCGGACCGATCCTCGGTCTCCAGCGGCCGGCTCGACGGGTCGGCCGGGGTCTCGGCACGGACCGGCTCGGCCGACCGGACCGGCTCGGCCGCGCGAGGCTCCTCGGGCACCCGCGACGGCTCGGCGGCGCGAGGCAGCTCGGCCGACCGGTCCGCGCGCGACGACTCGGCCGCCGCGGCCTCCTCGGCGGCCGCCGCGGCGGCACGATTCTCCTGGTGGGCCTGCACGGCTTTCGCGGCGGCATCCTCCATCCGGCGCAGCTGCCGGCCGCGCAGGGTGAACGCCAGCGGGAGCAGCACCACCCAGGTGCCCACGACCATCAGGGAGAGCGGCAGCCAGCCCACCGACGCGGTCCGGCCCAGCACCCGCACCCGGTCCGGGTCGGCGCGGTCGTACTCGACCCGCACGATCTGCCCCGGCTGCAGGTCACGGGGGTAGAACACGCCGTTCTCCGGCAGCACCGACGCCCCGTCCTCGGTGGCGTACCGGATCAGCGTGCGATTGAAGCTGGACCCCGGCAGCACCTCGGCCGTGGCCACCCCGACGTGCCGGTCGATGGCCAGGTCGTCCTTGTGCGCGCCCACCATGACCAGCACACCCATCAGCGTGATCAGGCCGCCGAGGACCAGGATCATCGCGGGCAGCCGGCGGATCAACGGCATGACCACCGGCAGCGACAGGCCGGCAGCCTCGTCGAGCAGCCGCCCCCGGCCGCGGGGGGCGCCGCCGGTCTGCACGGGGGCCGGGGAACTCATCGGGGGCAGTGTACGGATCCCACGAGTGCTCACCTCGGCCGCGGGTGGGGTGCTCACGGCGCGGCGGTGTGTGCAGTACCTCGCCGATCCAGGCGGCGAGGGGCCCCGGTCGGTCCTTACTCTCGGCGGGGTGAGCATCGCAGCGACGGGTCCGGCGCTCCGGGTGCGGACCCGCGCGGCCGCCGACCCGGAGCGCCCGATCGAGCTGTTGCCGGACGAGGACGGCCCCCTGAGCTGGGTCCGGGGCGCGGACGGTCTGGTCGCATGGGGCGAGGTGGCCCGGTTCACCGGGTACGGGGCGGGCCGGTTCGACGCCGCCGACGCGTGGTGGCGGGCGTTCGTGGACCAGCTGGAGATCACCGACGAGGTGGGGCTGCCCGGTACCGGGCCGGTGGCGTTCGCCAGCTTCGCCTTCGCCGCCGACCCCGGGGAGTCGGTGCTGGTGGTGCCCCGGGTGGTGGTCGGCTGCCGGGACGGCGTCGGCTGGATCACCGAGATCGACACCGGTGGCGGGGCGCCCACGGTCCGCCCGGTCACGCCGGTGCGCCCGGCGACCGGGGTGCGCTACAGCTGCGGGTTGCTGCCGGTGGAGCGCTGGCGGCAGGCGGTGGCCGAGGCGGTCCGCCGGATGCGCCGGGGCGAGCTGTACAAGGCGGTGTTCGCGCACGACCTGATGGCCACCGCCGACGAGACGCTGGACCCCAGATTCCTGCTGCGCGAGCTGGCGCAGCGGTACCCGACCTGCTGGGCGTTCGCGGTGGACGGGCTGGTCGGTGCCACGCCGGAGCTGCTGCTGCGGCGCACCGGGACGGTGGTGGGCTCGCGCGTGCTGGCCGGCACCATCTGGCGTGACGAGCTCTCCGACGACGAGCTGGGACCCGCGCTGATGGCCTCGGCGAAGAACCGCGACGAGCACCGGTACGCGAAGGAGTCGATGGTGCACCGGTTGCGCCCGCTGTGCGTCGACGTACACGCGCCCGCCGAGCCGTCGCTGCTGCGGCTGCCCAACGTGACCCACCTGGCCAGCGACATCACCGGGGCGCTCGACCCGGTCGACCCGCCCTCGCTGCTGCGGCTGGCCGGCGCGGTGCACCCGACGGCCGCGGTGGGCGGCACGCCGACGGAGCCGGCGCTGGAGCTGATCGCCGAGCTCGAGGAGATGGACCGCGGCCGCTACGCCGGGCCGGTGGGCTGGGTGGACGGCAACGGCGACGGCGAGCTGGGGCTGGCGTTGCGCTGCGCGCAGCTGTCCGGTTCCACCGCCCGGTTGTTCGCCGGCGGCGGGGTGGTCGCCGACTCCGACCCGGACGCCGAGGTGGCCGAGGTCGCCGCGAAGATGCTCGCCGTGCGGTCCGCGCTGGAAGGTCGCGCAAGCTGACCGGCCGCCGGTGCAGCTCGCCGAGTTCAACCTGAGTCGGGAAGATCTCGCCGCCTGACCGATCACGGTTGAACTCGACGGGGCCGGCCGGGTCAGCCGAGCGTGGCGTGCACCGCCCGCCGCACGGCCGAGCGCAGCGCCGCGTGCCCCGAGCGCAGCCCGTCCCGCTCGGCCGGCACCTCGACCACCCGGATCCCGGAACTCGCGCCCCGACCGGAGCCGGGGGCCAACGCGTCCGGCAGCTCGCCGAGGTCGGTGACCAGCCGGTGGCCGACGCCCAGCCCGGCGCACAGCTGGTCCAGCCGGACCCGTTGCGGGGTGCCGAACACCCGCTCGAAGCTCGCGGCATGCTCCGGCGCGCCCTGCTCGAGCAGCGAGAAGATGCCACCGCCCGAGTCGTTGAGCACCACGATGGTCAGCTCGGGGCGCGCCTCCGCCGGGCCGAGCAGCAGCCCGGTCATGTCGTGCAGCAGCGTCAGGTCACCGAGCAGGGCGTAACCGGGGCCGCCCCCGGACGCGGCGTGCCCGAGGGCGGCGCCCGCCGAGGTGGACACCGTGCCGTCGATCCCGGCGACGCCCCGGTTGGCCAGCACGGTGAGCCCCGGGCGGGGCCGGGCGGCCAGCGACAGGTCGCGGATCGGGTTGGACGAACCCAGGGTCAGCACGGCGCCGTCCGGAAGCGCGGCCGTCAGCGCGGCGGCCAGCCGGAGCCCGGGCGGGGCGGTCGGCTCGGCCAGCGCCTTGTCCAGCGCCTCGGCGGCGGCGGCGTCGGCCGCCGCCCAGCGCCGGCACCACTCGACCGGCGGGCGCAGCGGCGGCGGGGTGCCCACCGCCCGGACCGACGGCGGCAGCTCGGCGCCGACCGTGCCGGCCACCGCGTACACCGCGACGCGCGGGTCGGCCAGCAGCCGGGACACCGGGCGGTGCAGCGTGGGGCGGCCGTGCAGCAGCACCTGGGCCGGCCGGGTGGACCCGGCGAGCCCCGCGGTGGACCCGGCGGTTCCGGTCGACCCGGCGGTTCCGGCGGCCGATCCCGCGGCGGGCCCGACCAGGTCGGTGTCCAGCAGCCACACCCCGGCGCGCAGGGCGGCCGGCCACAGTGGCGAGCTGGGCTCGGCGACGATCGGGGCGGCGTTCTCGCCCAGACCGGAGCCGGTCGGCGGCACCGCACAGCGTGACCCGGTGGGCACCGCGCCCGCCACCACCAGCGTCGGGAGCTCGGGGTCCAGCGGCAGCGGCTCGGCGGCCGGGGCGGGCGCGCTCACCTCGGTCCACGGCGCGCCCCCGGCCCGGCCGTCCAGCGGCTCCGGCCACTCCATCCCGGCGGGACCGGCCGGACCGGCCGGGTCGGACGTAACCGATGCGGCGGCCGGGGCGTCCGGGATCAGCGGTTCGGCGAACGGGACGTTCATGTGCACCGGTCCGGGCCGGTCCCCGGTGCGGCCCTGGGCGACCGTGACCGCGCGGGCCACCGCCGCGCGCCAGGCGCCAACCTGCCCGCGCGCCGGGCGGGCCACCCCGAGCGCGATCTCCAGGCGGGGCGCGGAGCCGAACAGCCCGGCCTGCACCACGGTCTGGTTGGCCCCGGTGCCGACCAGCTCGGGCGGCCGGTCGGCGGTGACCGCGAGCAGCGGCGCACCGGCGTACGCCGCCTCCAGCACCGCCGGGTGCAGGTTGGCGGCCGCGGTGCCCGAGGTGCACACCACCGGCACCACCCGCCCGGTGCTCAGCCCCAGGCCGAGAGCCAGGAACGCGGCGGTGCGCTCGTCGATCCGCACGTGCAGCCGGACCCGGCCGGCGACCTCCGCGCGGTGCAGCGCGTAGGACAGCGGGGCGTTGCGCGAGCCGGGGCACAGCACCGCGTCCGTGACGCCGCACCGCACCAGCTCGTCGACTAGGACCTCCGCCTGCGCGGACGACGGGTTCACCGGCACTACTCCGGCGCCGGCACGGCCAGGCCGTCGACCACGGTGATCGACGGCAGCGCCGCCAGCACCGAGCCCGCGAGCAGCAGCTTGCTCCGGCGCAGCCCGGACCCGATGACGACCCGCTCGGCGGCGGCCACCGCGCCGTCCACGAACACCGGCCAGTAGGCGGGCAGCCCGAGCGGGGTGATGCCGCCGAACTCCATGTTCGTCTCGCCGGTGGCGAACTCGCGCGAGGCGAAGGACGCCTTGCGCACGTCCAGCAGCCGGCGCAGCGCGCCGTTGACATCGGCCCGGGTGGTCGCCAGCACCAGCGCCGCCGCGATCCGGGTCTCGCCGCCGCGCCTGCCGGAGATCAGCACGCAGTTCGCCGACTCCTCCGGCGGCACCTGGTAGCGCTCGCAGAACGCGGCGGTGTCGGCCAGCTCGGGGTCGATCTCGGCGACCTGGACCGCCGATCCGACCAGGCCCAGTTCGGTGATCGCCGCCCGTACCGGGGCGGCCAGCAGGTCCGGCCGGTCCAACGCGGGGACGGGCGTCAGTGCGTAGCTCACCGGAGCATCGTCGCGCACCCGCACGGAGTCCGTG
>DASXJJ010000058.1:0-2247 GCA_036497465.1 Pseudonocardia sp. | reverse complement strand
CCTGCTGGGCGACACGACCGTGCGCGGCTTCGTGATCGATCTGAAGACCGGCGACGTGAACGAGGTCGACGGGCCGGCCGAGAGCTGACCGGGACAGTGGCCAGGCCGGTCAGCGGCGGGTGCAGACCAGCATCCGCCGCCCGCCGGCCTGGAACTCGTACGCCACGTCGACCAGTCGCGTGGTGATCCCGTCGTCCGCCAGCCGGCCGCGCAGCCAGGCCAGCTCCGGGTACTCGTCGGGCAGCCCCATCGGAACCAGCGGGAACACCCGTACCTCCCCGTCGGCGACCCGCAGCAGCTCCCGCAGCGCCGCCCGGTGGAACGCCGGGTCCAGGCGGTCGGCGTAGCTGAACAGCAGGTGCGAGCTGAGCACCAGGTCGAAGTGCCGGTCGGGGAACGGCAGCCGGGGCAGCTCGCCGGCCCGGTAGCGCTCCGGGTGCCCGGCGAGGTCGGCGGCGAACCGGGCGCCGGCCGCGAGCCGGGACCGTGCGTGCTCGTCCGGGTCGGGGAAGAACGTCCAGCGGTACTGCTCCGGGTGCGCCCGCACGTACCGGTTGCCCCGCGCGGTCTCGTCCCGCGCCCAGGCCGCCAGCTCGGCCGGGGTGAGCAGGCCGTACAGCGGGTCGCAGGCCGTCGCGTCGCCGCCGAGCGCGCTCACCTCCGCGGTCAGGCCGGCCGCCCCGCCCGGACAGTCCAGGATCTTCCCGGCCAGGTCGGCGCCGGTCAGCGCGAACATGCCCCGGTACTCGGCCAGCGACCGCGAGCTGATCAGGATCTCGCCGATCCCGCTGGTCGGGACGGTACGCGCGGGCTCCGGGTGCACGCCTCCAGCCGACCAGGCCGGAGCCGCGCCGGCAACCGGTGTCAGCCCACCCCGCGCACCAGCCGCAGGTCCTCGGTGTGCCTGTACCAGGTCCACCGGGTGACCGGGCGCGGGTGTGGCACCCCGTCCAGCAGCACCGTCGCCGACACGCAGCCGACCTGCACCGCCCGCCCGTGGGCAGCCCGCACCCGGCCGAGCCAGCCGACCCCGCGGGCCCGCACGTCCACCCCGACCGGGGCCAGCGGCGTGACCTCCAGCCGCGCCGCCTGGCCGCGCAGCACCAGGTGCTCGTCGCAGTACACGACGCCGCGCATCGGGCGGATCTCGCCGCGACCGAGCAGCACCCCGCCGGCGTCGTCGCGCACCAGCGGTACCCGGTCCGGTTCCCCGCGCACGGCCAGCGCGGCTGCCGCCGAGGGCCCGGTGGGCAGCGCCCAGGTGTCGGCCACCGCCGAGCCCGCGTCGGCCGGCAGGTAGGCCACCTCGGTGCCGGCCAGCCGCTCGGTGCGCATCAGCCGCAGCACCACGGCGGCCAGGTCGGCGTCGTCGCCGGCCACCACCAACCGGGTCGGCGCGAGCGAGGCCAGCAGCGGGTCGACGTCCTCGCGCCCCGGGCGGGCCGGCACCCGGTGGGCGTGGGCGGACCCGGCGGTCAGCTCGTCCGGCAGCGCGCCGGACCAGGACGGACAGGTGAGCGTCAGCACGGTCATCGCGCCGCCATCCTGCCCAACGCCCGCCCCGGAACGTGCTCCGGCCGCGGATGCCGCCTCGACGACCCATGTGCGTTAGTCTTCGCGGGGCCCTGAACGGCCCCGGTGAGGACACCAAGACCGGGAGTGGGGTCGACGGGCATGCCCGCGATTGTGTTGATCGGCGCTCAGTGGGGCGACGAGGGCAAGGGTAAGGCGACTGACCTGTACGGCGAGCAGGTGCAGTGGGTCGTGCGCTACCAGGGCGGCAACAACGCCGGCCACACGGTGGTCCTGCCCAACGGCGAGAACTTCGCGCTGCACCTCATCCCGTCCGGGATCCTCACCCCGGGGGTGCGCAACGTCATCGGCAACGGGGTGGTCGTCGACCCGGGTGTGCTGATCGAGGAGCTGGCTGGGCTCGAGGCCCGCGCGGTGGACACCTCGGGGATGCTGATCTCCGCCGACGCGCACCTGATCATGCCGTACCACATCGCGTTCGACAAGGTCAGCGAGCGGTACCTGGGCAAGTCCAAGATCGGCACCACCGGGCGCGGCATCGGGCCCGCCTACCAGGACAAGATCTCCCGGGTCGGGGTGCGCGCGGCCGACCTGCTGGACTCCAAGATCCTCCGCCAGAAGGTGGAGTCGGCGCTGGAGTACAAGAACCAGGTGCTGGTCAAGATGTACAACCGGCGCGCGCTCGACGTCGACGAGGTGCTGGACACCGTGCAG
>DASXJJ010000057.1:0-65450 GCA_036497465.1 Pseudonocardia sp. | reverse complement strand
TCCTGTGTTGCGAGAGAGCGTTCATAACTGGTTTGACGCGGCGGTTCAGCTTCTCGCAGCTAGCCCAGGTTCTATCCAGCAGGACGAGTCGTTACCCGCGTGGAAGATTGACGACGACGGCGTAATGCGCCAGCGGAGTCGCAAGATCGGACGGTGGAGTCACCAGGCGCTGGAGGACGTCCTTGCTCTACCAACGGCCTCTGAAGTTCGTCAGGTTATGGAGAGTGTCCTGGAGATCTCAAGGCAGCTCGATTTAGTTGTTGGATCTGAAGCCGGAGGCGTTCAATTCGACGTGCGCTCGGCACTGGGATCGATGCTCCCTAGGCCGGAAGATTTTGAGTCCAGCAGAGCGAATCCAGCATATATAGAGCGCAAGTACGAAGAGCTAGAGCGATTCTTGCTCGATGACTCACCATTCTCAGAGATACATGTATGGATTATCGGCGGACTGAAATTCGACTCGCCACGTGTGGAACTCGGTGACGGTGCATACCTCGACAAGCTGACAGACTCTGAGCTTGCTCAGGCTTGGGAGTTCGACCTCGTATCTCCGAAACTTTCGAAGGAGTTCCCGTTTACTCCCGACCTCTACGATCCATTGAGAACGTGCATCAGAGCTGTGCGCCCTCTTCGTCGACTTATCGGCGAGGAGGTGGGAACCAGCAAACCCGATCGGACTGAGGACTTGCAGCGTCTTGAAGAACGTATACGACAGACCTTAGTCCTATCGGGGCTATATGAAGCCGCGCCTACGGGTCATATTGTGTGGGCGACCGGGGCTTTGCACCAGGGCTCGTTGCGCTACGAAAAGCTCGGATCGCCGACCGGCCTACCGTTCCCCACATCTAGCGCTGATCCACGTATCCTGTCAATCCAGCGTTGTTGGGGACTCCTTAGTCAAGTATTGCCAAGCAAGCGAGGCCGTGCCCTCGATCTTGCTATACGACGCTTGAGTTATCTGATCGACCGCGCGAGGCCGGATGATCGGCTGCTGGACTTAATGATAGCCGCTGAGGCATTTTACTTGGCGAAGATTGGTAATGAGAAGACGCGCGGTGAGCTGAGTTACCGTCTAGCGCTTAGGGCTGCTCTGTGGGCGGCGGTTCTTGGCGCCTCTGCCGAAGAGGTACGGAAGAGGTATAAATTGCTTAGAGACGCGTACGATGCTCGTAGTCTGGTGGCGCACGGCGAGGATTTCGAGAAGCACATGGCGAAAGAGCGGACCTCGACCAAGGAATTTATCGATGATCTCGTAAACCTCATACGAGGGGATGTCATCGGCGCTTTGCGCAAAATATCAACCGGAGAACTCTCGAAATGGCCGCCAGATTGGGACGAGGAAATGTTTAGTCGAATTAGTCAAGTAAAGTAAGCGGAAACCCGATCTGACACCACCGAGCGAGTTGACGCTCGCGAGGCGCTGCCGGCTACGTGGTTCAAGCATCTCTGCGCTGTGCCCGTTTCGCTGCTCGTGCCTTCCTCGACGCGAGGGCTAGGCGGAGGAAGTACGCCTTCTTGGCATGCTCAGCCCGTCGGGCTCGTTCGGCTGGCTCCAGCACCCCGTCGGGATCAACCTCCCGCTCGAACCGAGACAGGAACGCCGCCCGGGCCGGTGCGGTGTGTGCGCTTGGATCTGCGATGCGAGCGTGCAGCAGGTGCGCTGCCATCCTGGCTTGTAGTACTCGCCTGTCGTGTTCGGAAGATGATGCAGCCACAATGCGCTCCTGGTCAGAACAGTCCCTTTTTTGAACTGCCTGGCCGTTTTTCCTGCTGGTCCCTCCTATGGGTTGACCTCGTGGGGTGGCAGGAGCGGTCAAGGCTGGCCGACGGCCACCGCGCAGCGGCTTGGCCTTGAGGGCGACGAACCCCACGTACGCTGCTACCCAGGAGAGGGACAGCGCTCTTGTCTTGGGTCGTGGGTTCTAGACGCCACTAGGTTCACCAACAGCGCTGGTCAGAGCCGGTCGCCGAGGTTGAGTCGCCGGTGAGCTTCGCGGGCGCGCTGATCCGCCGCACTGGCCCCGTAGCGGGCCAACATCTCTCGACTTCGCCAGCCAGCAAGCCGCATGAGGTCCTGCTCTTGGCCACCCTCAGCGAGCCACCGATGCGCGAAGGTATGACGGAACATATGGGGGTGGAGGTGCTCAATCCCCGCTTGCCTGGCACGTCGCCTGAGCATCTGGCTGATGCCGCTGTCGGTCATAGCACCTCTACCACCGATCCACAGCTGTGCATTGCGAGTGATCTTGTGCTTGCTGCGCTCTCGCAGGTACCGCTCGATCGCTTGGCCTGTCTTGTCTCCGAACGGACAAGCTCGAGGCCGCCGACCTTTACCAAGGACCAGGGCAACGTCAGAGTCAAGATCGATATCAGCAACGGTGAGTCCGGCCATCTCTGAGAGCCGCATCCCGGTGTCCAGGAACAGCCGAACGATGGCTGTGTCGCGGCGGTCCTCAAAGTCCTTGCTGTTCATGGTCGACAGGAGGCTGGAGATCTGCTGCTCGCTAAGGACAGCGACGGGTTCGTCAGGGATCGACGGAGCGCTGAGTCCGGCCAGGGGTGAGTTCTCGATGAGCTCCTCAGCAACCGCCCAGCGGTAGAGCTGTTGGAGGCTGCGGAAGCGAACGGCGGCTGTCGTGGGCCGGTGGCGTTGGAGCTGGTCAGATAGAAAGTCTTCGATGTCCCCCGGCCGAAGTGTCAGCAGGTCAGCGTCCCGCGCGTAGGTGGCGAGCAGCTGCGCGGCCTCGAGGTAGCTCGAGATCGTCTTGGGGCTGCGGTTGCGTGCCCGGAGGCTGCGAGCGAACGACCGCAGCAGGAACTCGTTGCCGCTGTGCAGGCCGCCCATCGCGCCAAGTTAGACGGTGTGGGAGCGGTGTGCCAGCCTGTGCATGCCTCTGTCCGCAGGGTATCTGCAGGTCAGAGGCTGTTGGTGCGCCGCCAGGGACTCGAACCCCGAACCCGCTGATTAAGAGTCAGCTGCTCTGCCAGTTGAGCTAGCGGCGCAAATCGAGCGCTCCGTCGAGCGCTCCGGAAAGGTAGCACAGCGCCGGATCCGGTCCGCCGAGCGGGGGTGGCCCACCGGGTCGACCCTCGCCGCGCCGGTCAGCGGGGGTGCCCGCGCTGCCGATCTTCCTAGCGGAGGGCGGACCCCAAGGTCAAGTAACCCGCCGGCGTTTCCGTCGTTGAACCCCCCGACAGCAGGTTTCCGGTCCCGCGGCCGGTGTCCACGGGGGGAGTTGCGTGGTGGGTCGAACCAACCGGCGAACGGTGGCGCTCGCCGGGAGCACCGCGATGTTGGTGGTCGCGCTCACCGGCTGTTCCCAGCTGGGCGGGGCGGCGAGCACGGTCGGCGTGCAGGACGTCGCCCAGCAGGGCATGTCGGACGCGTTCCGGCCGATCGTGACGGTCAACCCGCCGGACGGCGCCTCGGGGGTGGCGCCCACCGAGACGGTGACGGCGCTGGTCGGCGGCGGCCAGTTCACCAAGGTCGACCTGCACTCGATCGGCGGCGGGCCGGTGCCCGGCGCGGTGTCGCCGGACGGCGAGCGGTGGAGCGCGGGCAAGCCGCTCAAGGCGAACTCCTCGTACGTGCTGACCACCTCGGTCCGCTCGATCGCCGGCGGGGAGACCCAGAAGGCCACCAAGTTCTCCACGCTCTCCCCGGGGCAGCAGGGCTCGGCGACGATCAACCCGAAGGACGGCGCCACGATGGCCGGCGCCGCCCCGGTGACCGCGATCTTCGACAAGCCGGTGAAGAACAGGGACGTGGTGGCCCGTGCCCTGCGTGTCTCGGCGAACCCGCCGGTCAACGGCACCACCCAGTGGGTGAGCGACCGCGTGCTGCTGTGGCAGCCGATGGGCAACTGGCCGGCCGGCAGCAAGGTCATCGCGAGCCTGGACATCTTCGGCACCGAGCTCGCCCCGAACCTGTTCGGCAAGGGCGACGTGCGCAGCGCCTTCACGGTGCTGGGGATCGCCGCCGCGGCCGGGGCGCCGGTCGACCCGGCCCTGGCCAGCCCGAACATGACGGACCCGATGGCCTACCCCATGGCGGCACCGGGCATGCCCGCCCCGGGTGCGCAGCCCCCGATCGACCCGTCCGACCCCGGCCGGCTCCGCGCGGAGCCGCCCAGGTTCGGCGCCCCGGCTGACCCGCCGATCCCGCCGGACCCGAGCCTGACCGCCCAGCCCCACGGTGGCGCGGCGGCTCCGGCGAACCCCCGCGCCGCGGCCCCGGGCGCCCGCTCCCCGGAGGCCGGGTCGCCGAGGACCGGGTCGCCGGACGCCGGGTCGCCGGACGCGGCGAGGACGCGCCCGGGGCTGCCCGGCGCCGACCGGCTGCCCGGTTCCGAGGAGAGCCGGCCGGGCGGGCCGCGCCGGAAGCCGGACACCTCGAACGACGAGCGCAAGCCCGCGCTGCCGCTGCTCTGACCGCCTGACGGTGTCCACCACCACGACAACCTGACCCGCACCCCGCCGGCCGGCCCCTACCCGAGGGCCGGCCGGCGGTGTCGTCGTGGCGCCCCGATCGGCTCCGGCCGCCGCGCGGCACCGCCGGACCGGCCGCGCGGCACCGCCGGACCGGCCGCGGACAGCAAAAAGCCCGGGCCCGACCAACGGTCGGACCCGGGCTCAGCTGCTGGGGTGAGTGACGGGATTCGAACCCGCGACCCCTGGGACCACAACCCAGTGCTCTACCGACTGAGCTACACCCACCATCGACATCGCAATCGGTCTGACTACTCCGCGCGACGGCCGGCACAGCTTACCGCGCGGGACAAGAGCGCCCGCGGGGGGATCAACCTTGGGTGTCGCGCACCGGCGTGGCGACCACGTCGGCCGCCACGGACCTGGCCTGATCGGTGCTGGGCCCGGGCTGGGCGACGAACGCGGTGCCCCGGTAGTAGCGCAGCTCGCGCAGCGACTCCTCGATGTCGGCGAGCGCGCGGTGCGCCAGGCCCTTCTCCGGCTTCGCGTAGTACACCCTCGGGTACCACCGCCGGCACAGCTCCTTGATCGAGCTGACGTCCACCATCCGGTAGTGCAGGTGGCTGTCCAGCTTCGGCATGTCCCTGGCCAGGAACATCCGGTCGGTGGCGATGGAGTTGCCGGCCAGCGGCGCGGTTCGCGGGTCGGGGATGAACTGCCGCACGTGGTCCAGCACGATCTGCTCCGCCTCCGCCACGGTCACCGACGAGGCGCGCACCGCCTCGGTGAGCCCGGAGCGGGCGTGCATCTCGCGCACCACCTCCTGCATCCCGCTCAGCTTCTCGTCGTCGGCGTGGATCACCACGTCGACTCCCTCGCCGAGCACGCGCAGCTCGCTGTCGGTCACCAGTGCGGCGATCTCGATCAACGCATCGGAGCCGATGTCGAGGCCGGTCATCTCGCAGTCGATCCATACCAGACGGTCGTTCACCGCCCCAGATTACGGCGGTGCCCCCGCGGTGCCGCCCGGTGCCACGCCCGGCCGAGTGTCCGCCCCCCGTCCGGGTGCCCCGTTGGCTAGGCTTCGGCGGTCGAACAGCCGGCGAGTGGGGGAGATCGTGGCGGACAAGTCCGAGTCGGGGGCCCGGGAGATCGCGGCCGGATACGTGAGCACCGGTGCGGCCGTCGAGCTCGGGTCGGTGTACCTCGACGGCGCGGCCGATCCCGAGGCCCGGGTGCGCATCCCGCTCGCCATGATGAACCGGCACGGGCTGGTGGCCGGAGCGACCGGTACCGGCAAGACCAAGACGCTGCAGAACCTCGCCGAGCAGCTCTCCGGTGCCGGCGTGCCGGTGGTGATGGCCGACGTCAAGGGCGACCTGTCCGGGCTGGCCCGTGCGGGCACCGCCAACGACCGGATCACCACCCGCGCGAAGGAGACCGGCGACGACTGGGCGCCGACCGCCTACCCGGTGGAGTTCCTGTCCCTGGGCGCGGACAGCGGCGCGATCCCGATCCGGGCCACGATCACCCAGTTCGGCCCGATCCTGCTCAGCAAGGTGCTCGGGCTGAACGCCACCCAGGAGTCCACCCTCGGGCTGATCTTCCATTGGGCCGACCAGCAGCACCTCCCGCTGCTGGACACCAAGGATCTACGCGCGGTCATCCAGCACCTGACCAGCGACGAGGGCAAGGCAGACCTGAAGGGCATCGGCGGCGTCTCGTCGGCGACGGCCGGGGTGATCCTGCGCTCGCTGGTGAACCTGGAGGCCCAGGGCGGGGAGAAGTTCTTCGGCGAGCCGGAGCTGGACCCGGCCGACCTGATGCGGCTGGTGGACGGCAAGGGCGTCATCTCGCTGCTCGAGCTGGCCGACCAGCAGTCCAACCCGAAGCTGTTCTCCACGTTCCTGATGTGGCTGCTGGCCGAGCTGTTCGAGCACCTGCCCGAGGCGGGCGACCTGGACAAGCCGAAGCTGGTGTTCTTCTTCGACGAGGCGCACCTGCTGTTCTCCGACGCGTCCAAGGCGTTCCTGGACCGCATCGAGCAGACCGTGAAGCTGATCCGGTCCAAGGGCGTCGGGGTGTTCTTCTGCACCCAGCTGCCCACCGACATTCCGAACGACGTGCTCTCCCAGCTGGGTGCCCGGGTCCAGCACGCCCTGCGCGCGTTCACCCCGGACGACCAGAAGGCGTTGGCCCGCACGGTCAAGACCTACCCGACGACGAAGAACTACACCCTGTCCGAGGTGCTGACCTCGCTGGGCATCGGCGAGGCGATCGTCACCGTGCTGTCCGAGCGCGGCGCCCCGACGCCGGTGGCCTGGACCCTGCTGCGCGCGCCCCGCTCGCTGATGGCCGCGATCGGTGACGACGCGGTGGCCGAGGCCGCGCGGGCGTCCGCGCTGTACGCCAGGTACGGGGAGACGGTCGACCGCGAGTCCGCCTACGAGAAGCTCACCGCGAAGATGGCCCAGGCTGAGGCACCCGACCCGCAGGCCCCGCTCTCGGAGCGGTCTCCGGAGCCCGAGCCGGAGCGGCCCGCCGCGCGGCAGCGCCCGGAGAAGGAGGAGCCGAGCGCGTTCGAGGAGATCATGTCGAACCCGGCGGTGAAGTCGTTCATGCGCTCGGCGGCCAGCTCGCTGGGCCGGGAGATCACCCGAGGGCTGTTCGGCACCCGGCGGCGCTGAGCGGCGGTTTGCGGCCGCGCCGCGCTCAGCCGACCGGCAGCAGCCCCGGGTTGACCGTCTCGACCAGCTCGACCGCCCTGGCCAGCGGGACGTCCACCACCGAGTAGTGCCCGGCGCCCGCCGCGGTGACCGCGTCCAGGGTGACCAGCCCGGCCCAGCGCTGCGTCGGGCTCTGCCGGATCCGCCAGCCGATGATCCCCCGGCGCTGCAGCGCGACCCGGCGGCGCACCAGCGAGCCCTGCCCGATCACCAGGTGGGCGGGGCGCAGCGCGTGGCCCAGGTTGCGGTACCGGTCGGCGGCCAGCAGCGCGGCGGCCGGCAGGACCAGCAACGCCGCCGGCCACAGCGGCTCCAGCGCCGGCACCCGGCCGGCGGCCCACCAGGCCAGCGCGGTCAGCACGGCCGCGGGCAGCACCGTCCGGGTCAGCCGGCGGCGCAGCGCGGCGGGCGGGTGCCGGACCAGCTCCGCGCGGGTCGCCGCCTCGGGGTTCTCGACCAGCAGCGCCTCCCGGGCGACCCGGTGGGCCTCGGCCCGGGGTGCCGGCGGGAGCAGCAGCGCGCCCCCGCTGCTGCTCCTCGCGTCCAGTCCGGTGGTGATCGCGGCGCACCGGGCGCCACTGGCCAGCCGCAGCGGCAGCGGCTCGGTGACCTCGGCGCCGCGCATCCGCCGCTGCTCGATGGACAGCGACCGGGTGGTCAGCAACCCCCGGCGCAGGTGCAGCGTCCCGTCCGGCTCGCGGGTCAGCCGGTAGCCCCACCAGCCCTCGACGTAGATCACCAGCGAGCCCAGGCCACCGACGAGCAGCACCGCCACCAGGCCCGCGCCGACCACCACCGACGGCGGTACCGCGTGCAGCGCGCTGTCGGCGCGCCGCAGGTTGTCCGGGTCGGCCAGGTTCACCCCGAGGTCGCCGGCCACCTTCACCGAGGTGGCCACGATGGCGCCCACCGCAACCAGGCCGGACATCGTGAGCGGGGCGAACCGCAGCCAGCCGGGCCGCAACCGGGCCACGGTCGGGCCCTCGGCGGTCGCCGGCGCGCTGACCGCGGTGGCGGGCACGGCCGGCGCGCGGTCCGGCGTGGGGGAGCCGGGCTCGGCGGTTCCGGACGGGCCTGCTCGACCGGTGCCGGCTCCGGGCGGGAGTGCGCCGCCGCCCGGAGCGCCGGTCGGGACCGCGTCCACCACCGGCCCGGCGGCCGAGGCCCGGTCGAGCAGGCCGCGACGCAGCCGCTCGGCCGCCGGCGCGGCCACCGCGTCCAGGGTCAGCCGGCTCTCCCGGGAGGCCGAGGACCCGGTGCCGATCTCCACCACGGTCAGCCCGAACACCCGGTGCAACGGGGTGGAGCGCAGGTCGACGGTGCGCACCCGGTCGCGGCGCAGCGAGCGTTCCTGACGGCGCAGCAGCCCGTGTCGCAGCTCGACCCGCTCGGCGGAGACCCGGTACCGGAAGGTGGCCCAGCGCACCGAGCCGACCAGCACCAGCAGCGCCGGGGCGCACAGCGCGGCGAACAGCTGCCAGCCGCCGGTGTGCCGGCCCCCGATCAGCACCACGACCAGCAGCGGGATGAGGGCGCCGGCCTGCTTGAGCGGGAACACGGCCAGCGTGCGCGGGTCCAGCCGGTGCCACTGCCCGTCCGCGGTACCCCTCGGGACGCCCGGCCTGGCCGGGCCGTCGGCCGGCACCGCCGAGCGCGTCGTGTCGCCGGTCGAACCCGCGCGGGTCGTGTCACCGCGGGTCGTGCCGGCGGAGCCGTACCCGGCCGGTGCCCCGCCGGGGACGGTCATGTGGCGTCGCCCTGGTGGCGCTCGGTGGCCTCGGTGAGCCGGCGGGCCAGCGCGGCCGCCTCCCGCGCGTCCAGCCCCTCGATCCGCACCGGGCCGGCCGACGACGCGGTGGTCACGGTGACCGTGGACAGCCCGAACAGCCGCTGCAGCGGGGAGCGGGCGGTGTCGATGGTCTGGATCCGGGAGATCGGCGCCACCCGCCACTCCAGGCGCAGCCACCCGGCGAGCGTGTAGACGGCCTGCCCGTCGGCCTCCCACCGGTGCACCCGGTACCGCCAGCGGGGCATCACCAGCACGTACCCGCCGCCGACGAGGACCGTGGCCACCAGCGAGCCGACCAGGCGACCGTCACCGCTCAGCGCGAGCGCGACGGCCTGCGCCGCCAGCAGCACCGCCACCTCCAGGCCCGCGCGCAGCGTCCACCAGCGCGGCGCCCTCGGATCCACCCGGTGCTCCGGGGGGCGCAGCGGCGGGGCGCTCGGGGTCACCTGCATGAGGCCCAGTGTGCCAACCGGGGCCGACCGGGGCGGCCGAACGCGCCGGGTGTCAGACGGCCCGCAGCAGCAGAACGGTGCGCCCCGGCACGGTGATCGTCGCGCCGGGGGGCAGCACGGCGGTGTCGGCGGGCGTGCCGTCCGCGCCGCCGGTGTCCAGCACCGGCTCCAGCCGCACGTCCGGCAGCACCATCGGCACCGGGTCCAGCCCGGCGTGCAGCACCAGCAGCCAGGTGTCGCCGGCCCACGCGCCGAGCGTCCGGGCGCCCGCGTCGTGCCAGTCCGCGTGCTGGAGCGGGCGCCCCTCGGGGTGCCACCAGACCACGTCCTCGGGCTCGAAGAACCGCCGCCACCAGGGGGCCTTCCCCGCGCGGCGCAGGCCGATCAGCCGGGCGGTGAACGCGGTCAGCGACTCGGCGTCGGCGGCCGTCCCGGGATCGGGCGTCCAGTCCAGCCAGGAGATCTCGTTGTCCTGGTTGTAGGCGTTGTTGTTGCCCCGCTGGGTGCGCCAGCGCTCGTCGCCCGCGGTCAGCATCGGGGTGCCGGTGGACAGCAGCAGCGTCGCCAGCAGGCCGCGCGCGGTGCGCAGCCGGGCGGCCCGGATCGCCGGGGAGTCGGTCTCGCCCTCCACCCCGAAGTTCTGCGAGCGGTTGTCGTCGGTGCCGTCCCGGTTCCGTTCGCCGTTGTCCTCGTTGTGCTTGCGCTGGTAGGAGACGAGGTCGCGCAGGGTGAAACCGTCGTGCGCGGTGATGAAATTGACCGACGCCCAGGGCCGTCGCCCGGAGCCCGCGTAGATGTCGGCGGACCCGGCCATCCGGGTGGCGAGCTCGCTGACCCCGACCGTGCCGCGCCAGAAGTCCCGCACCGCGTCCCGGTAGCGCCCGTTCCACTCCGACCACTGCGCGCCGAACCCGCCCACCCGGTAGCCCTCGCCGGTGGCGTCCCACGGCTCGGCGATCAGCTTCCGGCTGGCCAGCACCGGGTCGGCGGCGATCATCATGAGCAGCCCGGCGTGCGGGTCGAACGTCCAGCCGCCGGGCCGGCCGAGCACGCTGGCCAGGTCGAACCGGAACCCGTCGACGCCGAGCTCCGCCCAGTACCGCAGCGAGTCGCACACCAGCCGGGCCACGGTCAGCGAGCCGGGGTCCAGCGTGTTGCCGCAGCCGGTGATGTCGACCAGCTCGCCGCCGCCACGGTGGGCGTAGTAGGCCGGTGCGTCCAGCCCCCGGAAGCTCACCGTCGGCCCGGTGACGTCGCCCTCGCAGGTGTGGTTGTAGACCACGTCCAGGATGACCTCGATGCCGGCCGCGTGCAGCGCCTCGACCATCGCGGCGAACTCGGCGACCTCCTGCCCCGGCACGCTGGCGTACCCGGCGTGCGGGGCCAGGAAGCCCAGCGTGGAGTACCCCCAGTAGTTGCGCGCGTCCCGGCGCAGCAGGCTCGGTTCGTCGGCGAGGGCGTGCACCGGCAGCAGCTCGACGGCGGTCACCCCGAGCCGGGTGAGGTGCTCGACGACCGAGGGGTGGGCCAGCCCCAGATAGGTGCCCCGCTGCTCGGCGGGTACCTCGGGGTGGCAGCGGGTGAATCCCCGGACGTGCAGCTCGTAGACGACGGTGTCCGACCAGGGCACCTCCGGGCGGGGCCCGGTCGGCGGCGCGGCCGGCCCGGTGAGCACCGACAACGGCACCGCGCCGGCCGAGTCGCGGGTGCTGGGCGGCCCGTGCCACGGGTCGCCGACGAAGCCCAGCGCCGCGTCCAGGTCGGTCAGCCGGCCGGCGATGCGCCGCGCGTACGGGTCGACCAGCAGCTTCGCCGGGTTGGCCCGCAGCCCCGCGGTGGGCTCGTAGCGCCCGTGCACCCGGTAGCCGTAGTGCTGGCCGTCGGCGACCCCGGACACCGTGCCGTGCCACACGCCGAAGGTCCGCTCGGTCAGCTCCACCCTGCGCTCGCCCGGCGGGCCGCCGCCCGGGTCCGGATCCAGCAGGCAGACCTCGACGGCCTCGGCACTGTCCGAGGCGACGGCGAACCGGGCACCCCCGTCGATCACGTGGGCACCGAGCGGGAAGACTGTGTCGGCCGGCGGCGCGGCGGTTCGGTCGTCGGGCGGCATCATCGGAAAGGATAGGGCCCGTGGCTGAGGGCGGCGAGCGAGCGGATCTGACGGACCTCGTCATCCGGATGGACGGGGTGTCCGTGCGGCGCGGCGCGACCACGCTGCTGCGCGAGGTGGACTGGGCCGTGGAGCTGGACGAGCGCTGGGTGGTGCTCGGCCCGAACGGTGCCGGCAAGACGACGCTGCTGCGGCTGGCCGCCGCCGAGCTGCACCCGACGCTCGGGCGGGTGCACGTGCTCGGCGAGCGCATCGGCCGCACCGACCTGTTCGAGCTGCGGCCCCGGATCGGGTTCTGCTCCGCCGCACTGGCCAACCGGGTGCCCGGCGACGAGATCGTCCGCGACGTCGTGGTCAGCGCCGGCTACGCGCTGGTCGGTCGCTGGCGGGAGACCTACGACGAGCTCGACCTGGAGCGGGCCGACGCGATGCTGTACGCGCTGGGCATGTGGCCGCTGGCCGGGCGGGCGTTCGGCACCCTGTCCGAGGGTGAGCGGAAGCGGGCGCTGATCGCCAGGGCGCTGATGGCCGACCCCGAGCTGCTGCTGCTCGACGAGCCCGCCGCGGGGCTGGACCTGGGCGGCAGGGAGGACCTGGTGGCGCGGCTGTCCACGCTGGCCGACGACCCGGCCGCGCCGGCCAGCGTGCTGGTCACCCACCACGTGGAGGAGATCCCGCCCGGCTACACGCACGGCATGCTGCTGCGCGAGGGCGGGGTGGTCGCCCAGGGGCTGCTGCCCGACGTGATCACCGAGGACAACCTGTCCCGCACCTTCGGGCAGCCGCTGCGGGTGCGTCACGAGGACGGGCGGTTCAGCGCGCGGCGGGAGTAGGGTGCCGGCCAGGCCGGGTGGCGATCAAGGAGGCACCGTCGTGGGGGAGTTCGTCCGACTCGACGTCGACGGCGCGGTCGCCACCCTGCGCCTCGACCGGCCGCCGATGAACGCGCTGAACCGGCAGGTCCAGGAGGAGATCAGGGCCTGTGCCCGGGAGGTGGGCGAGCGCGCCGACGTGCGGGCCGTCGTGGTCTACGGCGGCGAGAAGGTGTTCGCGGCCGGCGCGGACGTGAAGGAGCTGGCCGCCACGAGCCACGCGGACATGACGGCGCGGGCCCGGGCGCTGTCCGCCTCGGTCACCTCGGTGGCCGAGATCCCCAAGCCCACGGTCGCCGCGATCACCGGGTACGCGCTGGGCGGCGGCTACGAGCTGGCGCTGTGCTGCGACCGCAGGGTGGCCGGCGACAACGCGCAGCTCGGCCAGCCGGAGATCCTGCTGGGCATCATCCCGGGAGCCGGCGGCACCCAGCGGCTGGCCCGGCTGGTCGGCCCGGCGCGCGCCAAGGAGCTGGTCTACACCGGCCGGTTCGTGGCCGCCGACGAGGCGCTGGCGCTGGGCATGGTCGACCAGGTGGTCGCACCGGACGACGTCTACCGGGCCGCATGCGGCTGGGCCGAGCAGTTCACCGAGGGCCCGGCCCTGGCGCTGGCGGCGGCGAAGAAGGCGATCGACGGCGGGCTGGACGGCGACCTGCGTTCCGGGCTCAACCTGGAGAGCGAGGTGTTCGCCGCCCTGTTCGCCACCGAGGACCGGAGCATCGGGATGGCGTCGTTCGTCGCCGACGGACCCGGTCACGCCCGGTTCACCGGCCGTTGACCACCGACCCCGTCCCCACCTGTCCCGCACGGAGCGAACCGATGACCACGACGGATGACCCGGCGCCCAACCCGCACGCCACCGCCGAGCAGGTGGAGGCCGCGCGCCACGACCCCAAACTGGCCAACGTGCTCTACCACGACTGGGAGGCGGGCTCCTACGACGAGAAGTGGTCGATCTCCTACGACGAGCGCTGCATCGACTACGCCACCGGCCGGTTCAGGCTGGTCGCCGGCGAGCCTGACCAGCCCTACGAGCGGGCGCTCGAGCTGGGCAGCGGCACCGGTTTCTTCCTGCTCAACCTGATGCAGGGCGGGGTGGCCAAGCGCGGCTCGGTGACCGACCTGTCCCCGGGGATGGTCCGGGTGGCGCTGCGCAACGCGGCCGGCCTCGGCCTCGACGTGGACGGAAGGGTGGCCGACGCGGAGCGCATCCCGTACGACGACGACACGTTCGACCTGGTCGTCGGGCATGCCGTGCTGCACCACATCCCGGACGTGGAGGGCGCGCTGCGCGAGGTGCTGCGGGTGCTGCGGCCCGGCGGGCGGTTCGTGTTCGCCGGCGAGCCCACCTCCATCGGCGACTGGTACGCCCGTCGGCTCGGGCGGCTGACCTGGTGGGCCACCACCCGGGTCACCCGGCTGCGCCCGCTGAGCGGCTGGCGGCGGCCCCAGTCGGAGCTGGACGAGTCCTCCCGCGCCGCCGCGCTGGAGGCCGTGGTGGACATCCACACGTTCGACCCGGCCGCGCTGGAGGAGACCGCGCGGGCGGCCGGCGCGCGCGCCCCGAAGGTGGTCACCGAGGAGCTGTCGGCGGCGCTGTTCGGCTGGCCGGTGCGCACCTTCGAGGCCGCGGTGCCGCCCGGCAGGCTCGGCGTGCGCTGGGCGATGTTCGCCTGGCGGGCGTGGGAGCGGCTGTCCGAGGTCGACTCGCGGCTGCTCACCCGGGTCGTGCCGCGCAGGTTCTTCTACAACGCGCTGATCACCGGCACCAAGCCGACGGGATGAGCGCTCCGTACGACGACCCGGGGTCGGTCACCGTCATCGTCGTCGACGACCACCCGATCTGGCGGGAGGGGGTCGCCCGCGACCTGGCGGCACACGGGTTCGCCGTGGTGGCCACCGTGGCCGACTCCTCGTTCACCGCGCGGATCGCCGCCGCCACCCAGCCGAGGGTGGTCGTGGTCGACCTCGACGTCGCCCGGCTGCCCGCCGTGGAGGCTGTGCGCACGATCGCCCACACCATGCCGGAGACCCGCGTCCTGGTGCTGTCCGAGCGGGCCGGGCACTCCGACGTGTTGGAGGCGGTGAAGGCCGGGGCGGCCGGTTACCTGGTCAAGACCGGTACCGCCGACGACCTGGTCGACGCCGTGCGGCGTACCGCGGCCGGCGACGCGGTGTTCACCCCCGGCCTGGCCGGCCTGGTGCTCGCGGAGTACCAGCGGCTGGCCGCCGGCGCGGAGCTGGCCGACGGGTCGGAACCGGCGGAGGCACCGGTGCCCCGGCTCACCGGCCGGGAGACCGAGGTGCTCCGGCTGGTCGCCACCGGCCGCACCGCCCGGCAGATCGCCACCGAGCTCACCCTGTCGCCGCGGACCGTGGAGAACCACATCCAGAGCACCCTGCGCAAGCTGCACCTGCACAACCGGGTCGAGCTGGTGCGGTACGCGATCTCCCGGGGCCTCGCCGAGTAGGCCGCGCGGTGACCTCGTGGGTGCGGACGCGTGGTGCGGGACGCATGGTGCGGGCGCGGTGAGGAGGCGGTGAGCGCGCCCCCGGCCCCGGGTGCCGACCTCGTCCGCCGGGTGGTCGACCCGCTGTGGCGCGGGCTGGTCGGCTACCGGGTGCTGGCCTGGTGCTACGCCGCCGTGCTGGTCGCGGTCAACCATGCCGGCTACCGGTGGCCGCTCGGCGGCGTACTGGTGCTGGCCGGGATGGGCCTGTGGACGGCGGTCACCTCGCTGGGCTACCTGCGCGTCACCCGGGTGTCCCGGATGGTGGGGCGGCGCCGGCTCGCGGTGGCCGACCTGGCGGTGACGGTGCTGGCGGTGGCCGGCACGCTGTCGGTGGAGACCGCCGAGCACATCGCGGGCGGCGAGCCGGTGCTGGCCACGGTGTGGGCCGCCGGGCCGGTGCTCGCCATGGCGCTGACCCTCGGCGCGCCCGGCGGGCTGCTCGGCGCGGTGCTCGTGCAGGCGGCCGTGCTGACCGTGCGCGGCCACCTCGGCACCCCCGAGGTCACCGACCTGCTGCTCATGCTGGGTGCCGCCCTCGCCGTCGGCTACGCGGCCACCGTGCTGCGCGCGTCGGCGGAACGGCTGCGCCAGGCCACCGAACTGCGCGCCGCACTGGCCGAGCGGGAACGGCTGGCCAGGGCGGTGCACGACGGGGTGCTGCAGGTGCTGGCCCAGGTCAAGCGGCGGGGCACCGAGCTGGGTGGCCCCGCCGCCGAGCTGGGCGAGCTGGCCGGCGAGCAGGAGGTGTCGCTGCGCACGCTGGTGGCCAGGGGCGCGCCGAGGGCGCAGCCTGCCGGGCGGCTGGACCTGGCGGCCCGGCTGGGCGAGCTGGCCACGCCCCGGGTGACGGTGTCGGCCCCCGCGGGCCCGGTGCCGGTGCCCTCGGCGGTGGCCGTGGAGGTGGCCGCCGCCGTGGCGGCCGCGTTGGCCAACGTGCAGCGGCACGTCGGCCCCGACGCGCCGGCCTGGGTACTGCTGGAGGACCTCGGCGACCACGTCGAGGTGAGCGTGCGCGACGACGGCCCCGGCATCCCGGCCGGCCGGCTCGCGGAGGCGGAGGCCGACGGCAGGCTGGGCGTCGCGCGGAGCATCCGGGGCCGGGTGGAGGGGGTGGGCGGTACCGTGCGCTGCGACACCGCGCCGGGCCAGGGCTGCGAGTGGATCTTCGAGGTGCCGCTGCCCGAGCCCGGCCCGGCCCAGCGACCGGCAGGGAGGCCGCACCGATGACCGGCGAGTCACCGCCCGACGCGGAGATCGACGCGGAGATCGACGCGGACACCTCGGTGATGATCGTCGACGACCACCCGATGTGGCGCGAGGGCGTGGCCCGTGACCTCGCCGAGCGTGGCTTCGACGTGGTGGCCACCGCGCCGGACGCGCCGTCGGCCGTGCGGATCGCCACCGCCACCCGCCCCGGCGTGGTGCTGATGGACCTGTCCCTAGGCGAGACCCGGGGCGCCACCGCGATCACCGGGATCCTGGAGAAGCTGCCGGACACCCGGATCCTGGTGCTGTCCGCCAGCGGCGAGCACCAGGACGTGCTGGACGCGGTCAAGGCCGGGGCCAGCGGCTACCTGGTGAAGTCGGCCAGCGCCACCGAGCTGGCCGAGGCGGTGCGCCGCACCCGCGCCGGTGCCGCCGTGTTCACCCCCGGCCTGGCCGGCATGGTGCTCGGCGAGTTCCGCGGCGCGCCGGACCCCGGCCCGGACGACCCGACGCTGCGGCTGACCGACCGGGAGACCGAGGTGCTGCGGCTGGTGGCCAAGGGGATGACCGCCCGGCAGATCGCCGCCCGGCTCGTCGTCTCGCACCGCACGGTCGAGAGCCACGTGCAGAACACCCTGCGCAAACTGCACCTGCGCAACCGCGTCGAGCTCACCCGGTACGCCCTGGAACGGGGCCTCGCCGAGGACGACTGAGGCCCGCCCGCCGCCGGGGACGACTGCTCTAGGGTGGGCTGCCGTGACGAGCATGTGGGGATCGCCGGTGCGGACCCGGTGGTCGGCCGCCCTGCGCGCCCGGCGCGACCCGAGGCAGGCCCGCTTCCTCACGGTGGCCTCGCTGCGCTGGGTGTTGCGCAACCGGGCGTACACGCCGTGGTATCTGGTGCGCTACGCCCGGCTGCTGCGGTTCCGGATGGCCAACCCGCACGTGGTGCTGCGCGGCATGGTGTTCCTCGGCAAGAACGTCGAGCTGCACGCCCGGCCCGGCTACGGCCGGCTGGAGGTCGGCCGGTGGGTGCACATCGGCGACGGGAACTCGCTGCGCTGCCACGAGGGGTCGCTGCGGGTCGGTGACAAGGTCGTGATGGGCAAGGACAACACGGTCAACTGTTACCTCGACGTGGAGATCGGCGCCGCGACCCTCATCGCCGACTGGGTGTACATCTGCGACTTCGACCACGTCATCTCGGACATCCACCGGCCGATCAAGGACCAGGGGATCGCGAAGGCGCCGGTCCGGATCGGTCCGGACTGCTGGATCGGCACCAAGGTCTCCGTGCTGCGCCGCACCCGGGTCGGCCGGGGCTGCGTGCTCGGTGCGCACGCGGTGGTGCGCGGCGACATCCCGGACTACGCGATCGCGGTCGGCTCGCCGGCCCGGGTGGTGCGCAGCCGCAGGGACGACTACGCGGCCGACGCGGCGCGGCGGGCCGCACTGTGGGACATCGCGCGCAAGACCGCCCGCGCGGTGCGCGAGTCGATGCCGGACGCCTGAGCGCGGCCGCGGCTCAGGGGCCGAAGGCGTTGCCGGTCGGGATCTTCGGCCGGCCGATCGGCTCCCGCTCCCGGCACCGCGCCCCCGCGTACACGGCTGCGGTGGCCGAGGCGATCCGGTCCCAGTCGAACTCGGTGCGCAGCCGGGCCCGCGCGGCGCGGGCCCGCCGCCGCGCGGCCGCCGGGTCGTCCAGCACCGCCCGCACCGCCCGCGCGATGCCGACCGGGTCGCCGGGGGCGAACGACAGCCCGGTGACCTGGTCACTGACCACCTCGCCGAGCCCGCCCGCGGTGGAGGCGACCAGCGGAGCGCCGGCCGCCGCGGTCTCCAGCGCGACCATGCCGAACGGCTCGTACCGGCTGGGCAGCACCACCGCCCGCACGGCGGCCAGGGTGGCCGCGAGCCGCCGGTCGGGTAGGTGCCCGAGCAGCCGCACCGCCCGCCGAACCCGGTGCGCGCGGGCCTGCTCGACCAGGAACTCCCGCTGGGTGCCGTGCCCGGCGACCAGCAGCCGGGTGCCCGGGTGCGTGCGCCGGACCCGGGGCAGCGCGGCGATCAGGTCGTGCACGCCCTTCTCGTACTCGAGGCGGCCGAAGTACAGCAGCAGCGGCGCGCCGTCCGGGGCGTGCTCGGCGCGCACCGCGGCCACCTCGGCCGGCCGGACCCGCCAGCGCCGGGGCTCGATGCCGTTGTGCAGCACGGTGACGTCCTCGGGCTCCCGGTCGAACAGGCCGGCGGTCTCGACCCGCATCGCCTCCGAGCAGGTGATCAGGGCGTCCGCGCGCTGCGCCAGCCACCACTCCACCGAGTGCACCTGCTGGCTGACCACGCTGGACAGCCAGCCGGAGTGCCGGCCGGCCTCGGTGGCGTGCAGGGTGGCGACCAGCGGCGCGCCGGTCATGTCGGCGACCCCGATCGCGGCGTGCGCCACCAGCCAGTCGTGCGCGTGCACCACGTCCGGGCGCCAGCCGGACCCGGACCCGGCGCCGCCGCCGATCCAGGGGACCGCGGCGCGCAGCAGGCCGTGGTTCATCCCCAGCGTCCAGGCCACCAGGTCGCGGGCGAACTCCAGGTGCGGCGGGTCCTCCGCGACCCGCAGCACCCGCACGCCGTCCGCGCGCTCCTCGGCCGTGGGGTGGGTGGTGGCGTCGGTTCCGGCCGACCGCCGGGACAGCACCCGCACGTCGTGCCCGTGTGCCGCCAGCCGCCGGGCCAGCGCGTGCACGTGCCGGCCGAGGCCGCCGACCACCACCGGCGGGTACTCCCACGACACAATCAGCACGCGCATGGGCGCAATCTACCGGCTGGTAGCTTCCGGCCGGCCGGTCCGCTCCGCCGACTTGCCCAGCAGCCGCGCGTCCAGCTGGCCGAACAGGGTGTCCCGCCGGGAGGTGTCCTCCGCCACCCGGGCCGCCCGGCCGACCCGCCCGGCGTCGAGCAGGTCGGCGATCTCGACCACCCGCTCGGCGTGCTCCCGGGCCCGCCCGCGCGCGTAGTCCGCCGCCGAGTCCTTGGTGACCATGAACGCCCAGTCGCTGGACAGGGCCAGCAGCGCCTGCCGGGCCAGCGCGTCCCGGGTCCGGTCGCGGCCCAGCTCCGCCGGCGCCCGGTCGGTGTGCGCCAGCAGCCGTCGCTGCACGTCGCGGCCGAGGTCCACCAGGTCGGCCACCCGGGAGCCGTCCCAGACCCGCCAGTCCTTGCCGGAGCCCCAGGACGACGCCGGCAGCTCCACCGGCGCGCCGACCAGCCCGTCCTCGGCGGCGCCGCGCAGCGTGTCGACCCGCACCCCGGCCTCGGGCAGCAGGCGCAGCACCTCGGCCAGCCACCGGGGACCCTCGAACCACCAGTGCCCGAACAGCTCCGTGTCGTAGGCGGCCACCACCAGCCCGGGACGTCCCGAGCGGGCGGACAGCTCGGCGAGCCGGTCGGTGACCACGGAGACGAAGTCGGCCGCGTGCCGGCGGACGGCCGCCCCGGCCAGCTCGGCGTCGTACGGCTTCTTCGCCTCCGGCGGCACCCCTCGGCCGGTCACCCGCGACGGCTTGAGCCCGGACGGGTGGTCGTAGGTGTGGAAGTCGCGGTACGCGCGGTGGCCGGGGTAGCCGGACCGGGGCGACCACACCCGGTAGGTGACGGCCAGGTCGCGGCCGAAGCACAGCACGTCGGTGTCGCCGACCGGGCGGGCCAGCGCGGTGTCGCCGCGCAGCGCGGGTCCGTCCACCAGGAAGCGGCGCACCCCGGCCCGCGCGTAGCCGTACTCCATGCCGGGTGCGTAGCCGCACTCCGGCGCCCAGATGCCCGCCGGCCGGTGGCCGAGTCGCCGCGCGGTGTCGTCCAGCCCGGCGCGCAGCGCGAAGTCGCGCACCGAGGGCTCCAGCAGCGGCTGGAACGGGTGGGTGGCCGGCCCGCCGAGCAGCTCGATCACGCCCGAGTCGACCAGCGGGCGCAGGACCGCCGAGCCGCCGTGCCGCCAGGTGGACTCGAAGTCGGCCAGCGCGGCACCGGAGCGGCGGTGCTCGGCGGCGGCCAGCGCGGGCAGCCGGGTTGCCGCGCCGTGCGCCCGCAGCTGCCAGCCGCCCAGCCAGTCGTGCATGCCGCGCAGGCAGTACGGGTCGTCCAGCTGCGCGGCCAGCACCGGGGTCACCCCGAGGGTCAGCACGTCGCGCCGGCCGCGCTCGGCAAGCCCGCGCAGCAGCTCGACCAGCGGCAGGTAGGAGTCCGCCCACGCCTGGTAGAGCCACTCCTCGCCGACCGGCCAGGCACCGTGCCGGGCAAGCCACGGCAGGTGGCTGTGCAGCACCAGGCAGAAGGTGCCGAGCGGGCGGCCCGCGCTCACCGGGGCTCCGGCCGCCTGGCCACCGCGACCAGGTCCAGACTCTCGTCCAGCCGGTCGCCGCGGATCTCGAAGTCGGCCGAGGCCACCCGCGCGACGTCCGCCCGCAGCCGCTCGGGCCACCGGCCGCCGTCCAGCACCACCGCGACCTGCGCCTCGATCAGTGAACCGCCGTGCGCCGCGTCGAGCGCGCGCAGGGCGGGTCCGTGGTGCAGCCCGAGCAGCCCGATCACCTCGAACCCGGCCGCCACCAGCAGCTCGTCCAGCTCGGCGGCGGCCAGCTCGCGGGTGTGGAACGGGTTGAGCGGGGTGTCCCTGCCGGGGGAGAAGGTGATCCGGTTCGGCGTGGTGACCAGCAGCTCGCCGCCCGGACGGAGCACCCGGGCGCACTCGGCGAGGAACCCGGGCTGGTCCCAGAGATGCTCGATGACCTGCAGGTTGGCCACCACGTCGACCGCGCCGTCGGCCAGCGGCAGGTGCGCCAGGTTGCCCCGGACCGCGCACACCGCGGGGTAGCGCCGCGCCACGTGCGCGGCGGTGAGCGCGTCGTAGTCCAGACCGAGCACGGTGCGGGCCCGCGCGGCCAGCAGCGCCGCCCCGTAGCCCTCGCCGCAGCCGGCCTCCAGCACCACCGCCGCGGCGCACCGGCCGGCCAGCCACAGGTACGCGGCCTCGTGCCGGCGGAACCAGTAGTTCTCCTCCGGGATACCGGGCACGGTCCGCTCGCCGGTCAGGGCCAGTGCGTCCTCGGCGGGCTGGGCGGCGGTCATCGCGATCTCGTTACCTCTCTGCTCGTCCCGGGCGGACCCGCCGAGATGGCCGGCAGGTGACGTCGGTGTGTCCGGGGTGCCGTGAGCCGCGTCACGGGTTAGTCCACCCTTAGGTGAGAAGCATCACGGACCGGGGTCCGCATACGTGCTGGTGTGGTCCGCCACGATGAGGCCAAGTTACCCCGACGCGGTGACATCGTCGGGGACGTAGATGTCAGCGGGTTGCATGATCCCCACGTAGGGTCAGCACAGCCGTGGACAGCAGGGTCGCCGCCCATCCGGGCGGAGGCCGTGACCGTCCATTCAACAGGCAGGAGGTCGAAGGGGACCGATGAACATCGTCGTACTGGTCAAGCAGGTGCCGGACACGTACTCCGAGCGCACGCTGGCCGACTCTGACCACACACTCGACCGCGAGTCGACCGAAGCGGTGATCGACGAGATCAACGAGCGTTCCGTCGAAGCCGCCCTTCAGGTGAAGGAGGCGGGAGACGGCGGTGAGGTGACCGTGGTCTGCATGGGTCCCGACCGCGCCTCCGAGGCCATCCGCAAGGCGCTGTCGATGGGCGCGGACAAGGCGGTGCACCTCTCCGACGAGGCGCTGCACGGCTCCTGCGCGGTGCAGACCGCGAAGGCGCTGGCCAAGGTCATCGGCACCGTCGAGGGCTACGACCTGGTGGTCACCGGGAACGAGGCCAGCGACGGGCGTACCGGGGCGATCCCGGCGATGCTGGGCGACCTGCTGGGCGTGCCGGTGCTCACCCACGCCCAGGAGCTGACGGTCGAGGGCACCACGGTCTCGGTGACCCGGGGTACCGACGACGGTGTCACCAAGCTCACCGCCGAGCTCCCCGCGGTGGTGAGCGTCGGCGAGAAGCTGAACGAGCCGAGGTACCCGTCCTTCAAGGGCATCATGGCCGCCAAGAAGAAGCCGGTGGAGACGATCACGCTGGCGGACGCCGGTATCGACGCCTCCGAGGTCGGGCTGGCCAACGCGCTGAGCACGGTGACCGAGTCCTCCCCGAAGCCGCCGAAGTCGGCGGGCGAGAAGGTGGAGGACGAGGGCGACGGTGGCGACAAGGCCGCCGCCTACCTGGTCAGCCAGAAAATCATCTGACCGTACCGACCTGGACTGGAGGAGAATCATGAGTGAGGTTCTGGTCCTCGTCGACCATGCGGCCGGCGAGATCAAGAAGGTGACCTACGAGCTGCTGACCGCTGCCCGTGAGCTGGGCGAGCCGTCGGCGGTGGTGACCGGTCCGTCCGGCACCGCCAGCAAGTTCGCCGACGGGCTCAAGGCCCACGGCGCGGAAAAGATCTACGTGGCCGAGTCCGACGAGGTGGAGAAGTACCTCGGTGGGGTCGAAGTCGCGGTGCTGGCCTCGCTGATCGAGTCGGCGTCGCCGGCCGCGGTGCTGATCCCGGCCAGCGCGGACGGCAAGGAGATCGCCGGCCGGCTGGCCGTGCGCACCAACTCCGCGCTGCTCACCGACGTCGTCGGGGTGGGCTCCGGCGGCACGGCCGAGCACTCGATCTTCGGTGGCGGGTACGTCGCGTCCGCGAAGGCCAACACCGAGCACCCGGTCATCACCGTCCGGCCCGGTTCGGTCGATGCCGAGCAGACCGACGGTGCCGGCACCGAGGAGACCCTCGACGTGCCGGAGCTCGAGGGCCGGCACGCCA
This sequence comes from Pseudonocardia sp., assembly GCA_036497465.1. Classification (GTDB taxonomy): domain Bacteria; phylum Actinomycetota; class Actinomycetes; order Mycobacteriales; family Pseudonocardiaceae; genus Pseudonocardia. Next base: position 42,553 of record DASXJJ010000057.1, on the reverse strand, counting down.
CGGTGACCAGCCGCGAGCCGATCACCGGTGGCGACCGCCCCGAGCTCACCGAGTCCACCATCGTGGTCTCCGGTGGTCGCGGTGTCGGATCGGCGGAGAACTTCGAGGTCGTGGAGAAGCTGGCCGACGCGCTGGGCGCGGCGGTCGGTGCGTCCCGTGCCGCGGTCGACTCCGGCTACTACCCGAACCAGTTCCAGGTCGGGCAGACCGGCAAGACCGTGTCCCCGCAGCTGTACATCGCGCTGGGCATCTCCGGCGCGATCCAGCACCGGGCCGGCATGCAGACCTCGAAGACGATCATCGCCGTGAACAAGGACGACGAGGCTCCGATCTTCGAGATCGCCGACTTCGGTGTGGTGGGTGACCTGTTCAAGGTGGCCCCGCAGCTCACCGAAGCGGTCACCAAGCGCAAGGGCTGACAGCACGCTCGGGACGGGGCCGGCGCGGGTACGCGCCGGCCCCGGGTCGCGACCGGGGCCGCCCGGCGGCCGGCCCACCCAGGGGTTCACCCACTTGCCACCGCGGTGTCAGTGCCGGGGCCCGAGCCGGTTCCACGCGGCCGGTAGACCGGGCGTCATGATGCAGCCTCAGCTGTTGGTGAGCACTCCGCCGACCGAGCAGACCGGGCCGAACTCCCGCTACTCCCTGCTGCTGACCAGGAACGATGCCGACGTCGAAGCCGCCCAGCGGCTCCGCTACCAGGTGTTCGCGGGCGAGCTGGGTGCTCGCATCGACGACCGGGGCAGCGGACTGGACGCCGACCGCTTCGACGAGTTCTGCGACCACCTCGTGGTGCGCGCGGACCGTACCCGCGAGATCGTCGGGACCTACCGCATGCTGCCGCCGGAGCGGGCGGTCCAGGCCGGCGGGCTCTACTCGGAGACCGAGTTCGACCTGACCGCGTTCGCCGGCCTGCGGTCCTCGCTGGTGGAGGCCGGCCGCTCCTGCGTGCACCCGGACCACCGGGGCGGGGCGGTGGTCAGCCTGGTGTGGGCCGGGATCGCCCGCTACCTGCTGCTCACCGGGAACTCGCACCTGACCGGATGCGCGAGCGTCCCGCTGGCCGACGGCGGCGTGCTCGCCCGAGGGGTGTGGGAGCGGGCTCGCGCGAAGCACCTCTCACCGCCGGAGCTGCGGGTCCGGCCCCGGCACCCGTGGGACCACACCGAGGTACCCCAGCCGATCCGGACGGTCGTGCCGCCGCTGCTGCGCGGGTATCTGCGACTCGGCGCCTGGGTGTGCGGCCCGCCGGCACTGGACCCGGACTTCGGGGTCGCCGACCTGCTGGTGCTCCTCCCGCTGGACCGGCTGGACCCGCGCTACCTGCGGTTCTTCCTCGGCGACAGCCCCGGCCGCAACCCCGTCACCAACCACGGCGACGACCCGGCCGGCGCGCGGTGAGCGCCCACCCCGTGCGGCTGCCGGTGCCGGGGAGGGGGCACGGCTGGATGCCGGTCTCGGCGTGCACCCCGGGCTGCCTGCCCGGCCCCGGCGCGCTGCCCACCGTGGGCCGGCTCCGGGTGACCGCCCGGCTGCTCGGCATGCTCGCGCTCGTCGCCGCGGCCGTCCCGCTCGCGGTCGTGCTGCCGCTGCTGCCCGGGCCGGGGCGCGGCGGCCTGCTGCGGGCCATGTTCCGGGGCATGCTTCGGCTGGCGGGGGTCCGGCTGGTGCACTCCGGTGCCGCCCGGTTCGTACCCACCGCCGAGGAGCTGGCCGCCGCCGGCGGCCCCTCGTCCGGTTGTTCCGGCGATCGTCGGCTCGGGGTGCTGATGGTGGCCAACCACCTGTCCTGGCTGGACATCCTGGTGCTCGGGGCGGTCCAGCCGATGCGGATGGTGGCCAAGCGGGAGATCCGGGACTGGCCGGTGCTCGGCGCGCTCGCCGCTCGCGCCGGCACGCTGTTCGTCGACCGGTGCGGGCTGCGCTCGCTGCCCGCGCTGGTGACCGAGACGGCGGCGGCGCTGCGCGGCGGCGCGGTGGTCGGGCTGTTCCCGGAGGGCACCACGTGGTGCGGCGCGGCGTCCGGGTCGTTCCGCAGGGCCGGGTTCCAGGCCGCGCTCGACGCGGGCGTCCCGGTGCGGCCGGTCGCGCAGCGGATGCGGCTGGCCGACGGGACGAGCACCGGGGTCGGGGCGTTCGTCGGCGAGGACACCCTGGTCGCCTCGCTGCTGCGGGTGGTCCGGCTGCCCGAGCTGGTCGTCGAGGTCGAGGTGCTGCCCCCGCTGGTCGCCGAGCCGGGTACCGACCGGCGTGCGCTGGCCCGCAGGGCGGAGCTGGTCGTCGCGCTGGCCACCGGCGTGCCGGCGCCCGCCGCGCCGGCCCGGCCGGCGGTCCGCCGGCCACTCCGGCCGGCCGACGGCCCGGCGGGGACGGCCGCGAGCGCGGCAGGCCCGGCCGGCGCGGCCGAGGGCCCGGCCGCCCGGCCCGCCGCACCTGCCGAGGCGGCGTGAGCGCCGGACCGTGCGGGTGCCCGGTCAGGGGCGGCGGGTGGCCCTCGGCCGGCGGCGGTCGCTGAGTTCGCCACCGGCCCCCGCGACGGCGGGCCGTTCGGCGGTTAACCTTGCGGATGCCATGACTTACCTGGATCACGCCGCGACCACGCCGATGCTGCGGCCGGCGGTGGCCGCGATGAGCGAGGCGCTGGCGCGTACCGGCAACGCCTCCTCGATGCATTCCGCGGGCAGGGCCGCCCGGCGGGCTGTGGAGGAGTCGCGGGAGTCGATCGCCGAGGCGGTCGGCGCCCGGCCCTCCGAGGTGGTGTTCACCACCGGCGGCACCGAGGGCGACAACCTGGCGGTCAAGGGCATCTACTGGGCCCGGCGCGCGGCCGACCGACGACGGACCAGGGTGCTGGTCTCCGCGGCCGAGCACCACGCCGTGCTCGAGGCGGCCGAGTGGCTGGTCGAGCACGAGGACGCCGAGCTGGAGCTGCTGGAGGTCGACGGGCACGGCCGGGTGCGCCCGGAGACGCTGCGGGCCGCGCTGTCCGCCGACCCGGAGGGCACCGCGCTGGTCAGCGTGATGTGGGCCAACAACGAGGTCGGCACGGTCAACCCGATCAGCGAGCTGGCCGCGATCGCGCACGAGTTCGACGTGCCGCTGCACACCGACGCGGTGCAGGCCGTCGGCGCGCTGCCGGTGCACTTCGCCGAGTGCGGGGCCGACGCGCTCACCCTGACCGGCCACAAGCTCGGCGGCCCGTATGGGCAGGGCGCGCTGCTGCTGCGCCGCGAGATCGAGTGCACCCCGCTGCTGCACGGCGGCGGCCAGGAGCGCGACGTGCGTTCCGGCACGCTGGCGGTACCCGCCGTGATCGGACTGGCCGTCGCGGTGCGGCACTCCACGACCGGGCTGCCCGCGCGGGCGCGGGAGCTGGCCGCGCTGCGCGACGAGCTGGTGCGCGGGGTGCGCGAGGTGGTGCCGGACGCGGTGCTCAACGGCGATCCCGGGCAGGGCGTGGTGGCCGGCGGCCCGTCCCGGCTGCCCGGCAACGCGCACCTGTCGTTCCCCGGCTGCGAGGGCGACAGCCTGATCATGCTGATGGACGCGCGGGGCATCGAGTGCTCCACCGGGTCCGCCTGCACCGCGGGGGTGGCCAGGGCCAGCCACGTGCTGCTGGCGATGGGCGCCGACGAGGCGGCCGCGCGCGGCTCGCTGCGGTTCTCCCTCGGGCACACCACCACCCGCGCCGACGTCGACGAGGTGCTCGCCGCGATCGGGCCGGTGGTGGAGCGCGCCCGTCGGGCCGGCAGTGTCGGCGGCCGGACCAACGGCCGGGGCGACAGGCAGGCGGTCGGCGCCGCCCGGTCCGGGGCGTGACCCGGATGCGGGTGCTGGCCGCGATGAGCGGCGGGGTGGACTCGGCGGTGGCCGCGGCGCGCGCGGTGGCCGCCGGGCACGACGTGGTCGGCGTGCACCTGGCGCTGTCCGAGACGCCGGACGCGGTGCGCTCGGGTTCGCGCGGCTGCTGTTCCAAGGAGGACGCGATGGACGCGCGTCGGGCCGCCGACGTGCTGGACATCCCGTTCTACGTGTGGGACTTCGCGGGCCGGTTCGCGCAGGACGTGGTCGAGGCGTTCGTCGAGGACTACGCCGCCGGGCGCACCCCGAACCCGTGCCTGCGGTGCAACGAGAAGATCAAGTTCTCCGCGCTGCTGGACAAGGCGCTGGCCCTGGGCTTCGACGCGGTGTGCACCGGGCACTACGCGCGGCTCGAGCACCCGGACGGCGCCGCCCCCGTGCTACGCCGCGCGGTCGACCCGTCCAAGGACCAGTCCTACGTGCTGTCCGTGCTCACCGCCGAGCAGCTGGCGCACGCGCTGTTCCCGGTCGGCGACACCCCGAAGGCGGGCATCCGCGCCGAGGCCGCCGCCCTCGGCCTGGCCGTGGCGGCGAAGCCGGACAGCCACGACATCTGCTTCATCCCGGCCGGCAACACCGCCGAGTGGCTGGGCGAGCGGATCGGTCCTCGACCCGGCCCGGTGGTCGACGCGGCCAGCGGCGAGGTGCTGGGCGAGCACTCCGGGGTGCACGCGTTCACCGTCGGCCAGCGCAAGGGACTGGGGGTGCACCGGCCGGCGGCCGACGGTCGGCCGAGGTATGTGCTGGGCATCGAGCCGGTCAGCGGCACCGTGCGGGTCGGTCCGGCGGAGGCGCTGGACGTGCGGGAGATCGTCGGCGATCGCCCGGTGTGGTCGTGCGGGACCGAACCGGACGGGCCGGTGGAGTGCGTGGTGCAGGTCCGCGCGCACGGCGGCCTGTCCGACGCGGTGGTCGAGCGGGCCGGTCCGGACGGCTCGACCGGCGGCGAGCTGCGGGTGCTGCTGCGGACCGCGCTGCGCGGGGTCGCGCCCGGCCAGGCGCTCGCGCTGTACCGCCCGGACGCCGCCGGCGACGTGGTGCTGGGCAGCGCCACGGTGCGGGCCAGCGTGCCGGTCGCCTAGCCACCGGGTCCGTACTGGTAGACAGCCAGCGTGAGCACGCCGTACTGGCCGCCGGGCACCGCCACCGGCATCGGGTCCCTGCCCGGCACCGATCCGCTGGAGGCGGCCCGCACCGTCGCCGGTGAGCTGCCCGGGCTGCCGCACCTGCCCGAGCTGCCGGCCCGGGGCGTGGGGGCCGACATGCTCGGCCGTACCGCGGGGCTGCTCGTCGAGCTGGCCGTCGAGTTGGTGCCGTCCGGCTACCGGGTGACCGCCCGCCCCGGCGGCGACCACCGGCGCGCGGTCGACCTGCTGCGCACCGACCTGGACGCCCTGGAGGAGGCGCTGGACGTCACCCGGCCCGCCCTGGTCAAGGTGCAGGCGGCCGGGCCGTGGACGCTGCTGGCCGGGGTGGAGCTGCGCTCCGGGCACCGCGCGCTCACCGACCGGGGCGCGCGCAGGGAGTTCGCGGTGAGCCTGGCCGAGGGGCTGGCCGCGCACGCCGCCGAGGTGGCCGGGCGCACCGGCGCCCGGGTGGTGGTGCAGCTGGACGAGCCGACCCTGCCCGCCGTGCTGGCCGGCTCGCTGTCCACCCCGTCCGGGTTCGGCACGGTGGCCTCGGTGCCGGAGTCGGACGCCGAGGATCTGCTGCGCGGGGTCATCGAGGCGCTGCCGGAGCCGGTGGTGGTGCACTGCTGCGCGCCCAAGGCGCCGATCGCGCTGCTGCGCAGGGCCGGGGCCGGCGCGCTCGCCCTGGACGCCGCCATGATCGGCTCGCACACCGCCGCGCTGGACGCGGTGGGGGAGGCCTGGGACGCCGGCACCCCGCTGCTGCTGGGCCTGGTCCCGTCGCGCGACCCGGGCGCCGAGCCGTCGCTGCGCACGCTCGCGCGGCCGGCACTGAACCTGGCCGACCAGGTCGGCTTCGCCCGCGAGCGGCTCGCCGGGCTGGCCGTGCCCACCGCGAGCTGCGGGCTGGCCGGCGCCACCTCCGGCTGGGCTCGCCGGGCCATGGCGCTGTGCCGTGACCTGGGGCGGGCCTTCGTCGAGCCGCCGGACAGCTGGGGCCGCGGCGCCACCGACTGACCGGCACCCGCCACCGTCTGACCGGCACCCGCCACCGTCTGACCGGCACCCGCCACCGTCTGACCGGCACCCGCCACCGGCCGACCGGCACCCGCCACCGTCTGACCGGCACCCGCCACCGGCCGACCGGCACCCGCCACCGGCCGACCGGCACCCGCCACCGGCCGACCGGCACCCGCCTCAGGCCAGCCGGGTCATGTCCACGGTGACCTCGAGCGCCTCGGCCCCGCCGCCGATGTAGATGCCTTTCAGCGGGGCCACGTCGGCGTAGTCGCGGCCGAGGGCCACCCGCACGTGCCGCTGGCCGATCTCGATGTCGTTGGTCGGGTCGTAGCCCCACCAGGCGCCGGTCCACACCTCGATCCAGGCGTGGCTCTCCCCGCTGACGGTCTGCTTGATCTCGACGTCGCGGTGCGGGATGAGGTAACCGCTGATGTACCGGGCCGGGATGCCCAGCTGCCGCAGCAGCGCCAGCGTGAGGTGCGCGTAGTCCTGGCAGACGCCCTCGCCGGCCTGCCAGGCCTCCACGGCCGAGGTGTGCACGCCGGTCGTGCCCGCCTGGTACCTGAGGTTGTCGTGCGCCCACTTGCAGGTGGCCAGCGCGGCCTCGGCGGGCCTGAGGTTGCGCCGCATCTGGCCGGCGATGGCGGCGAGCTGGTTGTCGGCGGGCACGTAGCGGGAGAACTCCAGCATCTCGGTGTGCGCATCGGCGACCTCCTCGCCGGTGATCTCCGCCCAGCTCGCCTCGTGGCTGACCGGCACCGGGTCGGCGGTCTCGACCACCGAGGTGGCCACCACCTCCAGCTCGGTGTGCGGCGCGTGCAGGTCGAACGAGGTGACCGCGGTGCCCCAGTAGTCGCGGTACCGGTAGGACCGGGTGGCCGGCACGGTCTCCACCCGGCTGACGATCACGTTCTGCCGGCTGTCGCTGCGCGGGGTCAGCCGCACCTCGTTGTAGGACTGGGTGACCGACGAGGAGTACCGGTATCCCGTCGAGTGCACGACCCGGATCCGCCACCCCATCAGACGTGCCTCCCCATCAGACGACCTCCGGCGCGGTCCAGGCCACCCACGGCGCGGCGTGGAAGTACTGCAGGGACACGGCCTCGCCGACCTCGCGGATGCACTCCTGCAGGCCGAGCAGCTGGGCCGGCAGGTCCTCCAGCAGGTCCTCGGGGCGCAGGAACTCCAGCTCGCTCCGCGCCCGGCCGAGCAGCCGCAGTGCCTCGTGGTTGGCGCCGATCCGGACCGTGGGGCGGCGGTCCAGCTGCTGCAGGCAGTTCTCCGCCTCGCGCAGCGCGTGGAACACCGAACGCGGGAACAGCCGGTCCAGCAGCAGGAACTGCACCACCCGCCCGGCGTCCAGCGCGCCCCGGTAGGTGCGCAGGTAGGTGTCGTGCGCGCCGGCCGAGCGCAGCACGGTCAGCCAGCCGGGGGAGGACATCCGGTCGGACACCCGCGACATCAGCAGCCGAACCACCATGTCGACCCGCTCGACCGACCGGCCCAGCAGCAGGAACCGCCAGCTGTCGTCGCGGCTCATGGTGGAGGCGGCCAGCCCGGAGAACATCGCGGCCCGCTCCTCGACGTAGGCGAAGAACGCGTGCGGGCCGCCCCAGCGGGCGTAGCGCTGCCGCTCCGGCAGGGCGTTCCAGGTGGCGTTGAGGCACTCCCACATCTCCGAGGAGACCACCTCGCGCGCACCCCGGGCGTTCTCCCGCGCGCTGGACATCGAGGACACGATGGAGCCGGCGTGGTCGGTGGAGTAGCCGACCAGCTCGGTCAGCGACCAGGCGTCCATCGGCTCGGAGTCCGGCGGCTCGACGCCGAGGACCCGCAGCAGGGTGCGGGCCGCCAGGTCGGTGTCCACCGTGGCGTCCTCCAGCAGCTGGTGCACCGAGACGTCCAGGATCCGGGCGGTGTCGTCGGCCCGCTCCACGTAGCGGCCGATCCAGTACAGCGACTCGGCGTTGCGGGCGAGCATCAGCGGCCCCCCTGCTGTTGCTGTTGCTGCTGCTGCTGGCTGATGGTGAGCTCCGGCCCGTGCGCGGCGGCCGGCGAGGGGATCGACGGCGGGGCGGTGGCCAGGCCCTCCTGCCCGAGCTCGCGGTCGGATCGGGAGGACTTCCCGCCGGCCAGCACCCAGGTGTCCTTGCTGCCGCCGCCCTGGCTGGAGTTGACCACGAGGCTGTCCCGGGGCAGCGCGACCCTGGTCAGCCCGCCGGGGAGCACGAACACGCCGTCGCCGTCGTTGACCGCGAAGGGCCGCAGGTCGACGTGCCGGGGCTCCAGCTGGTCGGCCACCTTGGTCGGCACCGTGGACAGCTGCACCACGGGCTGGGCGATCCAGCCGCGCGGGTCCTCCTGGATCTCCCGCCGGGCCAGCGTCCGTTCCCGGGCGCTGGCGTTCGGGCCGAACAGGATGCCGTAGCCGCCGGAGCCCTCCACCGGCTTGAGCACCAGCTCGTCGAGGTGGTCCAGCACGTAGGTGCGCTCGTCGGCCAGCCAGCACCGGAAGGTGCTCACGTTGGGCAGCGCGGGCCGCTCGTTCAGGTAGTACTCGATCATCTTCGGGACGTAGGTGTAGACCAGCTTGTCGTCGCCGACGCCGTTGCCCACCGCGTTGGCGATCACCACGTTGCCGGCCCGGGCCGCGTTCAGCACACCGGCCACCCCGAGAACCGAGGTCGGGTTGAACTGCAGCGGGTCCAGGAACTCGTCGTCGATCCGCCGGTAGACCACGTCGACCTGCTGCTCGCCCTCGGTGGTGCGCATGTAGACGTAGTTGTCCCGGCAGAACAGGTCGCGCCCCTCCACCAGCTCGACACCCATCTGCCTGGCCAGCAGCGAGTGCTCGAAGTAGGCGGAGTTGAACACCCCGGGGGTGAGCACCACGACCGTCGGGTCGGCGGCGTTCGCGGCGGCGGCCGCGCGCAGCGCCCGCAGCAGGTGGCTGGCGTAGTCGCCGACCGTGCGCACCCGCTGCCGGTGGAACAGGTCGGGGAAGACCCGGGCCATGGTGCGGCGGTTCTCCATCACGTAGGACACCCCGGACGGGTTGCGCAGGTTGTCCTCCAGCACCCGGAAGGTGCCCTCCTCGTCGCGCACCAGGTCGATCCCGGCCACGTGGATGCGCACCCCGTTGGGCGGGGTCAGCCCGGCCGCCGCCCGGTGGAAGTGGTCGCAGCTGGTGACCAGCCGGCGGGGGAGGACACCGTCGCGCAGGATCTCGGCGTCGGCGTACACGTCGGCCAGGAACGCCTCGAGCGCCCTGACCCGCTGCACGATGCCGCGCTGCAGCCGGGTCCACTCGGACGCGGAGATCACCCGGGGCACGATGTCCAGCGGGAACGGCCGTTCCTGGCCGGACAGCGAGAACGTGATGCCCTGGTCGGCGTAGGTGCGGTCGAGCGCCTCGGAGCGGGCGGTGAGGTCGGCGGCGGCGGTGGGGGCGATCGCCTCGTGCAGCGCCCGGTACGGCGCCCGTACGGTGCCGTCCTCGGCGAACATCTCGTCGAAGGCGTCGGCGTGCGCCCGGTCCGGCCGGAAGTACCCGTCGAACAGCGGGGTCTCGCCGCTGTGCTCGGCCACCTCCTCGGCATCTCCGTCGGATGCCTCGGCCCGGGGCGGCGACGCGCCGTTGCCGTCCGGGGACGGGGTACCGGGGCGTCTCACCGAGCGGCTCACAGTGGTCATCCTCGCTCAGCACGCCGGGCGGAGTCACCTCCTGGCGGCGGGTGCGGCGCTACGTCTGGGTTACGGCCGCGGTCCGGGCGGACCGTCGTACGCTGCGCAACCGTGAGTGCCCATGCGGATCGCCTGCTGCTCGGCCCCGGCCCGTCGAACCCCTACCCGGAGGCGGTCCAGGCCCTGACCCGCCCGGTGCTCGGTCATCTCGACCCGGACTATCTGGCGCTGGTCGCCGACGTCGCGGATCGGCTGCGCACCCTGTTCGGCACGGCCAACGAGCTGACCCTGCCGGTCAGCGGCACCGGGTCGGCCGGCATGGAGGCCTGCCTGGCGAGCCTGGTGCAGCCGGGCGAGACGGTGATCGTCGGCGTGAACGGCTACTTCGGCGAGCGGCTGTGCGAGGTGGCCTCCCGGGGCGGCGCGGAGCTGGTGCGGGTGGCGGCGCCGTGGGGACGCCCGGTCGACCCGGGGGCGCTGCTGGACGCCCAGCGGGCCAACCCGCACGCCCGGCTGCTCGCCGTGGTGGCGGCCGAGACCTCGACCGGCGTGCGAAACGACGTCGCCGCGCTGGCCCCGCTGGCCGACACCGACACCCTGCTGCTGGTGGACGCGGTCACGGCGCTGGGCGGCACCGAGCTCCGGGTGGACGACTGGGGGATCGACGCCTGCTACTCCGCCACCCAGAAGTGCCTCGGCGCGCCGCCCGGGCTGGCCCCGGTGACGCTCTCGCCGCGCGCGGTCGAGGTGCTGCGGGCGCGCACCGTGCCGGTGCGGTCGTTCTACCTGGACCTGGGGCTGCTGCACGAGTACTACCTCGCTCCGTCGCACCGCTACCACCACACCGCCTCGTCCACGCTGGCCTACGCGCTGCACGCCGGCCTTGGCCGGGTGCTGGACGAGGGCAGGGAGGCGGTCTGGGCGCGGCACGCCTCGGTGGGCGCCGGGCTGCAGGCCCGGCTGACCGAGCGCGGTTTCGGGCTGGTGGCCGAGGCGAGCCACCGGCTCCCGCAGCTGACAGCCACGCTGCTGCCCGAGGGGCTGGACGAGGCACCGCTGCGCCGGGCACTGCTGGAGCGGTTCGGTATCGAGGTCGGCGGCGGGCTGGGCGAGTTCGCCGGGCGGGCCTGGCGGATCGGCACGATGGGTCACGCGGCCACCGAGCGGTCGGTGCTGTCGCTGCTGGCGGCGGTGGACGAGCTGCTGGGCTGACCCGCCCGCTGCCTCGGCGGCGGCCCCGGTCCCGGTCCCCGCGAGATTGTGGCGGCGATCACACGCCTCCACTGGCACCATGGAGGCATGCGGACCCTGCTGAACGTCATCTGGTTGGTGCTCTGCGGCATCTGGATGGCCGCCGGGTACGTGCTGGCCGGGATCATCTGCTGTGTCCTGGTGATCACGATCCCGTTCGGCCTCGCGGCCTTCCGCAACGCGAACTACGCGCTGTGGCCGTTCGGCCGCACGATGGTCGAGAAGCCGGGTGCCGGCGCGCCCTCGGTGATCGGGAACGTGATCTGGTTCGTGGTGGCCGGCTGGTGGCTGGCCCTCGGTCACCTGATCACCGCGATCGCGCTCGCCGTCACGATCATCGGCATCCCGCTGGCCTGGGCGAACCTGAAGCTGATCCCGGTGGCCCTGGTCCCGCTGGGCAAGGAGATCGTGCCGCTGCGGCCCGGGGTCGCCCCGCGCGGCCACGTCGTGCCCACCGCCTGACCGCCGCCACGCCGGTACCCCTCCGTGCGGATGATCACCGGGGCCGGTGCCGCGCACCTGTCGGTGCGGCCCACTAACCTGGCCGTGTGAGTCCCTCCGACCTCGCCGCCGACCCCGCGCCCGAGGGCGCTCCGGACGTGGCCGACCGGGTCGCGGCGCCCGGCGCGTCGCGGGAGCGGCACGCGGCCCTGGCCACCGAGATCGCCGACCACCAGTTCCGGTACTACGTGCTCGACTCGCCGGTCATCTCCGACGGCCAGTTCGACGAGCTGTGGCGCGAGCTGGTGGGGCTGGAGTCCGAGTACCCCGACCTGGTCACGCCGGACTCGCCGACGCAGCGGGTGGTGGGCCGGTTCGCCACCGAGTTCACCGCGCACGACCACCTCGAGCGGATGCTCAGCCTGGACAACGCGTTCTCCGCCGACGAGCTGCGCACCTGGGTGGAGCGGGTGGAGAAGGAGGTCGGTCACGAGCTGCACTACCTGTGCGAGCTGAAGATCGACGGTCTCGCGGTCAACCTGCTCTACGAGGGCGGCCGGCTCACCCGGGCGCTCACCCGGGGTGACGGGCGCACCGGCGAGGACGTCACGCTCAACATGCGCACCCTGCGCGAGGTGCCCGAGCAGCTCACCGGAACCGACGAGTTCCCGGTGCCGGGCCTGGTCGAGGTGCGCGGCGAGGTCTACTTCCGGCTGGCGGACTTCCAGGCGCTGAACGCGCAGAACGTCGAGGCCGGCAAGCCGGTGTACGCCAACCCGCGCAACACCGCGGCCGGCTCGCTGCGGCAGAAGGATCCCAAGATCACCGCGAGCCGGAACCTGCGGCTGATCTGCCACGGCTTCGGCAAGCGGGAGGGCTTCACCCCCCGGCGCCAGTCGGAGGCCTACGACGCGATCGGGGCCTGGGGCCTGCCGGTCTCCGAACACACCGTGATCAAGCGCGGGGTGGACGAGATCGTCGAGCACGTCGAGTACTGGGGCGAGCACCGGCACGACATCGAGCACGAGATCGACGGCATCGTGGTCAAGGTCGACGAGGTGGCGCTGCAGCGCAGGTTGGGCTCCACCTCCCGGGCCCCGCGCTGGGCGATCGCCTTCAAGTACCCGCCCGAGGAGGTCACCACCACCCTCGAGGACATCCAGGTCAACGTCGGCCGCACCGGCCGGGTCACCCCGTTCGCGGTGCTCGATCCGGTGGTGGTGGCCGGCAGCACGGTCGGCATGGCCACCCTGCACAACGCCGACGAGGTGCGCCGCAAGGGCGTCCTGATCGGCGACCGGGTGGTCATCCGCAAGGCGGGCGACGTCATCCCCGAGGTGCTCGGCCCGGTGGTCGACGTGCGCACCGGCGACGAGCGCGAGTTCGTGATGCCCACGCACTGCCCGGAGTGCGGTACGGCGCTGGCCCGGCAGAAGGAGAGCGACGTCGACCTGCGCTGTCCCAACTCGCGCTCCTGCCCCGCGCAGCTGCGCGAGCGGCTGTTCCACCTGGCCGGGCGCGGTGCCTTCGACATCGAGGTGCTCGGCTACGAGGCGGCCGCGGCGCTGCTCACCTCCGGTGTGCTGGCCGACGAGGGCGACGTGTTCTCGCTCACCGAGGACGACCTGCTGCGCGTCGAGCTGTTCCGCACCAAGGCGGGCGCGCTGTCGGCGAACGGCCGCAAGCTGCTGGCCAACCTGGAGTCGGTGAGGGACCGGCCGCTGTGGCGGGTGCTGGTGGGGTTGTCGATCCGGCACGTCGGCCCCACGGCGGCGCAGGCGCTGGCCCGCGAGTTCGGCTCGCTGGACGCGATCGAGGCGGCCACCCAGCTGGACGAGCTCCCGGCTCCGGCCACCGGGGAGGGTGCGGACGGGGCCGACGGCGACTTCGCGGCGGCGGACGGGGCCGACGGCGACATCGCGGCGGCGGCGGGCGGCGGTACGGCGGCGGACGGCGACGTCGGGACCGGCCCGGGCGGGGCGGCCGACTCGGAGCCGGCCGCCGAGGTCGCGGCCGCGCCACCGCCGCCCACCCTGGCCGGCGTCGACGGCGTGGGGCCCACGATCGCGGCCGCCGTGCGTGACTGGTTCAGCATCGACTGGCACCGCCAGGTCGTGGAGAAGTGGCGGGCCTCCGGGGTGCGGATGGCCGAGGAGCGCGACGCCTCGGTGCCGCGCACGCTGGAGGGGCTGTCCATCGTGGTCACCGGCAGTCTCGACACCTACTCGCGCGATGAGGCCAAGGAGGCGATCACCGTCCGCGGTGGCCGGGCCGCCGGGTCCGTCTCGAAGAAGACGGCGTTCGTCGTGGTCGGCGATGCTCCTGGTAGCAAGCACGACAAGGCCGTCGAGCTGGGCGTCCCGGTGCTCGACGAGGCGGGCTTCACCGTGCTGCTGGAGAGCGGGCCGGACGCCGCACGGGAGCGGGCCGGCTCCGCAGAGTGAGAAGCCCGGCATGTCGGGGTCATCCATTCAGGCCGCCGGTGGCCTAGTCTGGTCGGTAGTCGGGGAGGTCACTTCGGTGCTGCAGGGCTGTCTGAACGGGGCACGGCCGGCGGATGCGCATCCAGCGCTGCCCGTGACGCCGTACTACCTCGCGCGCGACGCGCGGGCGGTGGCCCGTTACGGCCTCGGTTCCGTGCACATCCACCCGCGCTGCCCCCGGGGCCTGGAGACGCTGGAGCCGCTGCACGTCGGTGACGCGGTGGCCGCGATCCACGCCGAGGTGCCCGGCATGGAGGTCGGGGTGCCCGCCGCCCGGTGGGTGCAGCCCGACCCGAGAGCCCGGGTCGACGCCGTGATGGCGTGGGGCCGGCTGGGGTCCGGCAAGCCCGACGTCGTCACGGTGAACGTGCACGACCTGGGTTGGCGGGAGGTGTGCGCGGCGGCCCACTCGCTGAACATCGGCCTCGAGCTCGGCGTCTGGACCACCGCCGACGCCGTCACCCTGGGCAAGATGGGCATGCCGCCGGGCACCATGCGCATCGTGGCCGAGCCCACGGTGAGCGGCCCGGACACGGCCGTCGCGGAGGCGGTACGCATCCTGCGCGCCCTGGGCAACCTGGGGGTACCGGTGCTGCTGCACGGCGAGGAGGACGGCGCCTGGCCGGTGCTGGAGTACGCGCTGCGGCTGGGCATCGACACCCGGATCGGCTTCGAGGACGTGCTGGTGCGCCCGGACAAGTGGCTGGCCACCGGCAACGAGGACCTGGTCAAGAGCGCGCTGGCGCTGCGCGTCTGACCCACCGGCGCCCTGCGCTGCCGGCGGCTCCCGGGTGCGGTCAGGTGGTGCCGAGGATGGTGGCCACGATGCCGCCCAGGTGGGCCAGCCGGGCCAGCTCGGACGGGCGGAACGCCGGGCCGCCCGGCCGGCCGACCACCAGCGCCTTGTCCGGCCCGGCGAACGGCGCGGCCGCCAGCTCGGTGTCCAGCTCGTACCACGGGTCGGGCGCCCAGTGCACGCCCTGGTCGAGCACGATCGGCTTGGTCAGCGGCAGCCAGGGCAGGCTGCCGGCCCGGGTCTCCGGGGAGGCCTGGCTCTCCGCGAGCCGCCACGCCCGCCTGCCCTCCTGGATGACCACCAGCGCCCAGCCGGCCCGGAAGATGCGCGGGATGCCCTCGGCGAAGATCTGCAGCCCGTCGGCGGGGTGGGCGGTGATCTCCTCGATGAGCTCCAGCTCGCGGTGCGACTCCAGCTTGCCGGTGTGCGGCCGTACGGACTCCACCCGCACCCCGGGGATCGACTCCACCGCGGTGATCAGCACGTCGGGCGGGCGGCCGGACGGCAGGTCGACCGTGAGATCGTCCACCGCCGCCTCCCCGTCGCGGTCGACGACGTCCAGGCCCAGTATGTCCACGCCCGCATGGCCCAGCGCGGTGGCGATCGCGCCGAGCATGCCTGGCCGGTCCGGGACCTGAACCCGGATCAGGAACGACACGCTCCAACCGCCTCCTCGTCACGCTGCCAAGGCCCGGGGGATTGTGTCAGCACCGTGTTCCGCATGTGTTGCGTGGGACCGGTTTCCGGTGTTTTCCCGGGCCTGGGACCGTGCGCGTCCACGGTGCCACGCCCGGACCGAACCGGCTCGCCGGCCCGACCTAGACTTGTGGGGTTGTCCCGGGGGTTGGCCGTCATCGTCGTGCTCCGCCCCGCACCGTTCCCGACCTGGAGTGACATGCCCGCCATCTCACGTGACGAGGTAGCCCACCTCGCACGGCTGGCCCGCCTCGCCGTCACCGACGACGAGCTCGACACGTTCGCCCGGCAGCTCGACGTCATCCTCAGCTCGGTGGCCCGGGTCGGCGCGGTGGCCGCCGACGACATCGAGCCGACCTCGCACGCCGTACCGCTGACCAACGTGTTCCGACCCGACGAGCTCCGCCCGGGGCTGACCCAGGAGCAGGCGCTCTCCGGCGCGCCGGCCAGCGAGCAGGGCCGGTTCCAGGTGCCGAGGATCCTGGGGGAGGAAGCATGAGCGAGCTGACCAGGCTGACCGCGGCCGAGCTGGCACGGAAGATCCACGCCCGCGAGGTCTCGGCCGTCGAGGTGACCCAGGCCCACCTGGACCGGATCGCCGAGGTCGACGGCCAGGTGCACGCGTTCCTGCACGTCGGGACCGACTCGGCGCTGTCAGCCGCGCACGTGGTGGACGCCGCGCTGGCCGCCGGCGAGCGGCCGGCGTCGCCGCTGGCCGGGGTCCCGCTGGCGCTCAAGGACGTGTTCGCCACCTCGGACATGCCCACCACCTGCGGCTCGAAGATCCTCCAGGGGTGGCGGCCGCCGTACGACGCGACGCTGACCGCCCGGTTGCGCGCGGCCGGCGTGCCGATCCTGGGCAAGACCAACATGGACGAGTTCGCGATGGGCAGCTCGACCGAGCACTCCGCGTACGGCCCGACGCGCAACCCGTGGGACACCGACCGTATCCCCGGTGGCTCCGGCGGCGGCTCGGCGGCGTCGCTGGCGGCGTTCGAGGCCCCGCTGGCGGTGGGTACCGACACCGGCGGCTCGATCCGGCAGCCGGCGGCGGTCACCGGCACGGTCGGGGTGAAGCCGACCTACGGCGGGGTGTCCCGGTACGGCCTGGTCGCCTGCGCGTCGTCGCTGGACCAGGCCGGCCCGTGCGCCCGCACCGTGCTGGACGCGGCGCTGCTGCACGAGGTGATCGGCGGGTACGACCCGTACGACTCCACGTCGATCGACACCCCGGTGCCCGCTGTGGTGGAGGCGGCGCGCCGGGGCGCCGCCGGCGACCTGCGCGGGCTGCGCGTCGGGGTGGTGCGCGAGCTGGGCGGCGAGGGCTACCAGCCCGGGGTCGAGGCCGCGTTCCGTGCCGCGCTGGACCGGCTGGAGTCGCTCGGCGCGGAGCTGGTCACGGTCAGCTGCCCGCACTTCGAGTACGCGCTGGCCGCCTACTACCTGATCCTGCCCAGCGAGGTGTCCTCGAACCTGGCCCGGTTCGATGCGATGCGCTACGGGCTGCGGGTGGAGCCGACGGCGTCCTCCTCGGCCGAGGAGGTCATGGCGGCCACCCGCGAGGCCGGGTTCGGCCCCGAGGTGAAGCGCCGGATCATGCTCGGCACGTACGCCCTGAGCTCGGGCTACTACGACGCCTACTACGGGCAGGCTCAGAAGGTCCGCACGCTGATCTCGGGTGACTTCACCGCCGCGTTCGGCCGGGCGGACGTGCTGGTCTCGCCGACCGCGCCGACCACCGCGTTCCCGATCGGCGAGAAGGTGGACGACCCGCTGGCGATGTACCTCAACGACCTGTGCACGATCCCGGCGAACATGGCCGGGAACACCGCGATGTCGGTGCCCGCCGGGCTGGCCGACGCCGACGGGCTGCCGGTGGGCCTGCAGATCATGGCGCCGGCGCTGGGCGAGGCCGTCATGTACCGGGTGGCGGCGGCGTTCGAGGCGGCCAGGGACGCCGCCGAGGGTGGCCCGCTGATCCAGCGGGTGAGCGGACTGGAGGCACGGGTATGAGCGCGCCGACCCTGGTCGACTACGACGACGTCGTGCGCCGGTTCGACCCGATGCTGGGGCTCGAGGTGCACGTGGAGCTGTCCACCCGCACCAAGATGTTCTGCGGCTGTTCGACCACGTTCGGCGGCGAGCCGAACACCCAGGTCTGCCCGACCTGCCTGGGGCTGCCCGGTTCGCTGCCGGTGGTCAACCGCGACGCGGTGCGCTCGGCGATCGTGATCGGCCTGGCGCTGAACTGCGAGATCGTGCCGCGCTGCCGGTTCGCCCGCAAGAACTACTTCTACCCGGACATGCCGAAGAACTTCCAGACCTCGCAGTACGACGAGCCGATCGCGGTGAACGGCTGGCTCGACGTGGAGCTGGAGGACGGCGGGACGGTGCGGGTGGAGATCGAGCGCGCGCACATGGAGGAGGACACCGGCAAGTCGCTGCACGTGGGTGGGGCGACGGGGCGGATCCACGGTGCGGACTACTCGCTGCTGGACTACAACCGGGCGGGGGTGCCGCTGATCGAGATCGTCACCAAGATGATCCCGGGCACCCGGGAGCGGGCGCCCGAGGTGGCCCGCGCCTATGTCAGCCAGCTGCGTGACCTGCTGCGCGCGCTGGACGTGTCCGACGTGCGGATGGACCAGGGCTCGATGCGGTGCGACGTGAACCTGTCGCTGTCCCCGCGCGACTCCGGCGAGCTGGGCACCCGCAGCGAGACTAAGAACGTCAACTCGCTGCGCTCGGTGGAGCGGGCGGTGCGTTTCGAGATGTGCCGGCACGCCGCGGTGCTGGACGCGGGCGAGCCGGTGGTGCAGGAGACCCGGCACTTCGACGAGTCCAGCGGGTCCACCTCGCCGGGCCGGCGCAAGGAGACCGCCGAGGACTACCGGTACTTCCCGGAGCCCGACCTGACGCCGGTCGAGCCGTCGGCGGAGTGGGTGGCGCAGCTGCGCGAGACGCTGCCGGAGATGCCGTGGCAGCGCCGCCGCCGGGTGCAGGCGGAGTGGTCGCTGTCCGACGAGGAGATGCGCGACCTGCTCAACGCGGGGGCGCTGGACCTGATCGCGGCCACCGCGGACGCCGGGGCGCCGTCCGGTGAGGCCCGCTCGTGGTGGGTGTCGTACCTGACGCAGCAGGCCAACAACGCCAGCGTCGCGCTCGACGAGCTGGCGATCACCCCGGAGCAGGTCGCCAGGGTGATCGCGCTGGTCGCCGACGGCTCGCTGACCAACAAGCTCGCCCGGCAGGCGGTGGACGGCGTGCTGGCCGGCGAGGGTTCTCCGGACGAGGTGGTCGCCGCGCGCGGGCTGACCGTGGTCTCCGACGACTCCTCGCTCATCGCCGCCGTCGACGAGGCGCTGGCCGCGCAGCCCGACGTGGCGGAGAAGATCCGCGGCGGCAAGGTCGCGGCGGCCGGGGCCATCGTCGGCGCGGTCATGAAGGCCACCCGGGGCCAGGCCGACGCGAAGCGGGTCCGCGAGCTGGTGCTGGAGCGCTGCGGCTGACCGCCCGTCCTGGGGGTGATCGCCGTTCGGGGCGGTTCAGCCGCGCCGGGCGCGGCCGGACCGCCCGACACGGCGATCACCCCGAGCCCGTGGCACGCGTCGGCCTAGTCGGGGCCGGCCCCACCGCCACCGGACGGCGGCTGGATGCGGATGACCCGGTCGTCGCTGCTGACCGTCGGCGTGCCCGAACCCTTGTTCGTGGTACCCAGCCAGATCAGCCCGTCCGGCCCGAGCGTGGCCGGACCGAGCTGGCCGTAGACGTGTGGCAGCACGGTCTGCGGGGTGCCGGTGAACGCGCCGGGGCCGTTGGTGTGCAGCAGGAACAGCGCGGCACCCCGGCCCTCGGCGACGGCGATCGCGCCCGGCGGGGCGACGCAGCCGGCCACGCCGGGGCGGTCCGGCCAGCTCCAGGCCGGTTCGCCGAGCGGCCCCGGGGTGCCCTGGCGCAGCGCGTCCCGTCCCGGCAGGTGGTCGGTGATCCACACTGCGCCCGAGTCCAGCGCGGTGCACATCCCGCCCGGCGCGCGCAGCCCGCTGCTGAAGATCGGCGAGCGCGGGTCCGGGTTGGTCGGGAAGGGGTGGCCGAAGGTGTCGATCCGCAGCAGCTTGCCGGCCAGCGACGTGGGCCCGGGGTCGGCGCCGCCACCCGAGCCGGTGGCCACCAGCAGGGCGCCGTACCGGTCGACGCCCAGCGCGCCGGAGCCGTCCTTCGGGATGCCGGTCAGCACAGGGGTCGGCGGGTCGCCGGGGCTGATCCGCAGCACCCGGTTGTCGCCGCCGGTGCTGGCGTAGGCGTAGAGCAGCTGGTCGTCCTGGTAGGTGGGGGAGAGCACCAGCCCGAGCAGACCGCCCCCGCCGCCGACCGGCACCGTGGCGATCGGCACCGGGGCCTTGTCCTTCTCCACCCGCAGTACGCGTCCGGTGGACCGCTCGGCCACCAGCGCGCTCTGCCCGCCCGGCAGCACCGCCACCGCCGACACCGGGCTCAGGCAGGTGGCCACCACCTGGGGGTCCGGGTCGGTGCAGCCCACCGGGCCACCGGCCTGACCGGGCGGCGGGCCGGGTTGCGGCGGAGGCGGGGGCGGCGACTCGGGGTTCTCCTGCGGGATCTTCGGTGGCTCGATGAGCTGCCCGCCGCCGCTGCTCTTGTCCCGCCACTCGCGCGGGCCGTTGTCCGGGAAACTGGCGCAGCCGCCGACCAGCGCGGCGACCAGCACGGCCACCGCGACCACCACCGCGGGTCGCGGCCACCCGGGAGACACCCGCCCGGGACGGACCGCCCCGGGACGCACCGGCGGCCGGCGCGCCGAGACGCGGGACGGCGGTCGGATCACAGCGCCACCCTAGGCATCCCGCCGTGAACCTCGGGTGAGTAGATCGGCTCGGCGCGTCGTGCTCCGCGACACGCCGGGCTACGCTGCCCGTCCATGAGTGAGCGGCCCACGCTGACCGACTACGACGGCTACCCGGACCCGCCGTCGGGGCGCACCCGCCCGGTGCGGCGGCCGCTGGCCTGGAACGGCGGCACCGACCTGGGGTTGCTGGTGCTGCGGGCCGGGCTCGGCGCCGTCCTGGTGGCGCACGGTGCGCAGAAGGTGTTCGGGATCTGGGGCGGCCCCGGGATCGACGGGTTCGCCCGGCTGCTCGCCGGCCTCGGCTACCAGCGGTCCGGGGAGCTGTCCTGGGCCACCGGGGTGACCGAGCTGGTGGCCGGTGCGCTGCTGGTGCTGGGCCTGCTCGCCCCCCTCGCGGCGGCCGCCGTGCTGGCGATCATGATCAACGCGGTGCTGCTGAAGCTCGGAAACGGGTTCTTCGTGACCTCGCCGGCCGGAGCCGACGCCGTGGAGTTCGACCTCCTGCTCGGGGCGTCGGCCGCCTGCCTGGTGCTGACCGGGCCGGGCCGGATCGCGCTGGACCGGGGTCGCGCGTGGCACCACCGGCCCGGCTCGTGGGGTGGGCTGGCCCTGGTCCTCGGGGTGGCGGTGGGCGTGCTCGTGTTCGTGCTGTTGCGCCGGCCGGGTCCCTGAGCGCCCCGGACGGCGGTCCGCCCGTACCGGACGGCGCGTGGCTGCCGTCGCTGCGCGGCGTGCTGGGCCGGCCCGTGCGGGTGACCGGCCGCGCGCCGCTGGCCGGGGGATACGTGGCCGCCTCGGTGGAGCGCGTCGACCTGGACGTGGCCGGCCGGCGGGGGTCGGTGGTGCTGAAGACGGCCTCGCCGGTGGAGGTGGCGGCAGTGCGCGCGGTGGCCGCGGTGCCCGGCGCGGAGCCGGTAGCACTGGCGGCCGGACCGGGCTGGCTCGTCCTGCCGCTCCGGTCCGGGCCGCCGCTCGGGCCGGACCAGCCGGTGCCGGACGCGGTCTGGGACCTGCTCGCCCGGGTGCACGCGCACTGGTGGACCCGGCGGCCGGACGGGGTACCGGTCGTCGATGCGGCGTGGTGGGGCCGGCTGTGCGAGCGGACGCTGGTCGCGGTGCGCGGTGCGTCGGCCCGCACCGGGGAGCGGGAGTTCGCCGCCGCCGAGCGCGCGCTGCTGTCCTGGGGGGCCGACCCGAGGGTGGCCGCCGCGCTGGCCCGGCTGCCCGCCACCCTGGTGCACGGCGACGCCCACCGGGGCAACGTGCTCGGCGACGCGCTGATCGACTGGGGCAACGCGCGGGTGGCCCCGCCGGGGCTGGACCTGGCCACGCTGCGCGCCCAGGGCGCCGCCGACACATCGCGCTACGAGGAGACGCTGGCCCGGTGCGGCGTGCGCCCCGCCCCGGGGCTGGGTGCTCTGCAGCGGGACTGGGCGGACGTGCAGGTGCACGTGCAGTACCTGGGCTTCGCCGCCGACCACCTGGGTGCCGCGCGGGTGGCGGAGATGATCGGGACGGCGGCCGCCGCGCTCGCCCGGTTGTAGGACCGCCGCCGGCTGTGGGACGGCCGCCGGCTGTCGGGACCGTCCCCGGCTGCAGCGGCCGCGGTCGCCGCTCAGCGAACCTCGCGGACCGCCCCGGTGGCCGCCGAGGTGGCCAGCGCCGCGTAGGCGCGCAGCGCCTTGGACACCGCCCGCCGGCGGTCGAGCGGCTGCCACGGCCGCTCCGATGCCTCCATCTTCGCCCGCCGCTCGGCCAGCACCTCGGCCGGCACCCCCAGCTCCAGGGTGCGGGTGCGCACGTCCAGGGTGATCGTGTCGCCGTCCTGGACGAGCCCGATGGTGCCACCGGCCGCGGCCTCCGGGGAGAGGTGCCCGACCGAGATGCCGGACGAGCCGCCGGAGAACCGGCCGTCGGTGATCAGCGCGCACGCCTTGCCCAGGCCGGCCCCCTTGAGGAAGGCCGTGGGGTGCAGCATCTCCTGCATGCCGGGGCCGCCAGCCGGACCCTCGTAGCGGATGACCAGCACGTCACCCGGCTGCACCTGCTTGCCCAGGATGACCGAGACGGCCTCCTCCTGGCTCTCCACCACCCGGGCCGGGCCGGTGAAGCCGCGCAGGTCGTCCGGGATGCCGGCGGTCTTGATCACCGCGCCGTCCTCGGCCAGGTTCCCGTAGAGCACGGCCAGCCCGCCGTCGGCGGTGTAGGCGTGCTCGCGGTCGCGGATGCAACCGCCCGCCGCGTCGGTGTCCAGTGACGACCAGCGGTTGGTGGTGGAGAACGCCTCGGTGGTGCGCACCCCGCCGGGCGCCGCGTGGTACAGCTCCATCGCGGCCTCGGACGGCGAGCCGGAACGGATGTCCCAGTCGGTCAGCCACCGCTCGACCGAGGGTGAGTGCACGGTCCGCACGTCGGTGTTCAGCAGCCCGCCGCGCCACAGCTCACCGAGGATGGCCGGGATGCCGCCGGCGCGGTGCACGTCCTCCATGTGGTAGTCCGAGTTCGGCGCGACCTTGCTCAGGCAGGGCACCCGGCGGGAGATCGCGTCGATGGCCGGCAGGTCGAAGTCGATCTCGCCTTCCTGGGCGGCGGCCAGGATGTGCAGCACGGTGTTGGTGGAGCCGCCCATCGCCACGTCCAGGGCCATGGCGTTCTCGAACGCGGCGCGGGAGGCGATGGACCGGGGCAGCGCCGTGCCGTCGTCCTCGGAGTACCAGCGGCGGCACAGATCCATCACCGTGGTGCCGGCCCGGGTGAACAGGTCGCGCCGGGCGGCGTGGGTGGCCAGCGTGGAGCCGTTGCCCGGCAGCGCGAGGCCGAGCGCCTCGGTCAGGCAGTTCATCGAGTTCGCGGTGAACATTCCGGAGCAGGAGCCGCAGGTGGGGCAGGCCGAGCGCTCGACGGCGGCGAGCCCGGCGTCGTCGACCTCGCTGGACGCGGAGGCGGAGATCGCGGTGATCAGGTCGGTGGGGGCCTGCGCGACGCCGCCGACCACGACCGCCTTGCCGGCCTCCATCGGGCCGCCGGAGACGAACACGGTCGGGACGTTCAGCCGCATCGTGGCGTTCAGCATGCCCGGGGTGATCTTGTCGCAGTTGGAGATGCACACCAGCGCGTCGGCCGCGTGCCCGTTCACCATGTACTCCACCGCGTCCGCGATGACCTCGCGGGAGGGCAGCGAGTAGAGCATCCCGCCGTGCCCCATGGCGATGCCGTCGTCGACCGCGATGGTGTGGAACTCGCGGGGCACCCCGCCGGCCTCGCGGATCGCGTCGGCCACGATGTCGCCCAGGTTCTTGAGGTGCACGTGCCCCGGCACGAACTGGGTGTAGGAGTTGGCGATCGCCACGATCGGCTTGCCGAAGTCGCCGTCGCCCATGCCGGTGGCCCGCCACAGCGAGCGGGCGCCCGCGGCGTTGCGGCCGTGGGTGGTGACGCGGGAACGCAGTGCGGGCATGCGGCTTACTCCTTGCGGGGTGCCGGCTGCGCGGGCCGGCCGGTGGTGGGTGCCCGACCGGGGTCGGGCAGCCGGCCACCGCTCGCCATGGCGAGCAGCGGCAGGTCCCGGACGTGCACGGCGGGTAGTGGTAGCTCCGCGCCGCTGGTGAGCACCGCGCTGACCCGGGATCGTGTCCGCAGCCGCAACGCGGTGACCTCGGACCACGCTACCCGGGTGGGACGACCCGCGCCGCGCACCGCGAGCGACTCCGTGTCGACCGTCGTGCGGACCCAGAGCACCCACCCGACGAGCCCGAGCGGGATCAGGAACAGCAGCCCGCCGTAGGGCGCGGTCAGCGCGACGGGCGACAGGCACACGGTGAAGGCGACGACCGCGAGCACCGCCAGCGGCGAGATCCGGAACACGATCGGTCCGCTGATCGTCCCGTCGGCGTGGCCGGGCACGTCGGCCGCGCCTTCGTCGGGGCCTTCGTCGGGGCCTTCGTCGGCCGCCCCGCCGGTCGCGTCCTCGTCGGCCGCGCCCGCGCCGGCTCCGGGCTCATCGGCCGCGGGCTCATCGGCCGCGGGCTCAGCGGGCGAGGGCACACCGGGCGCCCGCGCCCCGGCCCCGTCGGCTGCCGGGCGCTCCGCTGGCTGCTCCTCGGACCGGGTTTCCGGATCGCTCACCGCACCATCGTCGCAGGCGGCCGGTGCCGGCCCCGGCCGAGCCACCGTGACCGTCACCGAAACCGGTGGGAAACGCCTGGGAAAGCTCCCGGATACCGAGAGCGCTGTCTCACATGGTTGACCGTCGCGGACCGGCCGGTTACCGTCGGGTTCATGCAGACCGTTGTCGACCTTCTCGTACTTCGCGGGCGCGTCGACGCCTGAGAGAGCCTGTCGACGCGCCGACCCTCGTTCCGCCATCCTCGGCGGCGAGGGTTTTTTGATGCCCGATTCCGTACCGACGACGCAGACCGCACCCGACCGAGCAGACACGAGGCAGAGCCCACGATGACCACCGCGACGCCCCGCCAGGCACCGCTTCCCGGTCCGCCGAAACCCGCCCCGCCGCCCGCGCGCACCCCGCGCGGCGCCAGCGACCCGATCTCCGTGACCGGCGCCCAGTCTCTCGTGCACTCGCTCGAGGCGGTGGGGTGCGAGGCCGTGTTCGGCATCCCGGGCGGGACGATCCTGCCGGCGTACGACCCGTTGCTGGACTCCACGTCGGTGCGGCACGTGCTGGTCAGGCACGAGCAGGGCGCCGGGCACGCCGCCACCGGGTACGCCCAGGCCACCGGCAAGGTCGGGGTCTGCATGGCCACCAGCGGCCCGGGCGCGACGAACCTGGTCACCCCGATCGCGGACGCGTACATGGACTCCGTCCCGGTGGTGGCCATCACCGGCCAGCAGAGCCGGGCGCTGATCGGCACGGACGCCTTCCAGGAGGCGGACATCACCGGCATCACGCTGCCGATCACCAAGCACAACATGCTGGTCACCGACCCGATCGACATCCCGAGGGCGATCGCCGAGGCGTTCCACCTGGCCTCCACCGGCCGCCCCGGCCCGGTGCTGGTGGACATCCCGAAGGACGTGCTGCAGGAGCAGACGACGTTCTCCTGGCCGCCGGAGCTCAAGCTGCCCGGCTACCGGCCGACCACCCGCCCGCACGGCAAGCAGGTCCGCGAGGCGGCGCGGCTGATCTCGTCGGCCCGCCGCCCGGTGCTCTACGTCGGCGGCGGGGTCATCAAGGCGGCCGCGTCCGAGGAGCTGCGGGTGCTGGCCGAGCTGACCGGCGCGCCGGTCGTCACCACGCTGATGGCCCGGGGTGCCTTCCCGGACAGCCACCCGCAGCACGTCGGGATGCCCGGCATGCACGGCACGGTGGCCGCGGTGGCCGCGCTGCAGAAGTCCGACCTGCTGGTGGCGCTGGGTGCCCGGTTCGACGACCGGGTCACCGGCCAGC
This sequence comes from Pseudonocardia sp., assembly GCA_036497465.1. Taxonomy (GTDB): domain Bacteria; phylum Actinomycetota; class Actinomycetes; order Mycobacteriales; family Pseudonocardiaceae; genus Pseudonocardia. The sequence goes on along the minus strand of DASXJJ010000057.1, from coordinate 16,920 downwards.
TGTCCAGCTTCGCGCCGGACGCGGCGGTGGTGCACGCCGACATCGACCCGGCGGAGATCTCCAAGAACCGCCGCGCCGACGTGCCGATCGTGGGCGACTGCAAGGAGGTGCTGGTCGACCTGATCGAGGCGATGCGCGGCGAGCAGGCCGAGGCCGGCGGCCGGCCCGACCTGTCCGCGTGGTGGCGGCAGCTGGACTCGCTGCGGGAGACCTTCCCGCTGGGCTACACCTGGCCGTCGGACGGGATGCTGTCCCCGGAGTACGTGATCGAGCGGATCGGGCGGATCGCCGGGCCGGACGCGGTGTACACCGCCGGTGTCGGCCAGCACCAGATGTGGGCGGCGCAGTTCGTCCGCTACGAGCGGCCCCGGTCCTGGATCAACTCCGGCGGGCTGGGCACGATGGGCTTCGCGGTGCCCGCCGCGATGGGCGCCAAGCTGGGGCTGCCGGACACCACGGTGTGGTGCATCGACGGCGACGGCTGCTTCCAGATGACCAACCAGGAGCTGGCCACCTGCGCCATCGAGAACATCCCGATCAAGGTCGCCGTGATCAACAACGGTAACCTGGGCATGGTCCGGCAGTGGCAGAACCTGTTCTACGGCGAGCGCTACTCCAACACCGACCTGGGCACCCACAAGCACCGGATCCCGGACTTCAAGATGCTGGCCGAGGCGATGGGCTGCGTGGGGCTGCGGTGTGAGACCAGGGACCAGGTGGACGAGGTCATCAACCAGGCGATGGCCATCAACGACCGCCCGGTAGTGATCGACTTCGTGGTCGGCGCGGACGCCCAGGTGTGGCCGATGGTGGCCGCCGGATCGAGTAACGACCAGGTCAAGACGGCACTGGGCATCCGGCCGCTGTTCGACGACGACGACAACGGCGAGCTCCGGTTCAGCGGCGTCGACGACGCGGCGACCGGTGTGGTGATCGACCAGGAGGACGCGCTGGGCGGCCCCAACGCGCACTCGGACAGGCAGGACGACTGATGAACAGGCACACCCTGTCGGTGCTGGTCGAGGACAAGCCGGGCGTGCTGGCCCGGGTCTCCGGGCTGTTCAGCCGGCGCGGGTTCAACATCGAGTCGCTGGCCGTCGGCCCGACCGAGGTGCCCGACGTGTCCCGGATGACGATCGTGGTGGCGGTCGACGAGCTGCCCCTCGAGCAGGTCACGAAGCAGCTCAACAAGCTGATCAATGTGATCAAGATCGTGGAGCTGGAGCCCACCGTGTCGGTGCAGCGGGAGCTGCTGCTGGTCAAGGTCCGGGCGGACGCCACGGTGCGCAGCCAGGTGCTGGAGGCCGTGCAGCTGTTCCGGGCCAAGGTGGTGGACGTGGCGCCGGAGGCGCTCACCGTCGAGGCCACCGGCACGTCGGACAAGCTGGCCGCGCTGCTGCGCATGCTGGAGCCGTACGGTATCCGCGAGATGGTCAAGTCCGGCATGGTCGCGGTCGGCCGGGGACCCCGGTCGATCACCGCCGCCGCCGTCCGCTGACCCGATCCCGACAACACTCTTCTAGCGAAGGAACTCACCAGTAATGCCTGCGAACATCTACTACGACGACGACGCCGACCTGTCGATCATCCAGGGCCGCAAGGTCGCGGTGATCGGGTACGGCAGCCAGGGGCACGCGCACGCGCTGAGCCTGCGCGACTCCGGGGTCGACGTCCGGGTCGGCCTGCCCGAGGGCTCCAAGTCCCGGCAGAAGGCCGAGGACGAGGGCCTGCGGGTGCTGACCCCGGCCGAGGCGTCCGCCGAGGCCGACGTGATCATGATCCTGGCGCCGGACACCAAGCAGCGGTTCATCTACGCCGACGACATCGCGCCCAACCTCAAGAGCGGCGACGCGATCTTCTTCGGTCACGGTTTCAACATCCGCTACGACCTGATCAAGCCGCCGGCCGACGTGGACGTGGCCATGGTCGCGCCGAAGGGTCCCGGCCACCTGGTGCGCCGGCAGTTCGCCGACGGCAAGGGCGTGCCGTGCCTGATCGCGGTCGAGCAGGACGCCACGGGCGCCGCCAAGGCGCTGGCCCTGTCCTACGCGAAGGGCATCGGCGGCAGCCGGGCCGGGGTCATCGAGACCACCTTCAAGGAGGAGACCGAGACCGACCTGTTCGGCGAGCAGTCGGTCCTCTGCGGCGGCGCGGCTGCCCTGGTGCAGACCGGGTTCGAGGTGCTCACCGAGGCCGGCTACGCCCCGGAGATCGCCTACTTCGAGTGCCTGCACGAGCTCAAGCTGATCGTCGACCTGATGTACGAGGGCGGCATCACCGGCGAGCGCTACTCGATCTCGGACACCGCCGAGTACGGCGACCTCACCCGTGGCCCCCGGGTCATCACCCCGGCGGTCAAGGAGGAGATGCGCAAGATCCTCGGTGAGGTGCAGGACGGCACCTTCGCCCGCGAGTGGGTGGCCGAGGACGAGGCCGGCCGGCCGAACTTCACCCGGCTGCAGAAGGAGGGCGAGCAGCACCCGATCGAGCAGGTCGGGGCGAAGCTGCGCGGCCTGATGTCCTGGGTGGCCCCGCCGGCCTGACCCACCTCCCGGCTCCGGCCGGAACCGCCGCCCCGCCTCGGGCGGCCGCACGCCGACACGCGCCCCACCGGATCTCCGGTGGGGCGCGTGCGTCATGCCCGGCCGGCCCGGGCGGACCCGCCTTTCGTACCTCGTGCGCCGGGTGTGGTCCCTGGCACACTCGGCCCATGAGTGCGGCCCCGACGAGCGTGGCCGGGGCGTCCGCCGCTCCTCCCGCCGGCCGCGGCTGGGCGCTCCCGCTGGCCGTGCTGGTCGTCGGGATGTTCATGTCGGTGCTCGACATCAGCATCGTGAACGTCGCCGTGCCGGCCATCCAGAAGGACTTCGGGACCACCACCGACGACATCCAGTGGATCACCACCGCCTACTCGCTGGCACTGGGCGTTGTCGTCCCGGTGAGCGGCTGGCTGGGCGACCGGATCGGGCTGACCCGCACCTACAGCCTCAGCCTGCTCGGGTTCGCCGCCTGCTCCGCGCTGTGCGGGATCGCCTGGGACCTGAACAGCATGATCGCGTTCCGGATCCTGCAGGCCGTCCCGGGCGGGATCCTGCCGGTGGTCACCCTGGCCATGCTGTACCGGATCGTGCCCCGGGAGAAGATCGGCACGGCGATGGGCGTGTACGGCCTCGGGATCGTGTTCGCCCCGGCGATCGGCCCGACGCTGGGCGGCTACCTGGTCCAGTACGTGGACTGGCGGCTGATCTTCTTCATCAACGTGCCGATCGGGCTGCTCGGCGTGGCGCTGGCGATGGTCGTGCTGCCCGCCTTCCCGACGGTGCGGGCCGGCCGGTTCGACGTGTTCGGGTTCGTCACGGTGGCGGCCGGGCTGTTCGCGCTGCTCCTCGCGCTGTCCGAGGGGCAGGACTGGGGCTGGACCTCTTACCCGGTGCTGATGCTGATCGTCGGCGGGCTGCTCTGCCTCGCCCTGTTCGTGGTGATCGAGCTGGAGGTCGACGAGCCGCTGATCGACGTGCGGGTGTTCGCGCTGTGGCCGTTCACCAACTCGCTGGTGCTGGTCACCCTGCTGTCGGTCGGGCTGTTCGGGGTGCTGTTCTACGTGCCCCTGTTCCTGCAGGAGGGCCAGGGCGTCGAACCGCTGCGCACCGGGCTGATCCTGCTCCCCGAGGCGCTGGTGATGGGCTTGATCATGCCGGTGGCCGGCGTGCTCTACGACCGGATCGGTCCGCGCTGGCCCGCCGTGGTGGGGTTGACGGTCGCCGCCTACGGCACCTACCTGCTGTGCGGCATCACCGCCGACGTGCCGCAGAGCGACATCGTGCTGTGGACCTGCGTCCGGGCGGCCGGCAACGGGCTGGCCATGATGTCGGTGATGACCGCGGGCCTGTCGGTGGTGCCCACCGAGAAGGTCAACCAGGCCGGCGCGGTCAACAACGTGGTGCAGCGGGTGGCCTCGGCGCTGGGGCTCGCGGTGCTCACCTCGCTGATCACCACCCAGCAGGCCCAGCTGATGGCCGACCGCTCCGGGCTGGTCCGGGCGGCCGACCCCACCTCGCCCGAGCCGCTGCGGCTGATGGGGGAGCAGGGGGTGGCCGGGCTCTACCCGGTGGCGCGCCGGCTGAACCTGGAGGTGCTGGCCAGCACCTACGCCGACGCGTTCGTGGTCACCGCGCTGGTCACGGCGGTGGGGGCGGGCCTCGCGCTGCTCCTCAAGCTCCCCCCGGGCGGCCAGGGGCCGGTGATGCACGCCGAGGGCGGCAGCTCCGTCCCGCCCGAGGAGCAGGCGGACCGCCCGGCCCCGGTGCCGCCGGCCGAGCCCGTGCCGGCGGGTGCGGTACCCGTCCTGCCGACCGCGGCACCAACGCCCGAGCGGCGGCTCGCGCCGCTCGGTCCGGAGGGCTGACGGCGCCCGTTAGGCCGTTCCGACCAGCGCCGTCGGGTTCCGGCGGGGCTGTTCGGCCCTGTTCCCGGATCAACCTCCATCCAATACTGAACCACTTCGCCAGTCGGTCCGTGTGTTCGGCGGGGAGCGGAGGTGACACTGACCGTGGTTGTCTCGGACGGTCGTCTCATCCGCGCCCTGTACACCGAACACGGCGCGGCGCTGGAGTCGTACGCGCTCGGAATGACGAACGGCGACCTGGGCCGCGCCCAGGACGCCGTCCAGGAGGTTCTGGTGCGGGCATGGCGACATCCGGAAGCGCTGGACGACCGGCGGGGCAGCACCCGCGGCTGGTTGCTGCGTACGTTGCGCAACGTGTTGATCGACGAGTGGCGGGCCCGCTCGGTGCGCCCCGAGACCGTGACCGACCAACCGCCGGACACCGGGGTGGTCGACGGGGTCGACGCCGCGCTGCAGTCCTGGCTGGTGGCCGAGGCGGTGGGCCGGTTGAGTGAGCCGCACCGCAACGTCATCCGGGAGTGCTACCTGGAGGGCAGGTCGGTCGCCGAGGCCGCCGAGCGGCTGGGCGTCCCGGCCGGCACCGTGAAGTCCCGCACCCACTACGCGCTGCGGGCGCTGCGCGGGGAGCTGCTGGAGATGGGGGTCACCCCGTGAGCCCGGTGGAGCCGGGCGGCTGCCCGCGCACCTCCGAGGTGGGTGTCTACCTGCTGGGCGCGATGCACCCCGAGGAACGGGCCGACTACGCCGCCCACCTGGCGCACTGCCCGGACTGCCTGCGCGAGGTCGGCCAGCTCGCCGGGCTGCCCGGGCTGCTCTCCCGCACCGGTGAGCCCGCCGCCGACGCGCTCACCGCGGTGCCCGCGCCCCGGCCCGCGCAGCCCCGGCCCGAGCCGGACGAGCAGCCGGCCGGCCACCGCGCGGCCGCCGCCCCCGGGCCGGTGGCCGGCGCGCTGACCGCCGCCCGTCGCCAGCGAGCCCGCGGCCGCGCGCTGGTCGCCGCCGGGTTCGTGCTGGTCGCCGTGGTGGGGGTGGGCGCGACCTCCGTGGTCACCGCGGCGCGCGCCGCCGCCAGCCCGACGGCCGTGACCGCCGCCGCCCGGCTGCCGGTGCCGATGGACCCGGTGGGCGAGGTGAAGGCCACCGCCGCGGTGGAGCTCACCTCCCGCGCGTGGGGCACCCAGGTCGTGATGCGCTGCCGCTACCTGGGCGACGCCGACGCCGACTCGCCGGTGTACGTGCTGGTGGCGACGGCGAAGGACGGCTCGGCGACCGAGCTGGCCCGCTGGACGGCCATCCCGGACCAGGACATCGTGCTGGCCTCGGCCACCGAGCTGGACCACGAGCGGCTGGCCGGGCTGGAGGTGCGCAACGCGGCCGGGAAGGTGGTGCTGCGGGCGGAGCACGTCTGAGTGCACCCCTATCGCACTGGTCACCGTGACCGACCCGGCCGGTGGCGGCGCGGTTACGATCGACCGGACCCCGCACCTCGATATCTGGGAGCATCGTGAGCACCGCCGCCCGTCGACCCGTCGTCCTCCTGGCCGAGAAGCTGGCTCCGTCCGTCGTCGACCTGCTCAGTGAGAGCTGCGAGATCCGGCAGGTGGACGGCTCCGACCGCCCGGCCCTGCTGGCCGCCGTCGCCGACGTGGACGCCCTGCTCGTCCGGTCCGCCACCAAGGTGGACGCCGAGGTGTACGCCGCCGCCCACCAGCTGAAGGTGGTGGCGCGGGCCGGCGTGGGCCTGGACAACGTGGAGGTCCCGCCGGCCACCGCGCGGGGCGTGCTGGTGGTCAACGCGCCCACCTCGAACATCGTCTCGGCCGCCGAGCACGCGATCGCGCTGCTGCTGTCCGCGCTGCGCAACGTGCCGGCCGCCGACGCCAGCCTGCGCGGCGGGGAGTGGAAGCGCAGCTCCTACACCGGCGTCGAGCTCAACGGCAAGACCGTCGGCGTCGTCGGCATGGGCAAGATCGGCCAGCTGGTCGCCCAGCGGCTGGCCGCCTTCGGCACCAGGATCATCGCGTTCGACCCGTACGTGGCACCGGCCCGGGCCGCCCAGCTGGGCATCGAGCTGGTCAGCCTGGACGAGCTGCTCGAGCGCGCCGACATCATCTCCATCCACCTGCCCAAGACCCCGGAGACGCTGGGCCTGATCGGCAAGGACCAGCTGGCCAAGACCAAGCAGGGCGTGGTCATCGTCAACGCCGCGCGCGGCGGTCTGGTCGACGAGGACGCGCTCGCCGAGTCGGTCCGCTCCGGGCACGTGGGCGGCGCCGGCATCGACGTCTACGTCACCGAGCCGACCACCGCGAGCCCGCTGTTCGAGCTGCCCAACGTGGTGGTCACCCCGCACCTGGGGGCCTCCACCGCCGAGGCGCAGGACCGGGCCGGCACCGACGTCGCGCGCTCGGTGCTGCTCGCGCTGGCCGGCGAGTTCGTGCCGGACGCGGTCAACGTGCAGATCTCCGGCGCGGTCGGCGAGGAGGTCCGGCCGTGGCTGCCGCTGACCCAGAAGCTGGGCACGCTGCTGTACGCCCTGACCGCCAAGGTGCCGACGTCGGTGACCGTGGAGGTGCTCGGCGAGCTGGCGGCCGAGGACGTGTCGGTGCTGCCGCTGGCGGCGCTGCGCGGGGTGTTCAACGACGTGGTCGAGGACCAGGTCACCTTCGTCAACGTGCCCGCGCTGGCGCAGGAGCGGGGGGTGACCTACGAGGTCAGCATCGCGCCGGAGAGCGAGGACTACCGCAGCCTGGTGCGGCTGCGCGCGGCGATGCCGGACGGCTCGAACGTCACCGTTTCCGGCGCGCTCACCGGCCGGGCCGAGGTGGAGAAGCTGGTCGAGGTCAACGGCCGGCACTTCGACCTGCGCGCCGAGGGTGACGTGGTGCTGCTGGAGTACAGCGACCGGCCGGGCGTGATGGGCCGAGTCGGCACGCTGCTCGGCGAGGCCGGGGTGAACATCGAGGCCGCGCAGATCAGCCAGACCACCGACGGCACCGACGCGATCATGCTGCTGCGGGTCGACCGTCCCGTCGACACCACGGTGATCAGCCCGGTGGGTGCCGCGATCGGCGCCACCACCGCCAGCCAGGTCAGCTTCGGCTAGTCCGCCGAGCGGGTGTTCCCCCAGGTGGGGCGGTCCGATCGGGCCGCCCCACCTTCGGGTTGCGCGGGTTGTGCGGCCCGCCCCGCCCTGGTGTGCTCCGTGGGGAGAATCGCGACGGAAGTGGGTGGAACCCACTCGGCCGAATGTTTCTCATTACGATCTGGTCACATCCGGAAACATTCTCAGCTTGGCCGACGGTCATCCCCGCGAACCCCGGGGCGATCCCGCCCCGGACGGCACGAGGGGAACAGACACGATGCGAGCCCGCACTCTCCTGGCGAGCACCACCCTGGCGGTGCTCGCGGTCGCGTGGACGACGCCCGCCGCGCTCGCCGCGGAAGGCGCCGCCCCGAACGCCGCGGCGGCCCTGACCCCGTCGCCCGCCCTGCTCGTCGCGCCCGCGCAGGGCAACGATGACAACGACGGCAACGGAGGTGGCGGCAACGGCGGTGGCGGCCGGGGCAGCCAGGGTGGTGACAACGGCAACGGCGGCAACAACGGCGGCAACAACGGCGGCAACAACGGCGGCGGCAACAACGGCAACGGCAACAACGGCAACGGCGGTGGCGGCAACGGCGGCCAGCAGCCGCCGCCCACGACCGCCACGAAGCCGCCGCCCGTGCCTCAGCAGCCCGTGGTGCAGCCGAAGCCGAAGGCGGCGCTGAGCCTGTCGCCGAGCAGCGGGCGGCCCGGCGACAGCTTCACCACCGGTGCCCAGTGCAGCCCGGGCAGCTCGCCCAACCTGACGGCGTCGGGTGGGGTCGCGCTCAACGGCGCGAGCGGCCGGGTGGACAACGGGGCCGCGCCGGGTTCGGCGTCGATCGCCCTGACCTGCACCGGCCCCTCGGGCAGCGACACCGCGCGGGCCACCTTCGCCATCCGTCCCGCCGGGGGCCAGGGCGGCGGCGACAACCACGGCCAGCCCGGCGGCCCCGGCGGCGGACCGAACCACGGCCCCGACGGCCGGCCGGGCGGTGGCCCGGACAACGGTGGCGACCTGCGGGCGACCCTGTCGGTATCGCCGGGGCGGGTCGACCAGGGCGGCTACGTGCACTTCGGCGGCGGCTGCTCGCGCGGCCAGCAGGTCCGGCTGGACGCCGACGACGTCGACATCCGGGGCAACGGCGGCTTCGTGCGCGACGACGCCCGCGAGGGGGGGCACACCGCCACCCGGGTATGCCGGGACGGCGGGCGCGAGGAGACCGCGACCGCGAACTTCGAGGTGCGGCGGGGCAACCACGGCGGCCCCGGTGACGGGTTGCGCGACTTCTGGCTGAGCGACCGCTCCGGCTACCGGGGCGACGCGATCGACGTGGCCGTGCGCTGCCGCGACGATCGGGCGCGGCTGGACTCGGACGTGCTGGACGACATCACCCTGCGCCGCGACGGCGGCCGGCTGACCGGCACCACCCACGTGGAGCGGAACGCGCACGAGGGCTGGCACCGGGTGACCGTGTCCTGCGACGGCCGCAGCGAGAGCCAGGGGTTCTGGGTGCTGCGCGACCACCACGACCGCGACCGGTTCCTGGACCTGGACCCGGCCTACGGGCACCGCGGTGACGAGGTCGACGTGCACGTGGGCTGCGACCGCTGGGTGGACCGGATCGACTCCGACGTGCTGGAGGAGATCGACCTGGACCGGGACAACGACTGGCGCTTCAGCGGCACCACCCACGTGCGGGACGACGCCGAGCCGGGCGAGCACACCGTCCGGGTGCACTGTGGCGGCGAGACCCTGGAGGAGACGTTCTTCGTGCAGGGCGGTGGCGGAACGGGTGACGACGGCAACGGGCCGGAGGGCGGTGACCAGGTGACGGTGTACCCGAAGGGCGCTCCGGAGACCGGTGGCGGACCGGTGGCGGACAGCGGACCGGGCCTGGTGGCGCTGGGCGTGACCGGCCTGGCCGGCGCGGCCGTCGTCGGTGCGGGCGTCGCGGCGGTCCGGCGGGCGGGCCGGCGATGAGCGGGCGGCGGTACGGGCTGGTCGCGGCGTCGCTCGCGGCCACCCTGGCCCTGGTGCTCACCGGGTGCGGTGCGGCCGGCCCGGGCCCCGGGGACGGACCGAACCTCACCTCGCCCACGGTGGCCGGCGGGCCGGTGGCCCCGGTGGCGCCGCTCGCCGCGGCCAACCCGACCGAGCTCCGGATCGACTCGATCAACGCCTCGTCCAACCTGGTCCCGCTGGGGCTGAACGCCGACCAGACCGTCGCGGTCCCGCCGGTGTCCACGCCGATGCAGGCCGGCTGGTACCGGCTCGGGCCGACACCGGGTGCGCCGGGTCCGGCGGTGATCCTGGGGCACGTCAACGGCGACGGCCACGACGGCATCTTCGCCCGGCTCAACCAGCTCAAGCCGGGTGACCAGGTCAAGGTCTCCCGCGCCGACGGCAAGACGGCGGTCTTCACGGTGACCCGGATGCAGCAGGTGGCCAAGTCGGCGTTCCCGACCCAGGCCGTCTACGGCGACACCGCGGACGCCGAGCTGCGGCTGGTCACCTGCGGCGGCAGGTTCGACTCGAGCAAGCGCAGCTACGTCGACAGCATCGTGGCCTTCGCCACGCTCACCGCCGTGACCTGAGCGGTCGGGGCGGCAGCCAGCAGCCCCCCGGAGGGTCCGGCACCGGACCCTCCGGGGGCTGGCGCGGGTACGGCGGGCACGGCCGGGTCAAGCCCCCGCACGGACCCCAGGTGGCCGCATGACGGGCCGCTCCGCCGCCGCGTCGCGGCGATTTACTCGGAAAACGCAAGATCTTCACTACATCGAGCGAGCCCAAATGGGTGGCCACTGGTAAATCGGCATCTCGGGAGCCGGTAGCGTGCCGGCGGGACATCGTTCCCCATCCCCACAGGTGCAGGTGAGAGAGGCGGCACGACATGCGACTGGCGGTGATCCCCGGTGACGGGATCGGCCCGGAAGTCATCGCCGAGGCGCTCAAGGTTCTCGGGGAGGTGGCTCCCGGCAGCGAGACGACGACCTACGACCTGGGCGCGGCCCGGTGGCACTCCACCGGCGAGCTGCTGCCCGAGTCGGTCCTCAACGAGCTGGGCGAGCACGACGCCATCCTGCTCGGCGCGGTGGGCGACCCCTCGGTGCCCAGCGGCATCCTGGAGCGCGGGCTGCTGCTGCGGCTGCGCTTCGAGCTGGACCACCACGTGAACCTGCGCCCGGCCCGGCTCTACCCGGGGGTGCGCAGCCCGCTGGCCAGCCCGCCGGAGATCGACATGGTGGTGGTGCGCGAGGGCACCGAGGGGCCGTACGCCGGCACCGGTGGCCACCTGCGCAAGGACACCAAGAACGAGATCGCCACCGAGGTCAGCGTGAACACCGCGTTCGGTGTCGAGCGGGTGGTGCGCGACGCGTTCGCCCGCGCCGCCGCGCGCCCGCGCAAGCACCTCACGCTGGTGCACAAGACCAACGTGATGGCCTACGCCGGTGGCCTGTGGTCGCGCATCGTCGAGGAGGTCTCCCTGGAGCACCCCGACGTGGGCGTGGCCTACCAGCACGTGGACGCCACCACGATCCACATGGTGACCGACCCGGGCCGCTTCGATGTGATCGTCACCGACAACCTGTTCGGCGACATCCTCACCGACCTGGCCGCCGCCGTGACCGGGGGCATCGGGCTGGCCGCCAGCGGCAACATGGACGTGAGCCGCCGCAACCCGAGCATGTTCGAGCCGGTGCACGGCAGCGCACCGGACATCGCCGGCCAGGGCATCGCCGACCCGACGGCCGCGGTGCTGTCGGTGGCCCTGCTGCTCGACCACCTGGGCCAGGGCGAGGCGGCCCGCCGGGTGGAGGCCTCGGTGGCCTTCGACCTGGCCACCCGGGACCACGGTGCCGCCGGGCACACGCAGTCCATCGGCGACCGGCTCGCGGCGCTGGTCGGCCGGCCGGCCACCTTCGACGCCATCTGACCCGGACCTGACCGGCAGCCGGGCCGCCCGCCGTGTCGACGGTGGGCGGCCCGGGCCGCGTCGGACCGGGCGGCTCAGGCCACGGACTCGTTCGCGCCGAACACCAGCTGGGCGCCCGCGGCGGCGAAGTTGGGCAGGTCGTCGGCGGCGGCCTTGAACTCCGGGCTGCCCAGTGCCGCCTGCATGTCCTCCTTGGTGGCCCAGGTGAGTGCCGCGATGAGGTGGTAGGGCGGCTCGCTGCCGTCCGGCCCGGTCTCGCAGAACGACATCGTGTAGCCGGTCAGCGCCGGGGCCTTGGCGGCCAGCGGAGCGTGCACCTCGCGGTAGTGGCGGTCGAACGCCGCGACGTCTTCGGGGTGGTTGTAGAGCACGGTGAGCTGGTACAACGTGGATCCTCCTTGATCTCGGTCCGGAAATATCCCACGGATTCCCGCCCGGTAGTGCTACCGTCGGAGACGTGGCACACCTTTCAGTGATCATTATCGCGGAGCGCGTCGGGTAGCGGAACCACCCCGACGCGCAGACCTCTCGCACCCCGCGGGGGGTCTTTTTGTTTGCCCGGACACCCCCACCACGACGACCAGGAGCAGCGGCACCGATGTCCCGAACCGAACCGGCCGGCACCCCCCTCGGAGACAGCTTCCACGTCTACGACACGACGCTGCGCGACGGCGCCCAGCGGGAGGGCATCAGCTACTCGGTGTCCGACAAGCTGGCCGTCGCCCGGCGGCTGGACGCGCTGGGCGTCGGGTTCATCGAGGGCGGCTGGCCGGGCGCGCTGCCCAAGGACACCGAGTTCTTCGCCCGCGCCGCCGCCGGCGAGCTGGACCTGCGGCACGCGGCACTCGTCGCGTTCGGCGCCACCCGCAAGGCCGGTGTCCGGGCCGAGGACGACCCGCAGGTCCGCGCCCTGCTCGACTCGCGGGCGCCGGTGGTGACCCTGGTGGCGAAGTCGGACCGCCGGCACATCGAGCGGGCGCTGCGCACCGACCCGGCGGAGAACCGGGCGATGGTGGCCGACACGGTACGGCTGCTGCGCGCCGAGGGCCGCCGGGTCTTCGTGGACGCCGAACACTTCTTCGACGGCTACCGGTTCGACCCGGACACCGCGCTGGGCGTGCTCGACGCCGCCGTGGGCGCCGGGGCCGACGTGGCGGTGCTGTGCGACACCAACGGCGGGATGTTGCCGCTGGGCGTCGCGCGGGTGGTGGCCGAGGTCGCCGACCGGACCGGGTTCCGGCTCGGCATCCACTGCCAGGACGACACCGGCTGCGCGGTGGCCAACAGCGTGGCGGCGGTGCAGTCGGGCTCCAGCCACGTGCAGTGCACCGCCAACGGCTACGGGGAACGGGCCGGCAACGCCGACCTGTTCGCCGTCGTCGGGAACCTGGTGACCAAGCTCGACATGCCGGTCCTACCGGACGGGGCGTTGGCCGAGCTGACCCCGACCTCGCACGCGTTGGCGGAGATCGCCAACATCGCCCCCGACGCCCACCAGGCGTATGTCGGGGTGTCAGCGTTCGCCCACAAGGCGGGCCTGCACGCGAGTGCGATCAAGGTCGATCCGGAGCTGTACAACCACATGACCCCTGAGGTTGTCGGCAACGGTCAGCGGGTGCTGGTCACCGAGATGGCCGGCCGGGCGAGTGTCGAGCTCAAGGGCGCCGAGCTCGGCATCGATCTGGCCGGCCACCCGGCCGCGGTGTCCTCGGTGGTGTCCGAGGTGAAGGACCGGGAGGCGCGGGGCTGGTCGTTCGAGGCCGCCGACGCGTCGCTGGAACTGCTGATGCGCGAGGCGATGGGGGAGCCGTCCCGGGTCCCGTTCGCCCTGGAGTCCTACCGGGTGATCACCGAGCGGCGGGCGGACGGCGCGGTCACCGCCGAGGCCACAGTGAAGCTGCGGGTGGACGGCCGGCGGGTGATCGCCACCGAGGAGGGCAACGGGCCGGTCAACGCCCTGGACGCCGCGCTGCGGGCCGCGCTGACGCCGAGCTGCCCCTGGCTGGACGGCGTCGAGCTGTCCGACTACAAGGTGCGCATCCTGAGCCCGAGGGCCGCGTCGGACGGCGGGCACGGCACCGACGCGGTGACCCGGGTGCTGGTGGACAGCGCCACTGTCGACGGCAGCGGCTGGACCACCGTCGGCGTGCACGGCAACGTCGTCGAGGCCTCCTGGCTGGCCCTGGTCGACGCGCTGGGCTACGCGGCGCTGCACCACCGGGAAGCGGTGGCCGCGCACTGAGCGGCGGCCACCGGCTCCCGCGTCACTCCGCCGGGCCCGGGCCGCCGGGCTCGGCCGGCCGAGGTGCCCGGCGCGCCCACTGCGGGGCGTGCTCGGGCAGCGGGCCGAATCCGATCAGGTAGGCCGGCACCGTGGCGAGCACCGGGAACCGGCGGAGCACCCGCGCGGGCAGCGGCAGCCGCTGGCCCGTGGCCGGCTCCGGCGGGGCCTGGTTCAGCGCGCGTCCCACCACGTACCGGTGGGCCAGCCGCTGGCCGCCCTGGATGATCGCGGTGGGGAACCAGCGGCGGCGCTGCACCCGGCGCAGCCGCTTCCGGTCGATCTCGCGGTCGCGTAGCCGCCCGGCCAGCAGCCGTGCCGTGGCGACCGCGTCGGCCACCGCCAGGTTGATCCCCACCCCGCCGACCGGTGACATGGCGTGCGCCGCGTCGCCGATGCACAGCACGCCATCGCCGTACCACCGGCGCAGCCGGTTCAGGCTCACGCTGAGCAGCTTGACCTGGTCCCAGTCGGTGAGCGTGTCCAGCCGGTCCCTGGTCCACGGCACCAGCCCGGCGAACTCGTCGCGCAGCACCGCCAACCCCGCCCCCCGCAGCCGGGCGTCCGACCCTTTGTGGATCAGGTAGGCGCACTGCCAGTAGTCGCCCCGGTCGAGCATCACCGCCACGTGCCCGGCGGAGAACCGGCCCACCGCGCCGATCGGGTCCGACGCGGCCCGGGGGATCCGGAACCACCACACGTCCATCGGCGCGCCGAACTCGCGCGCGTGCATCCCGGCGGCGTCGCGCACCGTGGAGTCGCGGCCGTCGCAGGCGACGGTCAGCGGCGCCCGCAGCTCGTGCTCCGCGCCCAGCGCGCCGTCCGGACCCCGGTCGCGGTAGCGGACCCCGACCACCCGCCGGTCCTCGGTGACCAGCCCGATGACCTGCGCGTTGCGCCGCAGACTGAAGGCCGGCTCGCGCTCCGCCTCACCGGCCAGCAGCTCCAGGAAGTCCCACTGCGGGACCATGGCGATGTGCTTGTGCCGGCCCGGCAGCCATCGCAGGGGCAACCGGACGGTGCCCGCGTCCAGCTGCATGCTGACCTGGTCGACCAGCCGGCCGGGCAGCGTGGCGAACCGCTCACCGAGCCCGAGCTCGTCCAGCAGCCGCAGCGTGGAGGGGTGCACCGTGTCGCCCCGGAAGTCGCGTAGGAAGTCCGCGTGCTTCTCCAGCACCGTCACCCGGACGCCACCACGGGCCAGCAGCAGGCCGAGCACCATGCCCGCCGGGCCGCCGCCGACCACCACACAGCCGGTCTCGTCGCCGGTCATCCCCGACCTCCTTCGTCACGCGGACTGCGATCGTTCCGGGGGACCTCGGCCGGGTCAAGCCCACGCGGCCGGCGGGTCCTCGGACCACCGGGAGCGGTGACCTGCGCACTTGCCGCGCGCCCCGCCGGCGGGGGTGGCGGTGTGCGGCCACCCGACGCGGTCGGCTAGCATCTGACCCAGCACGGAACAGCGGCACCATGCGGAGCCGGTGATCCAAAGTCAGTGGGGTATGGTGTAATCGGCAGCACGACTGATTCTGGTTCAGTTAGTCTAGGTTCGAGTCCTGGTACCCCAGCGGTAACGGTTCAGGCCGTTTCCCATGGCCCCGTCGTCTAGTGGCCTAGGACGCCGCCCTCTCAAGGCGGTAGCGCGGGTTCGAATCCCGTCGGGGCTACACCATCTGGCCTGCGGCTTCTCTGAAACCGCAGGCCAGTTTTGTTGATCGTGGTCCGAGTCGTGGTCCGAAACGGCAGTAGACTCGGACCATGCCGCCCGCCGCCCGCCGCTCCAGGGGAAGGATCGAACAGCTGCCCAGTGGCTCCTGGCGCGCTGTCGTGTACGCAGGTAAGGACCCTCTGACGGGCAAGGATCGGCGGCTCAAGGAGACCGCTCAGACCTACGCCGACGCCAAGGTCGCGCTCACGAAACTTCAGCGCGAGGTGGACGAAGACGTCCACCCGAAGTCCTCTGTCACCGTCGGGCGCGCAGTCGAGGCCTGGCTTGAGGTCGCGGAGCTGGCCGCCACCACTCGCGAGCGGTATGAGGACCTGGTCAGGATCTACATCACACCGACCTTCGGAGAGCTGCCCGCCTCCAGGCTGGATGCTGAGCTACTCGAACGCTTCTACGCGCGTGTCCTGCGCTGTCGCAGTCTGTGCACCGGGCGACCTGCGAAGGGCCACGCCTGTCGGCCACTCAGCAGCAGTACGGTGAGGAAGATCCACTTCATTATCAACGCCGCACTCGAGCGCGCAGTGCGCTGGCGCCACCTCGGCGTGAACAAGGCCGCCATGGCGGTTGCGCCGTCTCCGCAGCAAACCGAGCCCGACCCGCCGACCCCCGAGGAGGCAGCGAGGCTGCTGGGGGAGGCCTGGACGGTCGATCCGGACTGGGGCGTCCTCCTCTGGCTGACGATGGTCAGCGGGTCGCGCAGAGGCGAGATGAGCGCTCTGCGCTGGCGCCACGTCGACCTTGAGCGCCGACTGATGCTCGTCCAGCGCAGCAACGCCCAACCGAAGTCCGGTGAAGTTCTGGAGAAGCAGACCAAGACGCGCCAGCAGCGAAGAATCGCCCTCGACGCAAAGACCGTCGAGCTCCTGGCCGAGCACCGCAGTCGATGTGAGGAGCGTCTCGCAGCGCTCGACTGCGAGCTCGACAACGACCTGTTCGTGTTCTCACAGTCGCCCGACCATTCGACCCCGTGGTCTCCACGTGCGCTCACCCACCGCTACTACCGGATAGCCAAGAAGCTCAAGCTGCGCAGCACGCGGCTGCACTCGTTGCGGCACTACTCGGCGACCGAGCTGATTGCCGCCGGCGTCGACATCCGGACTGTCGCCGGTCGGCTCGGGCACGGAAGCGGCGGCGCCACCACGCTCAAGATCTACGCCGCGTGGGTCGACGAGGCCGGGCAGCGCGCGGCCGAGGCGATGGGCGTGATCATGCCGAAGGTCGTGATCGGCGCCCGGCCTGCCCGTGGGCCGTACGAGACCATCGCCTCCGTCCTGCGCGAGCAGATCCGCGACGGCCGACTGTCTGTGGGAGACCAACTGCCGACCACGAATGAACTCGCCACAGTCCATGCTGTCTCGCCGGCCACAGTGCACCGGGCGTTTGCAGTCCTTCGAGACGAGGGGCTGATCGACGTCGCGCGTGGACATCGAGCCAAGGTGAGCGCAGGTTTCGCCGACCCATAGATGCGGCTGCCTGGCTTGATTC
>DASXJJ010000056.1:0-3703 GCA_036497465.1 Pseudonocardia sp. | reverse complement strand
AGCCCGGAGTGCCAGCCCGGAGTGCCAGCCCGGAGTGCCAGCCCGGAGTGCCAGCCCGGAGTGCCAGCCCGGAGTGCCAGCCCGGAGTGCCAGCCCGGAGTGCCAGGCCGGAGTGCCAGCCCGGAGTGCCAGGCCGGAGTGCCAGGCCGCGGTGCCAGGCCGCCGCGAGGTCAGGCCCGGTTGACCGTCAGCCGTTCGTGCGACCAGCGTGCCCCTCGGCCCGGTCGGTCGCCCTGCGCTCGCGGGCCACCGCGCGTACCGCCGCGACCTGGGCGACCTCGGACGGCACGTTGAGCCACTCCGGCCAGCCCCACTCGGCGGCGGTGCCGTCGTGCACGGCCGCGCGCCACGCCTCGACGGCCGCCTCCACCTCGTCCAGCGAGGCCCGCTCGAACAGCGGGTGCAGCGCCGGCGCGAGCGGCCCAGGGGTGCCCAGGTCGCTGGCCACCACGACCAGCCGTGCGCCGGCGGCGCAGCACAGGGCCGAACGAGCGCGGCATCGCGTGCGTGCCGCCGTTGGGCACCTGGGTTCGAGGTTAGGAACGGTCGTCCCATGCGCCCAACGAGAGTTCGGAACAGCTGATATGCGTGGTAGGCATGGACTGCGGGGACGTGTCGCTCACCGGGTCGGCCTCGCGCCCGCCGGGGTCATCGGCATCCCCGGATTGCCGTGGTGATCAGCTCTACGGTTGACTGCGATCGATGGCCGAGGGGGCAGCCGGGGGCGGCGTGGGTGGCGGCGGGCGAACGCGCGTCCCGGCCGGCCCTGACGGCGCGCCGCCGACCCCCGGCACGACCGAGGCCGACGCCGGCGGTGCGACCGCGGTGGAGCGGCGCCTGGAGAACACCGCGCTGGGCGGCCCGCCCCGGTACCGCCGGGCCGAGGTCGCCGAGCTCGCCGGCGTGCCGCTGGACCGCGCGCAGACCCTGTGGCGCTCGCTCGGGTTCCCCACCGCGGCCGACGACGACGTGGTGTTCACCGACGCCGACGTGGACGCCCTGCGCGCGGCGGCGAGCGTGGTGGCCGAGGTGGGTGGGGACTCCGCGATGGAGAGCTCGGTCGCTCGGGCGCTCGGGCAGCACCTGTCCCGGCTGGCCGAGGGGCAGGTCGACATCGTGCTCGACGTGGCGGCCGGCGCGGGCGGCTCCGGTGTCCTCGACGAGCAGGGCCTGGTGGAGCTGGCCGACCGGATGCTCCCCCAGCTGGAGCGGATCCAGAGCTACGTGTGGCGCCGGCACCTGCTCGCCTGCGTGTCCCGGGCGGTGGCCGCCCCGGCCGAGGACGCCGGGTCCCGCGCGACCACCGTCGGGTTCGCGGACATCGTCGGCTACACGCGACTGAGCCGGGGCATCGGCGAGCGCGAGCTGGCCCAGGTGCTCGAGCGCTTCGAGTCGGCGGCCACCGAGATCATCGGCGAGCGCGGCGGGCGGATCGTCAAGATGATCGGCGACGAGGTCTTCTTCGTGTGCGACCACCCGGGGGACGCGGCCGAGATCGGCCTGTCCCTGGTGGGTGACGAGGCGGCGCGGCGGGAGGTGCCGCCGCTGCGGGTCGGGATGGCCAGCGGAAGCGTGGTGCACCGGGTCGGTGACGTGTACGGCGCGGTGGTCAACCTGGCCGCGCGGCTCACCTCGACGGCCCGCCCGTCCACCGTCCTGCTGGACGAGAGCCTGGCCGCGCTGCTGGCCGACGACGACCGGTTCGCGCTGCGCACGCTGCGGCCGGTCGCGGTGCGCGGCTACCGCCGGATGCGTCCCACGGTGCTGCGCCGCGCCCACGACTGACTGTGCGACTCGGGTGGCCGGTGTGCTCCCGACCGGGCCCGAGGAGCCCGGCGCACCGCGACTGAGCCCGCCCCCGACGGTCAGGCCCGCGCGTCCGGCCCGACGCTCTCGGCGACCAGCAGACCCAGGGTGATCGCCCGGCTGAGCGAGAAGCCGCTGTTGTAAGCGGTGCCCGAGGAGTTGAACACGGCTGCCGCCCCGGCGGCGTACAGGCCCCGCACCGGGCGCGCGCCCGCGTCCAGCACGCGGCCCACCTCGTCGACATCGATGCCGGTCAGCCCGATCCCGGTGCTGACCATGGTCAGCCGCATGCCGAAGAACGGTGCCTCGCCGACCGGCCCCAGGTTCGGGTTGGGTCGCTGGTTGGGGTCGCCCTGGAACTTCCGCCACGTCGTGTTGCCGCCCCGACCGAAGTCGGGGTCGGTGCCCTGCCGGGCGTGCCGGTTGAACCGGTCCGCCGTGCGCGCCAGCCGCCGTCCGTCCACGCCCAGCAGCTCGCCGAGCTCGGCCAGCGTGCCGGCCGTGGCGATGACACCGGCCGGGTAGTCCCCGCCGGGGGGTGTGGTGCCCAGGCCGTACTTCCGGTGGTGCTGGGAGTCCCAGATCATCCAGCACGGCAGCCGAGGGCTCTCCGGGGCCAGCGCGTGCCGGACGACCTCCCAGTACACGGCGTCGTCACAGAAGCGGTCGCCCGCGCGGTCGACGATGAAGGTGTGCGGCAGCGAGTGCTCGCGCGCCACCGCGTAACCGGGCTCGTGCTCGACCGGGTACCCGAGCTGCACCGGCACCCGGTTCGCGGGGACCTCCTTGACCGTCCCGCCGGCCTGCCGGGCCAGCCGGAACCCGTCACCGGACAGTGACCTGGGGGCGACGCTGCCCCGGTGCTCCGGCTTGAGCCCCAGGTACTCGAACGCGAGGTCGTCATCCCAGTCGTAGCCGCTGGTGGCCAGCACGACGGCTCCCGGGACGGTGTGCCGCCCCCCGCCAGCATCCGCCGCGACCGCACCGGTGACGTGGCCGTCGCCGTCGAGGGTCAGCTCCACCACGTCGTGTTCCAGCCGGATGTCGACGCCGAGGCCGACCGCCGTGGCGAGGAATCCGGCGACCACCCCGGTGCCGAAGGAGAGCAGGTCGGCGGGCTGCTCCCCGCCCTCGCCCCCGGTGTCGCTCGCGCCGAACGCCGACGCGCGCAGCCCGGCCGAGAGGATCCGGTCGTACGTGGCACCCACCGGGAAGTGGGGCGACACCCGGAGCCGGTCGCGCCACCCGCCCAGCCCGGCGCCGGCATAGGTCGCGGTCAGGTAGCGACCGGCGGCGCGGGCTCCGGGGGCGTCCTGGTAGTAGTCCGGGTAGCCGGGGATGAGTGACCAGCGCACCGCGCCGACGTCCTCGAAGTAGCGGGCCGCGCGGGGTGCCTCGCGCAGCCAGCGGGCCAGCGCTCGCCCGTCGATCAGTTCGGGGTGCGAGGCGCCCACCGAGCGGATGTAGCGCTCACCGTCGTCCAGGCTGTCCTCGATGCCCTGGGCGCGTTGCAGGTGGTTGTCCGCGATCCACACCTGCCCGCCGGACCACGCGGCGGCGCCCCCGGCGAGTGAGCTCTTCTCCAGGACCGTGACGGCATGGCCGCGCCCGGCGGCCGCCACGGCGGTGGCCAGCCCGGCCAGCCCGGCACCGACCACGACGACGGGTGTGGTGGACACGAGCACCTCCTGTGTGAGTAGCATCATGACTACTATGACCCTAGATGGGTCGTGCCTGAAGGGCTCGGAGCGCGCACGAGGGAGACCGTTCGATGACGACCGCCGTGGAGTTCAACCCGCTGCTGGCGGAGTTCCAGCAGCAGCCGCACCCGTACTACCGGCAGATGCGGGACGAGGCGCCGGTGGCGTTCATCGAGTCGATCGGAGCCTGGGGCCTG
>DASXJJ010000055.1:0-14820 GCA_036497465.1 Pseudonocardia sp. | reverse complement strand
GGCCCTGCCGTCGGGCACGCCCTTGACCCGGTAACCCCATGCGCGGGCCACCTTGATCGCGCTCTCCACCGCCTCGGCCCCGGTGTTCATCGGCAGCACCATGTCCTTGCCGACCAGCGCGGCCAGCTCGGCGCAGAACGGGCCGAACACGTCGTGGCCGAACGCCCGGCTGGGCAGGGTGAGCCGGTCCAGCTGGGCGTGCGCGGCGGCGAGCACGCGCGGGTTGCCGTGGCCGAAGTTCATCGCCGAGTACGCGGCCAGGCAGTCCAGGTAGCGGCGCCCCGCGACGTCGGTGACCCAGCTGCCCTCGCCGCGGTGCAGCACCACCGGCAGCGGGGCGTAGTTGTGCGCGGCATGCCGGTCGGCGAGCGCGAGGTGCGCCGGGGTGTCGTTGCCGGGGGTGTCCGTTCCGGGGACGTCCGGGCCGGGGTTCCCGCCGGGCGTGGCCGGGCGGTCGGTGAGCAGGGTCATGGCCGGATCTCCAGCGTGCAGCACTTGGCCCCGCCGCCGCCCTTGAGCAGCTCGGACAGGTCCACCCCGATCGGTTCGAAGCCGCGTTCGCGCAGCTGGTCGGCCAGTCGCACGGCGCGCCGGGCGAGCACCACGTGCCGGCCGTCGGACACCGCGTTCAGCCCGAGCACCGCCGCGTCGGCGTCGTCGGCCAGCACCGCGTCCGGGTACAGCCGGGCCAGCACCGCGCGGCTGCCCGGGCTGAACGCCGCCGGGTAGTAGGCGACGGTGCGGTCGTCCAGCACCGCCAGCGCGGTGTCCAGGTGGTAGAAGCGCGGGTCGACCAGCCGCAGCGAGATCACCGGCAGCCCGAACAGCTCCTGGACCTCGGCGTGCGCGGCCGGCGTGCTGCGGAACCCGGTGCCGGCCAGCACCCGCGCGGACCGCCCGGCCCCGACGACCAGGAAGTCGCCCTCGCCCTCGTTCACCTGGCTGGCCTCGGCGACCGAGCGCAGGCCGCCGGCGTGGACCAGCCCGCGCAGCCGGGCCAGGTAGGCCGGTCCCTCGCCGGCGCGCTGCGGGTGGGCGAACCGGGAACCCAACCCGAGCCCGTCGATGACCAGCCCGCCGTTCGCGGCGTACACCATGTCGGGCAGCCCGGGCACCGGGTCGACGACCTCCACGGCGTGGCCCAGGTCGGCGTACAGCCCGCGCAGCCGGTCCCACTGCGTGCGGGCCAGCGCGGTGTCCACCGGGCGGGTGGTGTCCATCCACGGGTTGATGGCGTAGGACACGGTGAAGTGGTCGGGCGGGCACATCAGGTAGCGGCGGGTGCGGGCGACGCGGCCGCCGTCGGGCGCCGTACGGGGGGTCGCGTACTCGGCGCGGAATTCCTCGGCGCACTGCTCGGTGACGGTCATGAAAAAACTGTAGGTTCGGTCGCCGCGCGCAAACAAGAGACGTACATTGCGCGTACGCTCGCTATTTATTGCGCAGTTGAGCCGCATACGATGGTTTGCTGCGTAGCGGTCGGGAGGTGTGGTGGACGCGATCGACCGGGGGGTCGTCGGCTGCCTGCTGCGCGACGGCCGGGCCACCTACGCCGAGATCGGCGAGCAGGTCGGGCTGTCCGCCCCGGCCGCCAAGCGCCGGGTGGACCGGCTGCTGGCCGCCGGCGCGATCCGCGGCTTCACCGCGCTGGTCGACCCGGCCGCGCTGGGCTGGACCACCGAGGCCTACGTGGAGGTCTACTGCCGGGGCATCGTCTCCCCGGACGACCTGCGCCGCTGCGTCGAGCAGGTCCCCGAGGTGGTCAGCGCGTGCACGGTCACCGGTGCAGCCGACGCGCTGCTGCAGGTGCTCGCCGAGGACGTCCGCAGCCTCGAGCGGGCCATCGAGCGGGTGCGCGACGAGCCGAACGTGGACCACACCGAGACGGTGATCGTGCTGTCCCGGCTGCTGGACCGCCGGTAGATCGTCCGGACGTGGCGGGGCCCTAGGCTGATCGGCATGGCCCGGTACTTCGACGTGCACCCCGACAACCCGCAGCGGCGGTCCATCGGCCAGGTCGTGCGGCTGATCGAGGACGGCGGGTTGATCGCCTACCCGACCGACTCGTGCTTCGCGCTCGGCTGCCAGCTCGGCAACCGGGACGGGCTGGACCGGATCCGGTCGGTCCGGCAGCTCGACGAGCGGCACCACTTCACCCTGATGTGCCGCGACTTCGCCCAGCTCGGCAAGTTCGTCAAGATCAGCAACACCGTGTTCCGCGCGATCAAGGCGGCTACCCCGGGCAGCTACACGTTCATCCTGCCGGCGACCGCCGACGTGCCGCGCCGGCTCATGCACCCGAAGAAGAAGACCGTCGGGGTGCGCATCCCGGACCACGTCGTGGCCCAGGCGCTACTGGCCGAGCTCGGCGAGCCGCTGCTGTCCAGCACCCTGCTGCTACCCGGCCACGAGGAGCCGCTGACCCAGGGCTGGGAGATCAAGGAGGAGCTGGACACCGTGCTGGACGCGGTGCTCGACTCGGCGGAGTGCGGCACCGAGCCCACCACGGTGGTCGACTTCTCCGGCGACGAGCCGGAGATCGTGCGCCGAGGGGCCGGCGACCCCTCCCGCTTCGAGTAGGCCCGGCCCCCTCCGACCGGGTGGGGACCCCCCGGGTGGCCCCGGTCGAGACGGCCGGGAGGCAGCCCCGGGGCGGCGCCGGCGGCTAGGCTGCCGCCGAGAGAGATCCACGCGGTGAAGGGGCCGGTTCAATGGCGAGCAGCAAGGAGTGGTTCGAGAGCGTCGCGGAGGCGCAACGGCGGGCGAAACGGAGGCTGCCCCGGTCGGTCTACCTGGCGCTCGTGGCCGGCGCCGAGCGGGGTCAGACCCTGACCGACAACGTCGACGCGTTCAGCGAGCTGGGCTTCCGGCCGCACATCGCGGACCTGCCGAGGCACCGGGACCAGACGACCACGGTGATGGGGCAGGAGATCTCCTTCCCGGTGCTGATCTCGCCGACCGGGGTGCAGGCGGTGCACCCCGACGGTGAGGTGGCGGTGGCCAGGGCCTCGGCCGAGGCGGGCACCGCGATGGGGCTGAGCTCGTTCGCCAGCAAGCCCGTCGAGGAGGTCGCCGAGGCGAACCCGAAGACCTTCTTCCAGATGTACTGGGTGGGCTCCAAGGACCGGATCCTGCAGCGCGCCGAGCGCGCGCGGGCCGCCAGGGCGAAGGGCCTGATCGTCACGCTGGACTGGACGTTCGCCCACCGCCGGGACTGGGGCAGCCCGGTCATCCCGCAGCAGCTCGACCTCAAGGCGATGCTCAGGTTCGCCCCGGAGGGCATCACCCGGCCGGCCTGGCTGCTGGACTTCGTGCGCAGCGGCACGCTGCCCGACCTGGCCACGCCGAACCTGGCCGGGCCGGGGGAGGAGCCGCCCACGTTCTTCGGCGCCTACGGCGAGTGGATGGGCACCCCGCTGCCCACCTGGGACGACATCAAGTGGCTGCGCGACGAGTGGGGCGGCCCCTTCATGGTCAAGGGGATCATGCACCCGGACGACGCGCGCCGGGCCGCCGACGCCGGTGCGACCGCGATCTCGGTGTCCAACCACGGCGGCAACAACCTGGACGGCACCCCGGCCTCGATCCGGATGCTGCCCGCGGTGGCCGAGGCGGTCGGGGACCGGGTGGAGGTGCTGCTGGACGGCGGCATCCGGCGGGGCAGCGACGTGGTCAAGGCGCTCGCGCTGGGCGCCCGCGCGGTCATGATCGGCCGGGCGTACCTGTTCGCGCTGGCGGCCGGGGGCCAGGCCGGGGTGACCAACGTGCTGGAGATCCTGCGCAGCGGCATCGACGAGGCGCTGCTCGGGCTGGGCCGCTCCTCGGTGCAGGAGCTGGAGCCGGCGGACCTGATCATCCCGCCCGGGTTCACCAGGGAACCGCAGCCGTCCCGCTAGACCTCCCCGGCGTCGCGATCCGCCCCCGCCACCGGACCACGGTGACGGGGGCGGTCTCGCGAGCGGTTCGTCGGTGCCGGGCCGGTCAGCCCCGGGTCCAGTTGCGGAACATCCGGTAGCCGATCGCCCCGGCGGCCACCGCGCCGACCAGCGCGCCGATGCCCAGGGTGATCAGCGTGTCCGGGAACACGGCGGCGGTGACCGAGTAGGCCGGGGCCACGATCGCCGCGATGTTGGAGGTGTTGGCCGAGGCCGCGAGCTGGTTCTGCAGGTCGTCGACCTGGCCGGCCAGGTCGAGCTGGCCGGCCGGCGTGGTGGTCGGGTTGGACAGCTGCCGCTGCGCGTTGTCCAGCTGGGCCTGCAGCTGGTTGCGGTTGCCGGTGCCGTTGGCCACCTCGAGGTAGCGCTTGGCGATCGCGTCGGCCAGCTGGATGCCGGACGCCCGGTCGGGGTGCTTGACCTGGACGTCGATGATCTCGCTGTTCGGCACCACGGCGGCGGTGGTGTTCTCCGTCAGGTAGTCGATCGGCACGCCGGTGCTGTCGGCGACCGGCTGCAGCACCTCGCGGCCGGTGATCAGCACCGTCTGGGTGGTGAGCGTCCGGTCGGCGTTGTCGCTGGTGGCGGACGTCTCGCCGAGGTTGTACCGGATGGTCGTCTCGGCGGCGTAGATGTGCGGGAGCGCGATGCTGGCGATCAACCCGAGCCCCAGTCCGAGCACGATCATGATCGCGGAGACCAGCGCGAGCCGCATCTGCTGCTGCGAGGTCAGCTTCGGCTTCGGCGGCGGGCGGAACTGGCCCTGGCCGGGCGGCGGGCGGAACTGGCCGGGCCCGGGCGGCCCCGGGAACCGTGGGGCCGGGCGACCAGCACCCCCGGTGGGGGCGGAGCTGGGGGTGGCCATCGGCAGTGTGTCTCCTCGCGGCGTGCTCGGGTCCGGTCTCGACGTGTCCCCGTCGGGACACCCACCCGACGGTATCGCGCCGGCTACCAGGCTACGGGCGCGGCCCTGAGAACGCAGCCGTGCGCACTGATCGAATCGACCGGCGGTCGCCCGCTCAGAGCAGGAACCGGAACAGCGGGCTGTCCGGCGGCACCGGCTCGATCCGCGGCGGCGCGTCCCGCATCCGCTCCAGCAGGGCGGTGAGGTCCTCCGGCCGGCCCAGCTCGATGCCCACCAGCGCCGGGCCGGTCTCCCGGTTGCTGCGCTTGATGTACTCGAACAGCGTGATGTCGTCGTCCGGGCCGAGCACGTCGTCCAGGAACCGGCGCAACGCCCCGGGTTCCTGCGGGAACTCCACCAGGAAGTAGTGCTTGCGGCCCTCGTGCACCAGCGCCCGCTCGACGATGTCGGCGTACCGGCTGACGTCGTTGTTGCCGCCGGAGAGCAGGCAGACCACGGTCGGGTCGTCCGGGACGGCCAGTCCGGCGAGGCCGCCCAGCGTGCCCGGCGCGTCCGGCCCGGTGAACAGGCCGGTCAGCCACGCCGTGGCCAGCGCGCCCGCCGGCTCGGCGATGATCCCGTCGGACTGGTAGAGCTCCAGCATCTCGATGCACACCTGGCCCTCGGGGACGGTGGTCAGCACGGTGCCGCCCCCGGCCACCGCGTCCCGCGCCACCGGGAAGGTGACCCGGCCGGCCCTGCGCACCGCGGCGCCGTCCACGAACGGGTCGACCGTCGGCAGGTCCACCGGCTCGCCCTCGGCCAGCGCGGCCGACAGGCAGGCGGCGCCGGCCGGCTCCACCCCCACCACCACGACCTCGGGGTGCCGCTCCCGCAGCCAGGTCAGCGCGCCGGCCAGCAGCCCGCCGCCGCCGACCGGCACCACCAGCACGTCCGGCGCCCGCCCCAGCTGCCCGACCAGCTCGCGCACCGAGGTGCCCTGGCCGGCGACCGTGCGCGGGTCGTCGAACGCCGGGACCAGGGTGGCCCCGGTGCGCCGGGTGTCGGCGCGCGCGGCCTCGGCGGCGTCATCGTACGCGTCGCCGATCACGTGCACCTCGACGACGTCACCGCCGAGGAAGGCCACCCGGTCGCGCTTCTGCCTCGGCGTGGTGCGCGGCAGGTACACCCGGGCCTGCACGCCCAGCCGGGCGCACGCGTAGGCCACCCCCTGCGCGTGGTTGCCCGCGCTCGCGCACACCACGCCCGCCGCCCGCTCGGGGCCGTCCAGCTGGGAGATCAGGTTGTAGGCGCCGCGCACCTTGTACGAGCGCACCGGCAGCAGGTCGTCGCGCTTGAGCCAGACCCGCGCGCCGGTGCGGGCGGTCAGCCGGGCGTTGCGCTCGAGGGGACTGGACGGGATCACCCCGAGCAGCCGGGAGGCCGCCAGGTCGACGTCGTCGGCGGTCACCGGAATCACCGTGGTCACGCACCGACGGTATGCCACCCCCGGTGTCGGGCAGGTCGCGCGGGCCGGTGTGGCGGGATCAGCCCGCGCAGTAGCCCTTGGCCGCCAGGATCCGGGCCACCGACTCGTCCACGTTCTCCCGGCTCAACGTGCCGGAGTCGACGGCCGCCTGCAGCGTGTTCAGCACGGTGTCCAGCTGCTCGGTGGAGGTCCACAGCGCCACGTCCGCGCCGGCCTGGAACGCGGTGAGCACCGCCTTGGGCAGCGGGTACCTGTCGCTGATCGCCTTCATCGCGCCCAGGTCGTCGGTGATCGTCACGCCGCGGAAGCCGTAGTCGGTGCGCAGCAGCGTGTAGGCGGCCGGGCTGAGGCTGGCCGGGAGGCCGCCGGTCAGCCCGGGAACGGCCAGGTGGCCGATCATCACCTCGGCCTTCCCGCCGTTGAGCACGCTGCTGTACGGCTTGAGGTCGGTGCCGCGCAGCGAGGACAGCGCCGGCGTGGACACCAGCCCCTCGTGCGAGTCGCCGCTGGCCCGGCCGTGCCCCGGGAAATGCTTGAACACCGGCAGCACCCCGGCGTCGCGCAGGCCGTCGGCGAACGCGCCGGCGTACTTGATCACGGTGGCCGGGTCGGCACTGAACGACCGGTCGCCGATCGCCGTCCCGGCGCCCTGCGAGCTGGTGTCCAGCACCGGCGCCATGTCCACGGTGACGCCCCGGGCGCGCAGCTCCTTGCCCCGCTTGGCGGCCAGCGCCCGCACCTGCGCCGGGCTCATGGTGGCGGCCATCGTCCGGGCGCTGGGGATCGAGCCGTCCAGCTCGTCGATGCGCTGCACCCGGCCGCCCTCGTCGTCCACGGCCACGGACACCGGCATCGGGCTGGCCGAGCGCACCGGGGCCAGCGCGTCGTTGCGCAGGATCGCGGTGGGGTTTCCGCCGATGAACAGCCCGCCCACCCCGGTCCGGGCCACCACGGTGCGCGCGGCGGCCGGAGCCGTCGGGTCGACGCCGACCATCAGCCGCTGGGCCAGCCGGGCGCGCAGCGGCAGCGCGGCCACCCGCTGCAGGCAGCTGGCCGGGCCGGCGGGCGCGGCGGGCGGCGGTGCGGCCCTCGGGGCGGGGGCGGCCGGTGCCGGCGCGGCGGCGGGCGGGTGCTCGGCGGAGGTGCCGGACGTCGTCCGCCACCGCACCACGCCGACCACCAGGACGGCGACGAGCACCAGGGCCAGCGCGACGAGGGTGTAGAGCCCGCGCCTGCCCCGGCGGGGCGGGGCGCCGCTATCCGTGCCGCTGCCTGTGCCGCTGCCTGTGCCGCTGCCTGTGCCGCTGCCCTGGCTCTGCGCGCGCCGGTGCTGCCCTGACCCCTGTGGGGCCCGGCTGGAGGTGGGGAGCTTCCGTCCGATGCCGGCGAGCCTACGCGGGCGGCCCGGCCGGGGGCGCGCCGAGGGCGGCCAGCCGGGCCAGCCCGGTGCGGGTGGCCACCACGACGAGCCGGTCACCGGCGCACAGCTCGTGGCCGGGCGGCGCGGGCAGGTCCAGCTCCTCCCGGTTGTGCCGGTGCACGGCGAGCACGCGCACCGCGCGCGGCTCGGCCACCGCGCGCACCTCGGTGCCCACCAGCGGCGCGCCGGCCAGCACCGGGACCTCGGCGATCAGCAGCACCCGGCGGCCGACGGGGATCGTGGCGAGCACCTCGCGGCGCAGCATCGCGGCCGCGAACGTCGGCGCGGCCAGGAACGACACGCTGCGCGACGCGGTGATGCCGAAGGTCTGCTCCACCCGCTGCGCCAGGTCCTCGTCGAACAGCCGCAGCGCGACCCGCAGCGACGGCCGCAGTGCCCGCCCGTGCAGCGCGGCCTCCAGGTTGACCACGTCGTTGTCGGTCACCGCGACCAGCGCGGCGGCCTGGTGCAGATGGGCCGCGCGGAGGGTGCCCTCCCGGCTCGCGTCGCCGATCACCACCGGCACGCCGCGCTGGCGGGCCGGAACGACGCCGCGGGCCTGCTCGTCGCCCTCCACCCCGATGACGGTCACGCCGAGCTCGTCCAGCTGCTGCAGCACCCGCGCGCCCACGTTGCCCAGCCCGGCCACCACGACGTGCCCGCTGACCGCGCGGGGGCGGCCCAGCGCGGTGGCCAGCCTGCTGCCCACCACGGCGTCCAGCACGGTGGCGGTGACCAGCGGGATGATCGCGATACCGAGCACCGTGACGCTGGCCTGGATCACCTTGTTCGCCGTGCCGAGACGCACGTTGGGCTCCGCCGCGCCGGCCGAGTCGAGCACCGTAAGGTACACCGCGTCGGTCCAGCTCACCCCGGCGACCACCGCGAACAGCCCGGTGCCCAGCGCCACCAGACCGACCAGCCCCAGGGTGGCCAGCGCCAGCTTCCGGCCGAACAGCACCCGCAGCCGGGAGCCCGCCGTCCGGGCCCACCGGCGCGGTTCGGGGCGGGTGCCCCGGCGGCGCGGGCCGTCGGACGGCTCGGCCAGCGCCAGCACCAGGTCGGCGGCGGCCTCGTCCTCGGGCAGCCGCCGGGGGCCGCCCGGGGCGGTCGTGTCGGCCAGGCCGCACACCACCCGCTGCCGTGACACGTCGGCGCGCCGGGCCACCAGGACCGAGCGGGGCGGCCGGCCGGGCAGCGCCGCCGAGCCCGGGGTGACCGTGCCGAGCGCTGCCGCCACGAACGACGGAGCCGCGGTGGCCACGTCGGAGAGCACCGAGCAGCCGGGGAACAGCTCGCGGATCCGGTAGCCCAGGCTCATGTTGCCGAACCGGATCACCAGCCGGGTCCCGGGGCCGAGCTCCTGCGCCCGCAGCGCCGCGTGGATGTTGCCCACGTCGTCGTGCTCGACCAGGGCCAGCGCGTCCGCCCCCGGTACGCCCGCCGCGCGCAGCGCCTCGGCGGTCAGCTCGGCCGCCTCCACCACCCGCACCCCGGGCAGCGCCTCGATCCTCGGCCCGTACCCGGCGCCGAGGGACCGCACGAGGACGGTGACCTCGGCGTCCGAGCGCGAGCTCAGCTCGGCGGCGAGCCGGTACGCCAGCGGGTTGTCACCGCGGATCACCAGCCGGCGGGGCGGTCGGCCCGGAGCGATCACCCGATCACGGTAGTGGTCTCACACCCGGTAGTGGCGGACGCCGTCCCGCACGGTGCGGTGCAGCCGGCCCTGCTCGGCCAGCAGCTCCAGGTGCGCGGTCGTCTCGACCACGGCCATCGCCTGGTTGAACTCGTCGAGCTCGTCGTGCCGCCGGCCCCGCCGGGTCCACAGCAGCCGGGCGGCCGCCTCCAGCGCGGTGGTCGCGCCGGCCTCGACCGCGGCGGCCATGGCGTCCAGCCGTTCGGCGTGGTGGTCCAGCAGCTCGTCCACCCTGGCGTGCACGCTGGGGGAGACGTGCCCGTGCGCGGGCAGCATCCGCCGGTCCGGCATGCCGCGCACCAGCCTCAGCGACCCGAGGTAGTCGCCCAGCGGGGAACGCGGCAGGTGGGCCTCGAACCCGATCGACGGGGTGATGTGCGGCAGCACGTGGTCGCCGCTGAACATCGTGTCCCGGTCCGGGTCGACGAACACCACGTGCCCCTGGGTGTGGCCGGGGGTGGCCACCGCGTGCAGGGTGCGCTCGCGCAGGGCCACGTCCACCGGCGCCGCGAGCCAGTCGTCCGGGTCCTCCCAGATCGCCGCGTCGTGCTGGTGCGGCTCGCGGCGGAGCCGGGTGGCCAGCGCGTCCGCCCCGCCCCGGTGCAGCTGCTCGACCATCGAGGTCCACGGCTCCCGCTCCGGGTCGGCGGACAGCCGCAGGGTCGGTTGCTCGCCGACTCCCAGGCTGATCCGGTTGCCGAACTCGCGGCGCAGCCGCACGGCCAGCGTGTAGTGGTCCCGGTGCACGTGGGTGACCAGGAACCGGTGCACGTCGGCGAACCCGCTTCCGAGCGCGCCGAGTGCCTTGTCCAGCGTCGCGCGGGCCTCGTCCAGCGACCAGCCGGAGTCGATCAGGGCCAGCCCGTCGCCGTCGCGGAGCGCGTAGACGTTGACCGCCTTGAGCCCGTCCATGGGCAGCGGCAGCGGGATCCGGTAGACGTCCGGGCTGACCTCGTAGACCCCGGGGGCGGTCCAGTCCCTGCCCGGGTCGTCCGGCTCGATCCGCACCGGCGGCTCCTCTCTCTCTGGCCGGGTGGGCTCCGCGCGACGGTGCGCGGGGTGGTGGCCGCCCGGCGGTTCGATTCGAACCCGTTGCAGGACGCAACAGCAAGCCCCGGCAGCGTAGAGCCGCGCCCGCTGTGGCGCGTGTCACCTCGGCACCGGGGTTCGCCGGAACCGCGGCTGTCGCGACGGCCGGACCGGTGCCAGGCTCGAGGACATCCAGGGAGAGGGGCCGCAGCCATGACCTCCAACGGACCCGTCCGTTCCGCGTTCGCCGTGCCCGCCGAGAGCTACGACCGGATGATCGGCCGGTTCCTGCCCACGCTCGCGCCGGCCTTCGCGGATGCGGCGGGGATCACCGGTGGGATGCGGGTGCTCGACGTCGGCTGCGGGCCCGGCGGCCTCACCGGGGAGCTCGTGCGCAGGGTGGGTGCCGACCGGGTGGCCGCGGTGGACCCGTCCGGGCCGTTCGTCGAGGCCTGCCGGCAGCGGCTGCCGGAGGTGGACGTCCGGCAGGGGGTCGCCGAGACGTTGCCGTTCGCCGACGGCACCTTCGACGCCGCGCTGGCCAGCCTGGTCGTCGGGTTCATGACCGACCCGGTCGCCGGGCTGCGGGAGATGGCACGGGTCACGGCGCCGGGCGGAACGGTCGCGGCCTGCTTCTGGGACTACGACCGGATGCCGTCCATCCAGCTGTTCTGGGCGGCCGCGGCCCGGATCGACCCGTCCGCCGGGGACGACAGGGCCCGTCCGGGTGGCGCGGCCGGGGAGCTGGCCGCGCTGCTCCGCGAGGCGGGGCTGCGGGACGTGGAGCCCGGCGAGGTGAGGGCGGGGGCGGGGTACGCCGACGCCGAGGACTGGTGGTCGGCGTTCACCCTCGGCGTCGGCCCGGTGGGCGCCTACTACAAGGCGCTCCCGCCGGAGCGGCGGAACGCCCTGCGGGCCGAGTGCCTGGCGCTGCTCGGCCGCGCCGACGGGGCCTTCACCCTGGAGGCCACGGCCTGGTTCGCCCGCGGGGTGGTCGGCGCCGGGCCGGGGCGCTGAGGGCCGTCGGCGACGGACGCGGCTCGCTGGTGGCTCAGGGGTGGCTCAGGGGTGGCTCAGGGGTGGCTCAGCCGGGTGCGTCCGAACCCGAACGGTTCGGGCATCCTGGAACGCGATGAGCCTCCGACCCACCGTGGCCCCGCCCGGCCCACTGCTGCCCGGCCCGTGGCGCACCGCGGTCGCCGTCCTGGTGCCGCTGTGCGTGCTCGGGACGGCCGCGCTGGGCTGGTGGTACGGCGGCACCCGGGAGGCCGGCCGGCTGGACACCGTGCTGGGCGCCCCGCTGACCGCGCTGGCCGCCGGGCGGGAGGACGCGTTCTGGCCGCTCGCCGACCTGGGCAGCCCGCCCGCGCTGCTGCTGGCACTGGTGGTGCTGGCGGTGTCGGTCGGTCGCGGCCGGTGGCCCCGGCTGGCACTGGCCATGGGCGGTCCGCTGCTGGCCGTGGTGCTCGCCGAGTTCGTGCTCAAGCCGCTGGTCGGCCGGACCCACGACGGCGGGCTGTCGCTGCCCAGCGGCCACACCACCAGCATCACCTCGCTGGCCTGGGTGTTCGTCGTGCTGTTCGTGGCGGGCGGGCCGCCGAGGCCGGCGTGGCTGCGGGTGCTGCTGACCGGCGTCGCGGGGGCCGCGGTGGTCGCCGTGGGCGGCTCGATGGTCGCCCTGGAGCGGCACTACGCCACCGACACCCTGGCCGGGGCACTGCTGGGCACCGCGGTGGTCGGCGCGCTGGCCTGGGTGCTGGACCTGAGGTCGCGGACGGACGCCGGTGGCTGACCGCCCACCCGGCGCGCTCTTCCGTCCAGCGGAAGAATGGCTGCCGGGGTGGGCCGCCACGGCGGCACCATGACCGTTGCCGGGCCCCTCGGACGCCGCCGAGGATGTCCGGTCCCGCCGCAGCGAGGAGGGTGCACGTATGGCCGTGCCCACCAGCCGATCGACAGCCCGGCAGGCCCCCGGGGAGCTGCCGGCCTACCGCCGCGATCCGGGCGGCACCCACCCGCCGCTGGACTCCCCGGGCTACCGCTCCACCGGGCTGCGCCACCCCACCCGGCCGCTGGTCCTGCTCCCGCAGCGGCTGACCGAGGTCACCGGACCGCTGCTCGGCACCGGCCGGGTCGGCCCGCTGGACCACGACCTGACCCGGCAGCACGAGGGGGAGCCGCAGGGTCAGCGGATCATCGTGCACGGCACGCTCGCCGACGGCGACGGCCGACCGGTGCCGGACTCGCTGGTGGAGATCTGGCAGGCCAACGCGGGCGGCCGGTACCGCCACGCGGCCGACACCTGGCCGAGCCCGCTGGACCCGAACTTCACAGGCGTCGGCCGCGCGCTGACCGACGCAGCGGGCCGCTACCGGTTCGTCACGATCAGGCCCGGCGCCTACCCGTGGGGTAACCACGACAACGCGTGGCGGCCGGCGCACATCCACTTCTCGGTGTTCGGGCGGGCGTTCACCCAGCGGCTGGTGACCCAGATGTACTTCCCGGACGACCCGCTGTTCGCGCACGACCCGATCTTCAACTCGGTGCCGGACGAGGCGGCCCGGCGGCGGATGATCTCGACCTTCGACCTGGCCCGCACCGAGGAGCAGTGGGCGCTGGCGTTCCGCTTCGACATCGTGCTGCGCGGCCTGGAGGCCACCCCGTTCGAGGAGGCGGGCCGATGAGCGGGCACCCCGGGTCGACGCCGTCGCAGACCGTCGGACCGTACCTGGCCATCGGGCTGCCCTGGCCGGACGGCCCGGCCGCGGTGGCCCCCGGCACCGGCGGCGCGGTCCGCATCGAGGGCACCCTCTACGACGGGGCCGGCGACCCGGTGCCGGACGGGATGGTGGAGACCTGGCAGGCCGACCCGGACGGCCGCTTCGACCACCCGGACGACCCACGGGGCGCGGCGCCGGGGCCGGCCGGGTTCCGCGGCTTCGCCCGGTGCGCCACCGGTCCGGACGGCCGCTACGAGATCCGTACCGTGCTGCCCGGCGCGCTGCCCGGACAGGCGCCGCACCTGGACGTCTCGGTGTTCGCCAGGGGACTGCTGGACCGCGTGGTGACCCGGATCTACTTCCCCGAGCACGCCGACGCGCACGCCGACGACCCGGTGCTCGCCTCGGTACCCGCCGACCGCCGGCCCACCCTCCTGGCGGTGGCCCACGACGGCGGCTACCGCTTCGACGTGCGGCTGCAGGGGGCGGGGGAGACGGTCTTCTTCGATGTCTGAGCCGCCCGTGCCGCCCGTGGCGCCCGTGCCTCCCGCGCCCGCCGAGCCGGGGCCCTCGGTGCTGGCCAGGGCGTTCGGCGTGCTCGCCGTGTTCGGCCCGGACCGGCTGGACCTGTCGCTGTCCGACATCGCCCGCCGGTCCGGGCTGCCGCTGACCACGGCGCACCGCATCGTCGGCGAGCTGGCCCGGTGGGGCGCGCTGGAACGCACCGAGCGCGGCCGCTACCAGGTGGGGCTGCGGCTGTGGGAGGTCGGCGCGCTGGCCCCGCGCGGGCACGGCCTGCGGGAGATCGCCATGCCGTTCCTGGAGGACCTGTTCGAGGTCACCCGGCAGAACGTGCAGCTGGCCGTGCTGGACGGGATGGACGCGGTGTACGTGGAGCGGATGTCCGCGCGGGACGCGGTGCCGCTGATCAGCCGGGCCGGCGGCCGGCTGCCGCTGCACGCCACCGGAGTGGGCCTGGTGCTGCTGGCGTTCTCCGACGCGGAGTTCCAGGAGCGGGTGCTGGCCGCCCCGATGCGCCGGTTCACCGACCGGACGATCTCCTCCGCCGACGAGCTGCGCCGGGTCATCGCGGACGTCCGGCAGCGGCGGTTCGCGGTCACCGAGGGCCAGATCACCGTGGGCGCGGTGTCGGTGGCCGCCCCGGTGTACGGCCAGGGCGGGCGGGTCGCAGCGGCGCTGTCGGTCACGGTGCCCTCGGAGAACCCGGCCAGGGAGTACATCCCGGTGGTGAACGCCGCGGCGCGGGGAATCTCCCGGGGGCTGGGCTGGCGGCCGGAGGCCCGCCCGGCCGGGGACCCCGGCGGCACCGGCCCTGAGCAGCGCGGCCACGGCGAGGAGTGGGCCGTTTCACCCGAACGGGTTCGCACGCGCGTGTAAAGCGCGTGACATCCTAGGGCCCTAGACTAGTTCGTGGTGTGCGTTTCGGCGATGGATCTCGCCGCCACTCACCGGTCCGGCAGTGTCCGGTGAGGCTCGGGCACACCGGTCACAGTCGACCATCGAGGAGACATTTCGAATGACGCAGTACGACAAGCTGTTCATCGGCGGGGAGTGGGTCTCCCCCAGCTCGAGCCAGACGATCACCGTGATCGGCTCGAGCACCGAGGAAGTGATCGGCTCGGTACCGGACTCGCAGGAGGCCGACGTCGACGCGGCTGTCGATGCG
>DASXJJ010000054.1:0-3892 GCA_036497465.1 Pseudonocardia sp. | reverse complement strand
GCCGGCCGGAGAGCGCGCCGGCCGGCGACTGCGCGCCGTCTTGTCCGGGACGATCGGGGAACTGCGGTTCGTCTCCGAGCGGCCGCTGAGCCTGCTCGAGCACCTCGCCTACGCCCGCCGCGGCGAGTGGACCGACGAGCTGACCGGGCTCCAGCGCGACCTCGCGCTGATCTACGCCTGGGCGATCGCCATCCCGATCTCCACCGTGGCCTACCTGGCCGCCTGGGCCGCCGCCCGGCCCGGGCGGTTCGCCTCGGTGGTGGCGGTCTGGCTGCTGGTGGCCACCGCCGCCGCGCGGCTGCCAGCCGTGGGGTGGCTGGTCCCGGGCTGGATGACGTTGTGAACCCCGACATGAACCCCGCCATAGACACGGGGATGAACGGCGGAATCGTGCTGATCAGCGTGGCCGCCCTGGTCTCCGGCGGGTGGCTGTGGTGGCACCGTGAGGCACCCAAGACCACCACCGGGCTGTTCCTGGTTGCCGGGCTGGCCATCGGCGGTGGCCTCGGCCGCCTCATCGCCCTCGGGCTGGCCGGCGTGTTCACCCCCCACCCCACGAGCACCGCCGCCGACAGCGGGCCGGGGGTGTGGGTGTCGATCGTGCTGGCCGGGCTGGCGATCGCCGCGACCGTGGAGATCGTGGTCAAGGGAATGTGGCGGCGACGCGCGAGGCCACGCCGTTGGCACCCCTGGTTGGCGCTGGCGTTGCCCACCTTCGCCATCGCCGTCGGTGCCCCGATGGTCGGGCCGCTGATGACCGGGCTGGCCGGCGGTGTCGCCAGCGTCGGCACCGCGATGGTCCACACGAGCGACACCCGGCCCAGCGGCACCGATCCAGGCGCCCACCCCGCCGCGCGGATCAGCGCGCGTCCCGAAGGCCGGTGAGCCGGCGGTGGAACTGCTGATCCTGATCGCGCTGACCATGTGGGGCACCGCCCGATACAGCGCCAACGGCGCCGTGGCACACGCCCGCAAAGCCGAACCGCTGCGCATCGCCGAACGACGCCAACGCTCCGCCCAGGTCCACGAGCGGCGCATGGCCCGGATGGCCCGCCGGGGCGAGCGCAGCACCCCAACGGTCGCCGAGGCACTGTCCATCCGGATCGCGGAGCGGGTGGCCAACCCGCGCGGTGGGCCGGCCCGCGAGGCGTTCGCGGTGTGGTGGGCCGACTCGTGGGGCTACGCCACCGAGCGCCGCCGCCACCGCCACGAACGCGCCGCCGCCGGCGAGCTCGGCCGGCAGAGAGCCGCCCGTGCCCTGCGGCACTGGGCGGCCCAGCAGTGGCGGCAGCGAACGGCACCACCGGAGCAGACCGACCACCACGGCCGCGGCCGACAGCGCGGTGGGCATCAGCACCACCCCGAGGGCGACCCGGTCTGGGCCGACGCCGAAGTGATCGACGACGACGTCGTGGACGCCGAGATCGTCGACGACGAACCCGCCCCGGGCCGCACCACCGGACAGCAACCCGACCCCGAACCCGAGGAGGCCGACCAGCCCACCCACACCGACCCCAGACCCGACACCGACATCGACCCCGGTCAGCCGGCCGAGCCGGACCACGACCAGCGGACTGCGGCCACCACACCACGCATCGATCCCACCGAGGACGAACGCCGCCAGCCGACGTGCGACGACACGCCGGCAGACGACCTCGGCTCTCAGGAGCCCGAGGCGCGGCACACCGGAGGCCAGCTGGCCTCGGTACACCCGATCAGGAAGGACATCCCCAGCATGAGCACCCACACCGTGACCAGCGGCGAAACCCTGGACCCCGCCGCCGGCCTGGCGTTCGTCAACTCGGTAGGCGACGCGGCCGAGCAGATCCTCACCCAAATCGAGCTGTCGATGTCCGCGCTGACCGGCAAGGGCCTGACCGGAGAGCCGATCGCCGACCTGGCCGGCATGCAGGAGGCCGCGCACCTACTCGCCACCCGGTCCAGGAGCGCGGCGGGCCACTTCGAGCGGCACCTGAACACCCAGGACCAGCTGTTGGCCGACGAGTCGCTGGCCGGGACGGTCGAGCGCACCTACGTCGGCACCCGCTCCTAACCCACCGCAGCCCACCAACGCAGCCCGACCAGCCCCGTTCCCGCATCCGGTGGGCGTCCGCTTCGCGCGCGGAGCGGGGCACCACAAACCAGGCGGATCCGCCCAGCGCGTGGACCGCCGACGAGCACCGACGAGCACCGACGAGCACCGATGAGCACCGACGAACGAGGAGGCCACAGAGCGATGAGCGGGGGGCGGCGGGATAGATGGAGCAACCGCGCTCGCGGGCCCGCACCGCGAGTGAGCTCCTCCGGCCGCGGTCGGCCCTCCGGCCGGATCGTCCCGACCCCCACCACACCCAGCGGCACACCCGACCGCGAGATGGCCACCGAGCTGGGACGAGCCCTGCTGGCTGCGGTCCACCAGACCACCCAGAGCACCGATCAGCCCGCACAGGCCGGCGCGGCACGGGTGGTGCCCAGCAGATCAACCCGCTCCCCCGCCGAGGTCGCCCGCGTCCGAGCCGGCGTCGAGCGGTCGATGCGGATCGAGGTCGGCCGCCGCGCGCGGCGCCTGCCCTACCTGGCGACCGCCGCGACCGCGGCCACCGGATACACCGCATGGGGCGCCGCCGAGCTCGGCGAGGCCGCGGCCGGCCCGGCCGGGCATGTCGGCACGGTCGCCGGCACCGTCGGGTTGTGCGCGCTCGGGTTGGGTGCGCTGCGGGTCGCCTACCGCCACGGCGTCACCCCGCGCTGGCAGGCCCGCTGGTGGACCGCCGGCATCGGCGCCGCCAGCTGGGTGTCCACCGCGGCGGCGGTCGGGCCGGCCTGCTGGCCGATGAGCGCCACCCTGGCCGCCGGCGCCGCCGCGGTGTCCACCGGCTGGCTGCGGGCCTACGACGTGCCCGACCCCGGCGTACTGCCCGCCGCTCCCCCACCACCGGCCGAACCCGAGTACGACGACCTCGGCGACATCCTGGCCCAGCGGTGGGCCGAGGCGATCGGGCGCAAGGGCGGAGTGGTGCCCGGGGCGATGCTCACCGGCCGCACCGACCTGCCCAACGCGATCCAGTGGATGGTTCAGACCCCGCCCGGGTCGATGTGCTTCGATCAGCTGCTGGCCGCCCGGCCCCGGATCGCCGCCGGGCTGCGCCAGTCGCTGGCCAAGGTGATCCTCGAGCCGGTCGGCGACGACGAATCCGCCGCGTTGCTGTCGGTGGTCACCCGCGACGTGCTCGCCGAAGGCGTGCCCTACCCCGGCCCCCGCTACTCGGGTGGCCGGCTCACCGTCGGCCCCTACGCCGACGGCACCGGCGAGGCCGAGTACGTCGTCTACGACGAGGTCGGCTGCCGCAACGGCATGGCCACCGGCGAACCCGGCTCCGGCAAGTCGGCGTTCCTGGCCGCGATCGCCCTGGGGCTGCGGGCCTCCGGCGAGTGGTACGTGCTGTTCGGCGACGGTGACCCCGCCGGCGGCAGCTCCCCGCTGCTCAACCAGCTCGCCCACTGGCCCGCCGCCGGCCCCGAGCAGGCCCTGACCCAGCTGGAGGCCCTGGAGGCCGAGGTCGTGGTGCGCTCCCTGCTCAAGTCCACCCTGACCCTCGGCCCCGACGGCCGGACCCCGACCCCGATCACCGACCCGGCCAGCCAGGTCCCGCTGTCGGAGATGCTGCCCTGCCCCGACTACCCCGGCATCCAATGGATCATCGACGAGCTGCACCGGCTGACCCAGGACGACTGGCTCAAGGGCCACCACTTCGCCGGCCGCCTCGAGCAGCTGGTCCGCATCGGCCGCAAGTACGGCATCGTCGTGCTCACCGGCAGCCAGTCGCTGCTGGCCGATGACTACGGCGCCAACACCAAGTTGCGCGCCTACCTCGGCGCCCGGAACTGCTTC
>DASXJJ010000053.1:0-18721 GCA_036497465.1 Pseudonocardia sp. | reverse complement strand
GGACGACGCCGCCCGCGAGCGGCTGGTCGACAACGTCGTGGGCCACCTGCTCAACGGGGTGACCGAGCCGGTGCTGGAGCGCGCGTTCGAGTACTGGCAGCACATCGACAAGGAGACCGGCGACCGGATCGCGCAGGGCGTGCGGGCCAAGCGGAACGAGACGGACCCGAAGGCCGCCGAGCAGGGCAACCCGGCCAGGGAGAGCATGCGGGCCAAGGCCTGAGCGGACGAGCCGCCGGCGTCCGTCGCCGGGTCGGGGCGGACGCCGGGCGGTCCGGTCACCACCAGGAGGTGCCGGGCTCGCCCTTGAACGGGCCGACCACGTCGGCGGTGACCCAGCCGCCGTAGAACCGGCCCGGCTGCGGCGTGACGACCTCCCCGTCCAGGGTGATCCGGTCGAACAGCGCCGGGTACACGGCAACCCGGTCGGTCAGCGCCGGGTAGCGGCGGTCCGGCTCCGGGTACCACCAGCCGGCCTCGGCGCGGCGGGCGCCGGGCACCCCGATGTCCACGTACCGCGCGGTGCCCTTCCACTCGCAGCGGGTGCGCCGCGCGGTGGGCACCAGCACGTCGGCCCGGAAGGCCGCGCGGGGCAGGTAGTAGGTCGGCGGGTGGGACGTCTCCAGCACCCGCACCAGGTCGTCGGTGTCCACCACGACGGTGTCGGCCAGGGTGATCACCGCCCGGCGGCGGACCGCCTCCGCCCTCGGTGGACGGGGGTAGTCCCACACGGACTCCTGACCAGGTCCGACGGGGTACGCCTTCGGAATCGGGCTCATCCGGCCAGTGTGGGTCGCTTTCCGGACGACGGCCCGTCGGGCCAGGGCCCTCCGGCGGCCGTCCGTCGCCCGGTCGGTGGAGACACCCGGCCATTACCTGGGCCGGCCACTTACTCCGGTCGGTTCAGTGCTGGTAGACCGGCTCTCCTCCCACCACAGGCCTGCACCGGAGCGATCCGGTGCCCTCATGTTCCAAGAGGCGATGCCCAATGTCGACCAGCGCCGAGACCGCAGAGGGCACCACGGAGGACCCCACCGTCCACATCCTCTGGATCAACGCGGGGCTCAGCTGCGACGGCGACTCGGTCGCCCTCACCGCGGCCACCCAGCCCAGCATCGAGGAGATAGCCATGGGCGCGCTGCCCGGGCTGCCGAAGGTCGCGGTGCACTGGCCACTGATCGACTTCGACAACGGCCCGGTCGGCGGGGTGAACGACTTCATCGAGTGGTTCTTCAAGGCCGAGCGCGGTGAGCTGGAGCCGTTCGTGCTGGTCATCGAGGGCTCCATCCCGAACGAGGCGATCAAGCCCGAGGGCTACTGGTGCGGGTTCGGCAACGACCCGGCGACCGGGCAGCCGATCACCAGCACCCAGTGGCTCGACCGGCTCACGCCCCGGGCCACGGCGGTGATGGCGGTCGGCACCTGCGCGGCGTACGGCGGGGTGCACGCGATGGCCGGCAACCCGACCGGCGCCATGGGCGTGCCGGACTACCTGGGCTGGAACTGGAAGTCCAAGGCCGGCATCCCGATCGTGTGCGTGCCCGGCTGCCCGACCCATCCGGACAACCTGTCCGAGACCATCCTGTACCTGCTCTACCAGGCCACCGGCGCCGCGCCGATGATCCCGCTGGACGACGAGCTGCGGCCGCGCTGGCTGTTCGAGGCCACCGTCCACGAGGGCTGCGACCGGGGCGGCTACTACGAGCAGGGCCAGTTCGCCAAGGAGTACGGCTCACCGAAGTGCCTGGTCAAGCTCGGTTGCTGGGGCCCGGTGGTGAAGTGCAACGTGCCGAAGCGGGGCTGGATCAACGGCGTCGGCGGCTGCCCGAACGTGGGCGGTATCTGCATCGGCTGCACCATGCCCGGCTTCCCGGACAAGTTCATGCCGTTCATGGATGCGCCCCCGGGCAGCAAGGTCTCAGGGGCGGCGAGCGGCGCCTACGGCGGGGTGATCCGTGCGCTGCGCGGCATCACCGCGCGCAAGCTCGACAACGAGCCGGCCTGGCGCAAGAAGGGCCGCGAGCTCACCACGGGCTACCGCAAGGTGTGGTGACCCGGCGGTCCGACACCCGCTGACACCTGGAGGACCGCGCCCGGCCCCGCGCGGTCCGCACCATCTCTCCCACCACTCTCCCTCCAGCGCAGAAGAGAAGGCGCCAGCCATGACCGCGACACAGGACAGGTCCAGCTCGTTCAAGACCAACGACCAGGGCCTGGTGGAGATGTCCTGGGATCCCATCACCCGCATCGTGGGCAGCCTGGGGATCTATACGAAGATCGACTTTGCCCAGAAGAAGGTCGTCGAGTGCCACAGCACGTCGTCCATCTTCCGCGGCTACTCGATCTTCATGAAGGGCAAGGACCCGCGCGACGCGCACTTCATCACCAGCCGGATCTGCGGCATCTGCGGGGACAACCACGCCACCTGCTCGGTCTACAACCAGAACATGGCCTACGGCGTGCGGCCGCCGCACCTCGGCGAGTGGATCATCAACCTCGGTGAGGCCGCCGAGTACATGTTCGACCACAACATCTTCCAGGAGAACCTGGTCGGGGTGGACTACTGCGAGAAGATGGTCGCCGAGACCAACCCCGGGGTGCTGGAGCTGGCCAACCGCACCGAGTCGCCGCACGCCGGCGAGCACGGCTACAAGTTCATCGGCGACATCATGCGCGCGCTCAACCCGTTCACCGGGGAGTTCTACCGGGAGGCGCTGCAGGTCAGCCGGTACACCCGGGAGATGTTCTGCCTGATGGAGGGGCGCCACGTGCACCCGTCCACGCTCTACCCGGGCGGCGTGGGCACGGTGGCCACCATCCAGCTGTTCACCGACTACCTGACCCGGCTGATGCGCTACGTGGAGTTCATGAAGCGCGTCGTGCCGCTGCACGACGACCTGTTCGACTTCTTCTACCAGGCGCTTCCCGGCTACGAGGAGGTCGGCAGGCGGCGGATCCTGATGGGGTCCTGGGGAGCGTTCAACGACCCGGACCACTGCGACTTCAGCTACCGGAACATGGCCGACTGGGGCCGGAAGATGTTCGTCACCCCGGGCGTCGTGGTGGACGGCAAGCTGGTGACCACCAGCCTGGTCGACATCAACCTCGGCATCCGGATCCTGCTCGGCAGCTCGTTCTACCGCTCCTGGGAGGACCAGGAGATGTTCGTGACGCAGGACCCGCTGGGCAACCCGGTGGACCGCAACCACCCGTGGAACCAGCACACGATCCCGGCGCCGCAGAAGCGCGACTTCGACGACAAGTACTCCTGGACCATGTCCCCGCGCTGGTTCGACGGCACGGACCACCTGGCGATGGACACCGGCGGCGGCCCCCTGCCCAGGCTGTGGGTGACCGCGCTGGCCGGCCTGGTGGACACCGGCTACGTCAAGGCGACCGGGCACAGCGTGCAGATCAACCTGCCGCGCACCGCGCTCAAGCCCGAGGTCAGCTTCGAGTGGAAGATCCCGCAGTGGTCCAACGCGATCGAGCGCAACCGGGCGCGCACCTACTTCCAGGCCTACGCCGCCGCGCAGGCGCTGTACTTCGCGGAGAAGGCGATGGCCGAGGTGCGCGGCGGGCACACCAAGACCTGGGAGCCGTTCACGGTCCCGGACGAGGCGGTCAGCGTCGGGTTCACCGAGGCGGTGCGCGGCGTGCTGAGCCACCACATGGTGATCCGGGACGGCAAGATCGCCAACTACCACCCGTACCCGCCGACGCCGTGGAACGGCAGCGTGCGCGACCAGTACGGCACGCCCGGCCCGTACGAGGACGCGGTGCAGAACACCCCGATCTTCGAGGAGAACCCGCCGGACAACTTCAAGGGCATCGACATCATGCGCGCGGTGCGCAGCTTCGACCCGTGCCTGCCGTGCGGGGTGCACATGTACCTCGGCGACGGCAAGACGCTGACGAAGACCACCTCGCCCGCCATGCTGAACCTCGGCTGACATGGCGGCCGAGATCGATCCGATGCAGGTGGGGCTACGCCTGGAACAGCTGCTCGGGGAGCTGGACGAGCACGCGCCGCCGGAGGTGGCGCCCGCCGTCCAGGAGCTCGCCGAGCTGCTGATGGACATGTACGGCGCCGGGTTGGCGCGCATCGTCACGCTGCTCGACGGCACGCCCCAGCTGGACGCGCTGGCCGTCGACGAGGTGGTCTCCGGGCTGCTGGTGCTGCACGACCTGCACCCGGAGGACACCGCGACCCGGGCCACCCGCGCCCTGGACTCGGTGCGTCCCTACCTCGGCTCGCACGCCGGTGACGTGGACCTGCTCGGGGTGGACGACGGGCCGGACGGGCCGGTGGTGCGGCTCGCGCTGCGCGGCAGCTGCGACGGCTGCCCGTCCTCGGCGGCGACCGTGAAGGGCGCCATCGAGACCGCGCTCGCCGAGGCGTGTCCCGAGGTCGTCCGGGTGGACGTGGACGGCGTGCCGTCGGCCGGCGACCACTCGGCCGGCCCGGCGGACCTGCCACTGCTGCAGATCGGCACCGGGCCGCCGGTGGCGGAGGTCCCGGTCACCTGGATGGTGGTGGAGCCGCCGCCGCTGCGTCCCGGCCGGTGCGCGGTGGTCGACGTGGCCGGCCAGGCGGTGCTGGTGGCGCTGCCCGCCGGGGCGCACGCGGACGGCGGGCCGGTGGCCTACCGCGACCGCTGCCCCCGGTGCGCGGGGTCGCTGGCCGACGGCGAGCTGCGCGCGGACGAGCTGCGCTGTCCGGGCTGCGCCGCGGGCTACGACGTGCGGCGGGCCGGGCGGGCGCTCGACGGACCCACCCACCTGGAGCCGCTGCCCCTGGTGCAGCGGGCCGGCGGCTGGCGGGTGGCCCTGCCGGCCGTGCCACCCGACCAGGAGCTGGCCGACCCGCAGCGGACCCGGCCGCCGTCCGGCTGGTCCCGGCTCCCGGCGGGGTCGACGCCGTGAGCCGAGCGGGCGGCCCGGTGAACGGCGGCACCACCAACGGGAGCCGCCCGTCGGGCGGCGGCACTGGCGGCGGCGCTGGCGGCGGCAGCGGCGGGACCGCGCTGCGGCGGCTGATCCGGGCCCGCCCCGGACCGGCGGCACCGGTGCTCGCGCCGACCGCCGGCCCCACCGCGCCCACCGACCCCGCCGGGCCGCCCGGGCCCGCCGCCCCGAGCGCGTCCGGCCGGCCGGTCGAGGGCGCCGACCCCGGCGAGCGCTGCGAGATGTGCGGCACGGCCATCGGCGAACCACACTCGCACGTCG
Organism: Pseudonocardia sp.; assembly: GCA_036497465.1. Lineage (GTDB taxonomy): Bacteria > Actinomycetota > Actinomycetes > Mycobacteriales > Pseudonocardiaceae > Pseudonocardia. The sequence goes on along the minus strand of DASXJJ010000053.1, from coordinate 13,492 downwards.
TGCACCTGGAGCACCGCTCGCTGCTGTGCACCTGCCGGCCGTGCGCGCTGCTGTTCGCCGAACGCGGCGCCGGCCGGGGCCGCTACCGCACGGTGCCCGACCGGTACCTGCGCGACCCCGCCATGGAGGTGACCGAGGCGCAGTGGGACGAGCTGCGGGTGCCGGTGCGGATGGCGTTCTTCTTCCGCAACTCCGACCAGGAGCAGGTCCTGGCCTTCTACCCCAGCCCGGCGGGCGCCACCGAGAGCCTGCTGCCGATGGACGCCTGGGACGAGGGCCTGGGGGCGAGCCGGCTGGCCCGCGAGCTGGAGCCGGACGTCGAGGCGCTGCTCATCGCCCGGCTCGGCGGGGACACCACGTGCCTGCTGGTGCCGATCGACGCCTGTTACGAGCTGGTCGGCCTGGTGCGGACCTACTGGAAGGGATTCGACGGCGGCGCCGAGCTGTGGGAGCACGTGGGCGGGTTCCTCGCCGGGCTCTCCGACCGGTCGAGGGAGGTGCGGGGCTGATGCCCGAGCTGTCGTTCGCCTGCACCGGCGCCAGGCCCGAGCCGTACGCGGCCAGCCCGAGCCTGCTGCTGAACCTGCGGGCCACCGAGGCCACCGGGGTCCGGATGCACACCGTGGCGCTGCGCTGCCAGCTCCGCATCGAGCCGCAGCGGCGGACCTACTCCGGCACCGAGGCCGAGCGGCTGTCCGACCTGTTCGGCGACCCCGCACGCTGGGCGGACACCCTCAAGCCGATGCAGCTGGCCACCGTGTCGGTCATGGTCCCCGGGTTCACCGGCGCGGTCGACGTGCCGGTGCCGGTGCCGCTGACCGCCGACACCGAGGTGGCCTGCGCGAAGTACTTCCACGGCCTGACCGACGGCGAGATCCCGCTGATCGCGCTGTTCAGCGGTACGGCGTTCTTCCACGGCGAGCCCGGCCTGCAGGTGGAGCTGGTGCCCTGGCACCTGGAGGCCCGCTACCGGCTCCCGGTGGCGGTGTGGCGATCGGTGATGGACGAGCACTTCCCCGGTTCGACGTGGCTGCCACTGCGCACCGAGACGCTGCACGAGCTGCGCGGCTACCGCGCCCGGATCGGCGCGCTGAACTGGGACGACACCATGCTGGCGCTGCTCAAGGAGGCCGAGCGGCGATGACCGATCCGCTGGTCGAGGTGATGGACCAGGCCGCGTCGGTGGCCGACGCGGTGCTGTTCGAGGGCTATCTGCTCTACCCCTACCGGGCGTCCGCGCAGAAGAACCAGCTGCGCTGGCAGTTCGGCGTGCTCACCCCGCGCGACTGGGCCGAGCGGCACCGGGAGACCTGGTACGCGCACACCGAGTGCCTGCTCGAGCCGGGCGATCGGACGGTCGTCCGCGTGCGCCCCCGGTTCCTGCGGCTGCGCAGGCGGCGGGTGCAGCGGGCGGAGCCGGGCGGCGGTTTCACCGACGTCGACCGGCTGACCGTGGACGGCCAGCTGTACCTGTCCTGGGACGAGGGCGTGCCGGAGCAGGCGGACGCCGTCCTGGGGCTGGACGAGCTGCTCGCCGGCGAGATCGACGTCCCGGTCACCATGGACGGCGAGACCACCCACGAGCCGCTGACCGCCGCCGACGGCACGGTCGTGGGCCGGGTCGTGCGGCAGAGCTGGCCGGTGCACGCGCTGGTCACCGCCTCGGCGGAGCGGCTGGACGGGCCGTACGGGGTGGTGCGGCTCGCGCTGCGGGTGACCAACACCGGTCTCACCGGCCCCGCCGACGACCCGGCCGACCGGGCCGCCGAGCGGGACGTGGCGCTGCGCACGTCGCTGATCGGCGCGCACACCGTACTGGCCCTGTCCGACGGCGAGTTCCTGTCCGCCACCGACCCGCCGGAGTGGGCCCGGCCGGCGACCGAGCTGTGCGCCTGCGAGCACACCTGGCCGGTGCTGTGCGGGCCGGTGGCACACCCGAGGGTCGTGCTGTCCTCGCCGATCATCCTGGCCGACTTCCCGGAGATCGCCCCGGAGAGCCCGAACGACCTCTTCGACGGCACCGAGAACGACGAGATCCTCACCCTGCGGACGCTGGTGCTCACCGAGGAGGAGAAGCGCGAGGCCCGGGCCACCGACCCCAGGGCGGCCGCGCTGATGGACGCGGTGGAGGGCATGCCACCGGAGATCTTCGAGCGGCTGCACGGGGTGATCCGGTCGATGTCCGGGCCGGGCATGGGGGCGGCCCCCGGCGGCGTGCCGGACCCGCCCAACGGCGCGCTGCCCACGCTCGACGAGGTGCCCACCTACTCCGACGAGACCGGCGGGAAACCCTGGTGGGACCCGGGCCAGGACGCCTCGGTCGATCCGGAGACCGACTCGGTGCCGATCGGCGGGCACCCGGTGGCCAGGGGCAGCCTGGTGGTGCTGCGCCCGTCCGGCCGCGCCGACGCCCAGGACCTGTTCCTCATCGGGCGCGAGGCCCGGGTCGAGGCGGTGCTGCACGACGTGGACGGCGACGTGCACCTGGCGGTCAGCCTGCTCGACGACCCGGCGGCGGAGTTCCAGGCCGCCCACGGCCGGTATCGCTACTTCCGCCCGGACGAGGTCGAGGTCGTCGTCGGGGCGGAGCTCGTCGGGGCGGAGGTCGAGGTGGAGCAGTGGACGCCATGACCGTGCTGGTCGCCGGGATCGGCAACATCTTCCGCTCGGACGACGGGTTCGGCGTCGAGGTCGCCCGGCGGCTGGCCGCATCGGACGGGCCCGCGCTGCCCGAGCACGCCGAGCTGGTCGACATCGGCATCCGCGGCATGCACCTGGCCTACCAGCTGCTGGACGGCTACGCGGCGCTGGTGCTCATCGACGCCACGGCCCGGGGTGGCGCACCCGGCGAGCTGTACCTGCTGCAGCACGACCTGACCGCCACCCCGCCACCGGCCGAGGGCACGGTGCCCGACGCGCACGACATGACCCCGGACGCGGTGCTCGGGCTGCTCGGTTCGCTGTCCGCCGCGGCGGGGCTGGGACCGACGGCCGGGCTGCGCCGGGTCCTCGTCGTCGGCTGCGAACCGGCGACCACCGCCGACGGCATCGGGCTGTCCGCCCCGGTGGCCTCGGCCGTGGACCGGGCCGCCACCGCGACGGTCGGGCTGGCCACCGACCTGCTCACCGAGCTAGAGCCCACCGCGACGTAGGAGGACGCCATGTGCCTCGGCATACCCGGCGAGATCGTCGAGATCATGACCGACCGCGACGACTTTGCGATGGTCAGCGTGGCCGGGGTGAAACGCGCGGTGAACATCGGCCTGCTGGACGACGAGGAGCTGGCCCCCGGTGACTGGATCCTGATCCACGTCGGCTTCGCGCTGTCCAAGATCGACGAGGAGGAGGCCACCCACGCGATCAAGATGTTGGAGGGCATGGGCCAGGCCTACACCGACGAGCTGATCGCCATGGCCAACTCGGACCTGGGGGCGGAGCGATGAGGTTCGTCGACGAGTTCCGGGACGCCGAGAAGGCCCGGATGCTGTCCGCCCGGATCGCCGGGCTGTGCGAGCCGGGGCGCCGGTACACCTTCATGGAGGTGTGCGGCGGGCACACGCACACCATCTACAAGCACGGGCTGGAGGACTACCTGCCGGAGACGGTCTCGCTGGTGCACGGCCCGGGCTGCCCGGTGTGCGTGATCCCGATGGGCCGTCTCGACGACGCGATCGCGCTGGCCGAGCAGCCCGACGTGATCATGACGACGTTCGGCGACATGATGCGGGTGCCCGGCGGGCGGGGCTCGTTCTACGACGCCAACGCCGGTGGTGCCGACATCCGGATGGTGTACTCGCCGCTGGACTCGCTGCGCATCGCGCGCGCCAACCCGGACAAGCGGGTGGTGTTCATGGCGATCGGGTTCGAGACCACCGCGCCGTCCACCGCGATGACCGTGCTGCGCGCGGCCGCCGAGGGCCTGGACAACTTCGCGATCTTCTGCAACCACGTGACGATCATCCCGGCGATCAAGGCCATTCTGGACTCCCCCGACCTGCGCCTGGACGGGTTCATCGGGCCGGGCCACGTGTCCACGGTGATCGGCTGCCGGCCCTACGAGTTCATCGCCCGCGACCACGGCAAGCCGCTGGTCTGCGCCGGCTTCGAGCCGCTGGACATCCTGCAGTCGGTGTACATGCTGATGCTGCAGCTGCACGAGGGCCGCGCGGAGGTGGAGAACCAGTACGCGCGGGTGGTGCCCTGGGACGGCAACCCGAAGGCACTGAAGGTGATCGCCGAGACGATGGAGCTGCGGCCCTACTTCGAGTGGCGCGGGCTGGGCTTCATCTCGCAGTCCGCGTTGCAGGTCAGGGAGAAGTACGCGCGGTTCGACGCCGAGCGGCTCTACGCGGTGCCCGGGGTCCGGGTCGCCGACCCCAAGGCCTGCCAGTGCGGCGAGGTGCTCAAGGGCGTGCTGCGCCCCTGGGAGTGCAAGGTCTTCGGCACCGCGTGCACGCCGGAGACCCCGATCGGCACCTGCATGGTGTCCAGCGAGGGCGCCTGCGCGGCCTACTACAACTTCGGCCGGTTCACCCGGGAACGCGTCAAGGAGGCGACCCGGTCATGACCACCCACGACCTCGGCACGAGCATCCCCACCCGGGCGGGCTGGGCGGAGGAGGCCGTCGCCGCGCACGCCGGCGCCGAGCACCTGACCCGCGAGGAGCAGGTGCTGGCCCGCATCGAACGGGCTCGCGCCCGCAAGCCCCGGGTCAAGGAGCAGCGGATCACGCTGGCCCACGGCGCCGGCGGCAAGGCCACCCACAACCTGATCGACGCGGTGTTCCTGGACGCGTTCCGCAACCCTGAGCTGGAGCGGATGTCCGACGCGGCGTCGCTGCGGGTCGGCGACGCGCGCCTGGCGTTCACCACCGACTCCTACGTGGTCTCGCCGATCTTCTTCCCCGGCGGGGACATCGGCGACCTGGCGGTGAACGGCACGGTCAACGACCTGGCCATGGCCGGCGCCCGGCCACTGGTGATCTCGGCCGGGTTCATCCTGGAGGAGGGCTTCCCCACCGCCGACCTGCGGCGGGTGGTGGCATCCATGGCGGCGGCAGCCGAGCGCGCCGGGGTGCAGGTCGTCACCGGCGACACCAAGGTCGTGCAGCGCGGCAAGGGCGACGGCTGCTACATCAACACCGCCGGGATCGGGGTGCGGGAGCGGCCGGTCGAGCTGGCCGCGGCGAACGCCCGGCCCGGTGACCTGGTGCTGGTCTCCGGCCCGATCGGCGACCACGGGGTGACCGTGCTGCTAGCCAGGGGCGAGCTGGACATCGCCGCCGACATCGTGTCCGACACCGCCCCGCTGCACGACCTGGCCGCCGCGCTGCTCGACGCCGCCCCGGACACCCGGCTGCTGCGCGACGCCACCCGGGGCGGGGTGGCCACCATCCTGAACGAGGTGGCGGCCGCGTCCGGGACGGCGGTGGTGGTGGACGAGGACGCCGTGCCGGTGCGCCCGGAGGTCCGCGGGGCCAGCGAGCTGCTCGGCATCGACCCGCTGTACGTGGCGTGCGAGGGCCGGCTGGTCGCGGTGGTGCCGCCGGACCAGACGGACGCCGCGCTGGCCGCCCTGCACGGCGACGAGCTGGGCGCCGGGGCGGCGGTGATCGGCCGGGTGGCCGACGACCCGCCGGGCCTGGTACTGCTGCGCACCGCGTTCGGCGGCACCCGCATCGTCGACATGCTGGTCGGCGATCCGCTGCCGCGGATCTGCTGAGGCGCGGCTGTGCACGAGCTGGCGATCACCGAGAGCATCGTGGCGGCGGTCAGGGAGAAGCTGGGCGACGCCCCGGTGCGGCGGGTCTGCGTCGAGGTGGGGGCGCTGTCCGGGGTGGTGCCGGACGCCCTGCTGTTCAGCTTCGAGGTGGCCACCGAGGGCACCTCGCTGGCCGGCGCCGAGCTGGACATCGTGCGCCAGTCCGGCCGCGCCCGCTGCCGCGACTGCGGGGCACGCTTCGACACCGACGACCTGCTGGCCCTGTGCGCGTGCGGCAGCGCGGACGTCGAGGTGCTGGGTGGCCGTGAGCTGCGGATCCGAGAGGTGGAGGTGGTCTGACCGTGTGTGCGACCTGCGGCTGCTCCGACGACCCGGTCGGCGGGGTTCGGGTGATCGACCCGTCCGCGCCGCCCGAGCACGACCACCCGCATCCGCACGAGCACCCCCACGACCACGAGCACCCGCACGACCACGAGCACGAGCCGGCGAGCGACCGGGGGCACACCGTGGCCCTCGAGCAGCGGGTACTGGCCCGCAACGACGAGCGGGCCGCGCGCAACCGGCGCTGGCTGGCCGAGCGGGGCGTGCTGGCGGTGAACCTGATGAGCTCCCCCGGCGCCGGGAAGACCACCCTGCTGGAGCGCACCCTGGTCGACCTGGCCGGGGAGCGGGGCGTGTCGGTGCTGGAGGGCGACCAGGAGACGCTGCTGGACGCCGACCGGATCACGGCCACCGGCTGCCGGGTGGTGCAGATCAACACCGGTTCCGGCTGCCACCTGGACGCCGACATGGTGCACCGGGGGCTGCGCGCGCTCGACCCGCCGGACGGCTCGCTGGTGTTCGTGGAGAACGTCGGCAACCTGGTGTGTCCGGCGCTGTTCGACCTGGGCGAGGCGGCGAAGGTGGTGATCGCGTCGGTGACCGAGGGCGCGGACAAGCCGGCCAAGTACCCGCACATGTTCGCCGCCGCCGACCTGATCCTGCTGAACAAGATCGACCTGCTGCCCTACCTGAGGTTCGACGAGGCGTACTGGCTGGCCACCGTCCGGCGGGTCAACCCGGGAGCGACGGTGCTGCGGGTGTCCGCGACCGGGGACGACGGGCTGGCCGACTGGTACGGCTGGCTGCGCACGGTCGGTGGCCGATCCGCCCCGGCACAGCAGGGAGCCGCCCGGTAGCGCACCGAGTCCGAGGAACACCCCACGGTGAGAAGTGGGGTTGCCAAATGATTAGGCTAGCCTTACTTTAGCGTCGTGGGAGCGAAGCAGGCAGCGAAGCGGACGACGGCACTCAACCTGCACGCGTGGCTGTGCGACTGCGGCGAGCACCGCACCACCGAGGGCATGCGGGCGTCCCGGATCGCCCTGGAGGCACACCTCGCCGGCTCGGGGCACCCGCGCGGCGAGTACTACTACGGCTGCCAGGGGCAACGCACCTCGGTGGCGGTCACCGCGGACCCCGACGGGCGGTTCAGCCACCACCTGCTGTCCGGCTGACGCCCGCCCGGTCCCGGTCGCGCGCGGCGGCCACCGCGACCTGCCCGAGGCTGATCCCGGCGTCGTTCGGCGGAACCCGGTGGTGGGTGAGCACGGCGAACCCGTCCGCGCGCAGCCGGGCGGCGAGCCGGCGGGTGAGCACCACGTTCTGGAACACCCCGCCGGACAGGGCCACCGTGTCCAGCCCCCGGCCCGGCCCCTCGCCGTCGCGCACCGCCGCGCAGGCCCGCGCCAGCACGTCGACCACGCCGTTGTGGAACCGGGCGGCGACCGCGCCGGTGGGTACCCCCTCGGCCAGGTCGGCCAGCACCGCCGCCACCAGGTCGGCCCCGTGGATCAGCTCGCCGTCCAGCCGGGCCGGGTACCGACCGGTCTCGGCGTGGTCCACCCGCCGCTCCAGCTCGATCGCCGCCTGGCCCTCGTAGCTGACCCGGTCGCGCAGCCCGAGCAGCGCGGCCACCGCGTCGAACAGCCGGCCGGCGCTGCTGGTCGGCGGCGCGTTCAGGCCGGAGTCGAGCAGCGCGCCCAGCTGCGCCCACCGCTGCCCCTGCCGCGCGGCCAGCGCCGCCGCCGCGGCCGGCACGTCGCGGTACCCGGCCGCGCGCAGGTAGGCGGCCGCCATCCGCCACGGCTCGCGCACCGCCGCCGCGCCGCCGGGCATCGGCACCGGGGCCAGGTGCGCGCGCCGGTGGAACCCGCGCAGCGACGCGACGAGCACCTCCCCGCCCCACAGCGTGCCGTCGGTGCCGTAGCCCAGTCCGTCGCAGGCCACCCCGATCACCGGCCCGGCCACCCCGTTGTCGGCGAGGCAGGACGCGATGTGCGCGTGGTGGTGCTGCACGGCGAGCAGCTCCACCCCGTCGTCCTCCTCGGCGGCCAGCGCGTACTTGGTGGACAGGTACTCCGGGTGCAGGTCGTGCGCGAGCAGCTCGGGCCGGAGGTCGAACAGCTCGCGGAAGTGCGCCACCCCCGAGGTGTAGGCGCGCAGGGTCTCCGCGTTCTCCAGGTCGCCGATGTGGTGCGACACGAACGCGTGCCCGCCCCGGGCCAGGCAGAAGGTGCTCTTCAGCTCCGCGCCGCAGCCCAGCACCGCCCTCGGCGCCGGCCAGGCCATCGACAGCGGCTCCGGCGCGTAGCCCCGGGACCGGCGGATCGGCATCGCCCGCCCGTCGACCACCCGCAGCACCGAGTCGTCGGCCCGCACGTGGATCGGCCGGTCGTGGGTGAGGAACGCGTCGGCGATCGGCGCGAGCCGTTCCCGGGCGTCGCCGTCGAGGTAGGCGATCGGCTCGTCGGAGACGTTCCCGCTGGTCAGCACAATCGGCTCGGCCAGGTCTGCGGCCAGCAGGTGGTGCAGCGGGGTGTAGGGCAGCAGCACCCCGAGGTGGTCGGTGCCGGGCGCGACCTGGGCGGCCAGCCCGGTGACGCCCGCGCGCCTCGGGAGCAGCACGATGGGCCGCCGCCGCGAGGTGAGCAGCTCGGCGGCCACCTCGTCGATCTCGACCAGCTCGGCCGCCGCGGCCAGGTCGGCCACCAGCAGCGCGAACGGCTTGTCCTCGCGATGCTTCGCCGCGCGCAGCCGGGCCACGGCGGCCTCCCCCACCGGGCCGGTGGCCAGCGCGGCCAGGTGGTAGCCGCCGAGCCCCTTCACCGCCAGCACCGACCCGGCGCGCAGCGCGGCCACCGCCCCGGCCAGCGGGTCCGCCCGGCCGGCGGCGGTGGTCGAGCCGGCGCCCGCCCCGACCAGCCGCACCGTCGGGCCGCAGGCCGGGCAGCAGGTCGGCTGGGCGTGGAAGCGGCGGTCGGCCGGGTCGTGGTATTCGGCCGTGCACGCCGGGCACATCGGGAACCCGGCCATCGTGGTCGACGCCCGGTCGTAGGGCACCCCGGTGACGATGGTGAACCGGGGGCCGCAGTGCGTGCAGTTGCCGAACGGGTAGCGGTAGCGCCGGTCGGCCGGGTCGAACAGCTCGGCCAGGCAGTCCGCGCAGGTGGCGGTGTCCGGGGAGATCAGGGTCGCCCGGCGCCCGGTCGTCGTGCTGGCCACGATGGTGAACCCCCGGCCGGCGGGCCCGTCGTGCGCGGTCACCGGGATCTCGGTGGCCGACACCCGCTCCACCACCGCCAGCGCGGGCGGGTGCTCGGCCAGCTCGGCGAGCAGCTTCTCCACCCCGGCCCGGTCGCCCTGCGCCTCCAGCAGCACGCCGCTCTCGTCGTTGCCGACGAACCCGGACAGCCCGAGCGAGCCGGCCAGGGTGTGCACGAACGGCCGGAAGCCGACGCCCTGCACGATGCCGGCCACCCGCACCCGGACCCGGACGGTCACGGGCCGGGGGCCAGCGCGGCCGAGACCAGCTCCCAGAGCACGTGGTAGGTGGTGGTCTGCGCCTCCTGGATGCGGTGCACCGAGTCGGACGGCATCACGAACAGGTGGTCGACCTCGCCCCGGCGGGCCGCCTCGGCCATCCCGCCACCGGCGTAGCCGGCCATCGCCACGGTCAGCATGCCCCGCCGGTGCGCCTCGGCCAGCCCGCGCAGCACGTTGGCCGAGCCACCGCTGGTGGACAGCCCGACCGCGATGTCCCCCGGGCGTCCGGCGGCGGCCAGCGGCCGGGCGAAGACGACCTCGAAGGACACGTCGTTGGCCAGCGCGGTCAGCGTGGCCACGTCGCTGGTCAGCGCGAACGCCGGCAGCCCCGCTCCGCGCGGCGGGTGCCGGAAGCAGCCGGCCAGCGCCTCGGCGTCGGTGCTGCTGCCGCCGTTGCCGAAGCTGTACAGGCGCCCGCCGGCGGCGAACCGCTCGGCCATCGCGGTGGCACAGGCGGCGATCCGGGGACCGTCGGCGGCCAGCAGCGCCGCGCGTACCCTGCCGATCTCGGCGACCTTGTCCCGGGTTGACCGGGCCACCTCGGCGAGCACCCCGGCCAGCGCCTCCGCCCCGGTGCCCCGGTCGGGCTCGTCGTACAGGAACGGGTACAGCGACTCGACGCCGCTCATCGCGGGTCCACCCGGGCGATCGCCTCGCCGGCGTGCACCAGCAGCACGTCGCCGACGCCCGCCTCCACCAGCGCCACGCTGACCTCCTCCTCGGTGCCCGCCTCCGTGGTGACCAGGGCCAGCTCGTCGGCGCGCAGCTCGGTGACCCGAACCGGCACGGCCTGGTCGGAGCAGGTGATGCACACCGGGTCCGGGCCGGTGCCGCAGGCGTCGGCGGTCATGACAGCAGCCCCGGCCGGTCCAGGAACACGTGCACCAGCTCCCACAGCACGTGGTAGGTCGTCACCTGCACCTCGGTGACCACCAGCGGGTCGGCCGAGGCCACCACCAGCGGATGGTCGGCCAGGCCGTCGCGGACCACCCGCCCGCCGTCGCCGCCGAGCAGGGCCACCGTGAGCAGCCCCCGCGCGCGGGCCTCGGCCAGCGCGGCGGCGACCTCCCGGTCCGCGTCGCCGGTCACGTCGGCGCAGACGGCCAGCGCGATGTCGGCGGGCTCGGCGACCAGCGCGAGCTCCCCGGCCAGCCCGGGGCCGGTCAGCGCGACGGCAGGCAGCGCACCCTTGCCCATGATCACCGGATGCACGAACTCCACCACCACGTGGGCTGCGTCGGTGACCGAGCCGGCCGAGCCGAACGCCAGCAGCCGGCCGCCCCGGTGGAACGCGCGGGCCATCGCGTGGCAGGTCGCGGCGATGGCCTCGGCGTCATCGGCCAGCGCGGTGGACGGCCCCGAGCGGCGGGCGAAGGCCTCGCTCGTCCGGCTCGGCGGCACCGTTGCGGTGTGCTGTGCTGCCCTCGACATGGTCCTGGCCCTCCCCTGGGCTGGCCGGATGGTGGTGTCCGTTCACGGCGACCACCCCGTTCGGCACGGGACTCGCCGCGGCCATCGGGTGGCCACGGGCGCCGGCGAGCCCCCGGTAGCGGCCGCGGAAGACGTGCAGCGTCTCGTGGGTGGCCTCCAGCAGCACCGCCTGCCGATCGAGGTCGTCGAGACCGGCCTGGGTGAGGCTGTAGGTGCGCCGGGCCGGGCCGGCGGCCGATGTCTGCCAGCTCGACCGCACCAGCCCGTGCCGCTCCAGCCCGCGCAGCGCCCGGTAGACCGCCCCCGCATCCCCCTCCGCCACGTGCAGCTCGCGCAGCCGCGCCAGCAGGTCGTAACCGTGATCTGACCGTTCTCGCAGCAGCAGCAGCAGACACGGCTGCAGGAAGTTCCTCGGCTCACATTCGCCCATGGTGTGGCCCCGATGCCCCCGACTTGATGTACGTCGAGCGTCCCATCATGTGTGTCACGTCACAAGGCCCCGGGCCCGTGCGCGGACGGTGCGCGATGTTTAACCGTGGGTACCCGCGGTAAGAGGGCGCTTCCACCGGATCGGCCGCGCGACGTACCGCCCGTATCGGTCCCCGGTGGCGGCACCCACCGCGCACCGGCCAACGAGGACGTCCCGACATGTCAGCGAGCTGTCCGAACCCCCGAGGTCCGCACCCGCCTGGTGGCCTGATCCACCAGATGCTCCCGTACGCGAGCGCCGACGAGTTCGTCGCCGCCGTCACCCCGTTCGTGGACAACGGGGTGGCCGCCGGGGAAGCCGTGCTCTGCATCGGCGGCACCGACAACATCGCCCTGCTGCACGAGACGCTGGCCCCGCGGTCGACCGAGCAGGCGCACTTCGTCACCAGCGAGGAGTGGTTCCGCCATCCGGCCAGGGTGCTGCGCGACGTGTACGAGGCGGTCGACGGGTTCGCGGTCGACGGCCGGCAGGTCCGGGTGCTCGGCGAGCCGTTCGTCACCGAGGCGCGCGCGGACGGCGCGTCCGGCTGGATCCGCTACGAGGCGGTGCTGAACGAGGTGCTGTCCCAGCACCCGGCCTGGCTGATCTGCGCGTACCACACCGGGCTCGTCGGCGAGGACCTGCTCGACGAGGGCCGGCGCTGCCACCCGCAGGTCACGCACGCCGAGGGCAGCCGGGAGAACCTCGACTACCTGCCGCCGTCGGCGCTGTGGCGGCAGCTCGACGCCGTACCGCTGGCCGAGCCGGACAACCTGCTGCACGCGCAGGTGGTCACCGAGGCCGCGCTGGCCGACGCGCGCCAGGCGGTGTCCGCGCTCGGCCGGGGCGCGGGGCTGGACCTGATGGACACGGTGATGTTCGTGCACGCGGTCAACGAGGCCACCACGAACGTCGTCGACCACGCCTACGGCCTGGGCACCCTGCGGGTCTGGATGGAGCCGCACCGCATGGTGTGCGAGGTGGCCGACCTGGGGCCGGGGATCGGCGACTCGTTCGCGGGGTGGCTGCCGCCGGACCCGACCACCGACGCCAAGCGCGGGCTGTGGCTGGCGCACTCGTTCTGCGACGAGCTGGAGATCCGCAGCAGCGGCGCGGGCACCACGGTGCGGATGTGCAGCAAGCCGTTCCCCACGGCCTCCCCGGACGGCACGGCCACCCCGGACGGCACGGCCACCTCGAACGGCGGAGACAGCAGCGGAGACCGCGCGACCCCTCCCACGGTCCGTGATCGATGACGTACCCGGCGTCATAGTCGCACCACAGCACGGGCTAATCTGCACCGATGCGATTGGGTTACTTCACCCACGTCGTCGGTGGCTCCCGGCCCGCCGAGGCCTACCGGGAGACCGTGCGGCTCGCCGTCGCCGCCGAGCGCCTCGGCTACGACTCGTTCTGGGTGGCCCAGCACCACGGCCGTCCGTCGGCGGGCTGGCTGCCCTCGCCACTGCTGCTGCTCGCCGCGGTGGCCGAGCACACCTCGACGATCGCGCTGGGCACCGCGGTGGTCGCCGCCCCGCTGGAGCACCCGCACCGGCTGGCCGAGGACGCCGCCGTGCTGGACGCGCTGAGCGGCGGGCGGCTGCGGCTGGGTCTCGGCGCCGGCTCGGACCCGAGGGCGTCGGCCGAGTTCGGGACGGACCACTCCGCGCGGCACGGCGACGCGCTCGCCGTGCTGGACCGGCTGTGCGCGCTGCTGGACGGCCCGACGCTGGTCCCCCCGGCCCCCGGCCTGCGCGGCCGGCTGTGGTGGGCCACCGGTTCCCCGGCCGGGGCGGACGCGGCGGCCGAGCGCGGGCTGGGGCTGCTCTGCGCGCGCCCGCCCGGGCCCGCGGTGCTGGCCGACCTGGCGCGGTACCGGGCGCGGGCGACCGGACGGGCACGGGTGACGGTGTCCCGGGTGGCCGGGCCCGACCGGGCCGGGGAGCTCCGCCGGGAGTGGTCGGTGGATCCGGTGCTGGCCGGGGCCGACGAGCTGCTGGTGCAGGC